>NC_006576.1:1050000-1353750 GCF_000010065.1 Synechococcus elongatus PCC 6301 | reverse complement strand
GAACTGCGGCTGCAAGCCATGGGAATTCGGCTATGACGGGCAAAGTCTATCTCGTCGGCGCTGGGCCGGGCGACCCTGAATATCTGACGCTGCAGGCACAGCAATGTTTGCAGTCAGCAGAGGTGTTGATCTACGACGCGCTGATCGACCCCCGAATTCTCGACTTAGTGCCAGCTAATTGCGATCGCATTGCCGTGGGTAAACGCGGTGGCGCGGAGAGTACGCCGCAAGCCACTATCAATCAACTACTGGTCGAGCACTGCCAGCAAGGGCGCAAAGTCATCCGCCTCAAAAGTGGCGATCCCTTTGTCTTTGGTCGCGCTGCCAGTGAATTGGATGCGCTGGAGCGATCGGGCTGTGATTATGCTGTCCTGCCCGGGCTTTCGACCGCTTTAGCGGCTCCACTGTTGGCGGGCATTCCGATTACCGATCCGGTGCTGAGCCGTGGCTTTGCGGTTTACACCGTCCATGAGCCAGACGCGTTGAATTGGGAAGCGCTGGCGCAACTGGAAACGCTGATTCTGCTGATGGGTAGTCGCCACTTGCTGACGATTGGCCACGAGCTGATTCGGCATGGGCGATCGCCGGATAGTCCTGTGGCGCTGATTCAGTGGGCCGGACATCCACAGCAGACCGTTTTGGAAAGTAGCCTCAGCCGCATGGCGCAGCAGTGGGGCGATCAGCCGTTATCGCCCTGCGTAATTGTGATTGGCGAGGTGGTACGGTTGCGAAAGTACTGGGCGCACTACCGTTACGATGGCTGAGCAGCCGCTGATCGGTAAAACCATTTTGACGACGCGAGCCGCGGGGCAATCTTCGCCCTTTGCCGCACAACTGCGGGCCGCTGGCGCAGCCGTGATCGAGATGCCGACCCTAGAAATCGGGCCGCCTAGCTCTTGGCTGCCTCTAGATGAGGCGATCGCGGCGATCGCAGACTTTGATTGGCTGATTTTGGCCTCCGCCAATGCCGTTGAAGCCGTGCAACAGCGGTTAGCTGCACAGCAAAAAAGCTGGAGCGATGTTCCCTGCGCGATCGCGGTTGTCGGTCAGAAAACCGCTCAAGTTCTCGCTGCTCAAGGTGGTAAGGCAGATTACATCCCGCCGGAATTTATTGCTGAGTCGTTGGTTGAACATTTTCCTCAGCCTGTTGCCGGTCAACGATTGCTTTTCCCACGCGTTGAAACCGGCGGCCGTGAGCAGATTACTCAAGCCCTGCAGTCGCAAGGTGCGATCGTGGTGGAAGTGCCCGCCTACGAGTCGCGATGTCCCAGTCAGATTCCCGATGATGCCTTGATTGCCTTGCGGCAGGCGCATTTGAACTTGATTAGCTTCACCAGTTCCAAAACGGTGCGCAACTTCTGTCAGTTGATGGCGTCGAATCTCGGCGTGGACTGGTCAGCCCGCATCTCGGGTGTGGCGATCGCTTCCATCGGTCCCCAGACTTCGATCACCTGTCAGGAACTCTTGGGTCGCGTCGAAGTTGAGGCACAGGAGTACACTTTGGACGGCCTATTGTTGGCGATCGAACAATGGGCGCGCCAAACCACGTAAATTTTGTCCGGCGACGGATTGGCCTGACGGGCGGAATTGCCACTGGCAAATCGACTGTGGCGGACTATCTGCGCGATCGCTACCAGTTACCGATTCTGGATGCCGATCGCTATGCCCGTGAGGTTGTAGCTGTCGGTTCACCGGTTCTACAAGTGATTCGCGATCGCTATGGGGCATCTATCCTGCTGGCAGATGGTCAGCTCGATCGCCAAAAACTCGGGTCAATCATCTTTGCGGATCCAGCTGAACGGCAGTGGTTAGAACAGCAAACCCATCCGGCGATCCGCGCTTGCTTTGAGCGGGACCTGGCACAGCTTGAATCAGATCCGATCGTTGTCCTCGTCATTCCACTGCTGTTTGAAGCCGGTCTACAGGACTGGGTCGAGCAAATTTGGGTAGTCGCTTGCCCGCTGGAGCAACAACGCGATCGCTTGATCCATCGCGATCGCCTCACCCCTGCAGCCGCGGAACAACGCCTTGCAGCACAATGGCCGATTGCCCAAAAGTGTGAGCATGCCGATATCGTGATTGATAACAGCCGCGATCGCACCTTCACTTTTCAGCAAGTAGATCAGGCAATAGAGAAGGTGGTTGTTGCAGAAAACTGAAGCAAAAGTTTCTATCTAAGCATCAAGTGAATTATCAATGACAACGACGACATTCAGTCCTCAGCATCAAGAACGCTTGGCAATTACTTTTGATCAGCTCTCGGAGTTTTGTCAGCGTTATGCTATCCGTGAACTCGCGCTTTTTGGTTCTATATTGCGTGATGACTTTCATGCTGGCAGTGACATTGATCTCTTAGTTGCTTTTCAGCCTGATGCTAGAGTTAGTCTGCTTGATCTTATTGGCATGGAAAATGAGTTGGAAGACTTATGTCATCGCAAAGTTGACTTGACCACTAAGAAAGCGATTGAGAATAGTTTGAACTGGATTCGTCGAGAAGCTATCTTGAGCACAGCTCAAGTTATTTATGAGTCGTGATCAAGCTTACTTGTTAGATATTGCTAATGCCTGTCAAACCATTCTTGAATTAACTCAAGATATGGATCAAGCTGAATTTTTAGCAGATAAGCGTACTCATCTCGCTACTTTATATGAACTCACTGTGATCGGAGAAGTCGTGAAGCGGCTCTCCCGCGAGTTTCGGGAGAGTAATCCTGAAACTCCTTGGAAACAGATAGCTGGGATGCGCGACAAGCTAATTCATGACTATAATCAAGTTGATCTTGCTTTGATCTGGGAGGTTGTGAAGTCTAATATTCCCCAGCTTTTGGCATTGATTGTGATGGACTACCGTGACTGAAATTCCAGCTCTTAATAAAGCTCAACTCCGACTGGAATACTATTAACTGATCCTCGTTCACCACAAGTGCGGGGAGTTGGGAAAACCTTAGTGGGATTGGCGCGTTCCAGCGGATCGAAGGCATGACGTAGCCATTGCATCGTTTCAAGATCTTCGGAGCTGAACATGGCGGGCATATAGCAGCGCTTATCGGCACCAATGCCATGCTCACCCGAGATACTGCCGCCAACGTTGACACAGAGCTTGAGGATTTCACCCCCAAGGGCTTCAACACGCTCTAAAGCACCTGGATCATTGCGATCGTAGAGAATTAGCGGATGTAAATTACCATCACCTGCATGGAAAACGTTGGCGACACGGTAGCCATGTTTTTGGCCTAACTGCTCAATTTCATGCAGAACAAAGGGCAGTGTCGATCGCGGAATTACACCGTCTTGCACGTAGTAACTCGGGCTAATCCGTCCGACAGCAGCGAATGCAGCCTTACGTCCTTTCCAAAGTCGTAGCCGATCTTCAGCATCCGTTGCGATCGCGATCGATCGGGCTCCATGTTGTCGGCAAACTGCTTCCACATCGCGAATTTGCTGCGCAACTTCCGAAGCGCGACCATCTAACTCTGCTAGCAGAATGGCAGCCGCATCGCGGGGATAACAATCACTTTTCACCACATCTTCAACGGCATTGATGCTGAAGTTATCCATCAGCTCTAAACCCGCCGGCAAAATTCCCGCTGCGATGATGCCCGAGACAGCAGCCCCGGCTGCTTCAATGCTGCTGAAATCGGCAAGCAGTACCTGAACGGATTGCGGGAGTGGTTGTAGTCGTAGCGTCACTTCGGTGGCGATTCCGAGCGTGCCCTCTGAACCGACAAAAATGCCGCAGAGGTCGTAGCCGGGTAGATCTGCGATCGCGCCGCCGACTTGAATCACGGAGGCATCCGGCAGCACCAGTGTCAGCCCTAGGACGTGGTTATTGGTGACACCGTGCTTGAGGCAATGTACTCCGCCAGAATTTTCAGCGACATTGCCGCCAATGGAGCAAACGCTTTGGCTGGAGGGATCAGGTGCATAGAAAAAACCAGCCCCCGTCGTTGCCTGCGTCACCCAGCTATTGATCACACCGGGTTGAACGCGAACGCGCAGGTTGTCGTAGTCAATCTCTAAAATCTGACGCATCCGTGCAGTGACAATCAGCACCGAATCTTCAACCGGTAGTGCACCACCTGAGAGGCCAGTCCCTGCGCCCCGCGCCACGAATGAGAGATCAAACTGATTGCAAAGACGGACAGCAGCGGCAACTTCTTCGGTGCTACGTGGCAGAACAACAAGCGGTGGAATTTGGCGATGATTGGTCAGTCCATCACATTCATAAACCAGTAATTCTTCGCGCCGCTCAACGACTTGCTCTCGACCCAGGACTTCCCGAAAAGCTTGGGCGATCGCAGTCCAATTGGGGGCAGCAACGGCGGTCATGGGCTGGGACACAGACGAACTGTTGCCTATGCTACCCCTCTGCTTGGGCAAGCAAGTCCAGCAGTTGTGTTTCGTTGAGTTGGGGAATGTTGAGGGCGATCGCTTTTTCCAGCTTGCTTCCCGCTTCTTCGCCGGCGACAACATAGCTGGTTTTCTTGCTGACGGAGCCCGAGACTTTGCCGCCCGCCGCTTCAATCAAGGCTTTGGCTTCGTTTCGGCTCAGGGTCGGCAGCGTGCCAGTCAGGACAAAGGTTTGACCGGCCAAAGCTTGCGATCGCGGGCTCGCTGCTTCCCCATGTAGTTGCAGCCCAGCTTGCTCTAGCGCTGCAATCAGATTTTGATTCGTGGCAACGGTGAACCACTGGTGAACCGCGTCGGCGATTTCGCTGCCAATGCCATAGACAGCGGCCAGTTCGTCCGGTGTTGCTTGCGCGAGAGCCTCAGCTGAGGTGAAAGTGGCTGCCAGATTTTTGGCGTTGACGGATCCCACATGACGAATCCCGAGACCGTAGAGCACTCGCGACCAAGGTTGCTGGCGTGACTTTGCGATCGCCTGAACCAAATTCTGTGCCGACTTTTCACCAAAGCGCTCCAGACTGGCGAGGAGCGGAGCATCCAGTCGATAGAGGTCGGCGATCGCGTTGACGAGTCCTTTGCTGACCAGTTGATCGACGAGCTTTTCGCCTAGACCTTCGATGTCGAGGGCATCCCGGCTGGCCCAATGGGTCAGTGCCCCCCGCACGATCGCAGGACAGGTTGAGTTAACGCAGCGGGTGACGGCTTCTTCTTCAGGCCGTTGCACCGGCTGGCCACATTCAGGACACTTCTCCGGCAGCACGACAGGTTTAGCATCGGCCGGCCGCAGGTCAGTGAGGACGCGCACGACTTCGGGAATGATTTCGCCCGCCTTGCGCACCACGATCGTGTCGCCAATGTGTAAGTCGAGTTCCCGCAAGCGATCGGCGTTGTGGAGGGTGGCGCGGCTGACGGTGGTTCCCGCCAATGCAACGGGAGAAAATTCAGCCACAGGCGTCAGTGCTCCCGTTCGCCCAACTTGGACAGTGACGTGCTGCAGTTGGGTCGGCGCTTCGTCGGCTGGATATTTGAGGGCGATCGCCCAGCGTGGAAATTTCTGGGTGAAGCCCAGCTCGTCTTGCAGGCGGCGTGATTGCAGTTTCACAACCACGCCATCGGTGAGATAGGGCAGGTCGCGGCGGCGGGCATCCCAATCGCTGAAGTACTGCTCCACTTCTGCTAGCGTTGGGCAGGTTTGGCGGTGCGGTTCGACTCGAAAGCCCAGACTCTGAAGACAATCGAGGCTGGCGGCTTGGTCAAGGTTTGCCCAGTCATTAGGCCCTTGAATCGAGTAGGCAAAAAAGTCGAGCTGACGTTCGGCGACAATGCGAGGATCCAGTTGGCGTAAGGTTCCGGCGGCGGCGTTACGCGGGTTGGCAAAAAGAGCCTCACCATGCTTCTCCCGTTCGGTGTTGAGTTGCTTAAAGCGAGTCAGAGACAGAAAAGCTTCGCCCCGCACTTCTAACCACTCGGGCGGTTGGTCGGTTTGGAGCCGCAGTGGAATGCTTTTAATCGTGCGTAGATTCGCTGTGATTTCTTCGCCACGGGTGCCGTCGCCCCGAGTTGCACCCCGCACCAGCAGACCGTTTTCGTAGCTGAGAGCGATCGCGGCTCCATCAATTTTCAGTTCACAGACGTAGCCTGCATCAGCCGGAACATCGGGCGCGAGTTTACGCCAGCGCTGATCCCAAGACCGTAACTCTTCAGCATCAAAAGCATTTTCGAGACTGTAGAGCGGAATCCGATGCTGGACACTCTCGAAACCAGTTGCCGGTTGCTCACCCACGCGCTGCGTGGGGCTGTCGGGCGTAATCAGGCTGGGGTGTTGCTGCTCTAGATCTTGCAACTCCCGATAGAGGCGATCGTAGACCGCATCTTCCATCACCGGCTGATCGAGGACGTAGTAGGCATAGCTGGCCTGCTGCAACAGCTGTCGCAATTCGCTGGCGCGCTGGGCGATCGCGGTGGTGGTCGGGCCCGTCTGAGAAGCGGTCATGGCGTGCTGTCGTTGTCCCTCGTTCAGTATCTCGTCCCCCTTGAAAACGGGGAAATCTCTAAAGGCTGGCTCAAATCCGCGATCGCAAGGCTAAGCACAGAGAGAAGGGCGCTGAGTTCAGACTATGGCTACTTCTGAAACGACACCCAGTGTCGATCCTCGTCGTCGTCGCCTAGAGCTAGCTATCAAGCGGCAAGCGGCCCAAGCAGATGCCCTGATTGAAATTCTGCATGAAGCCCAGTCGCTCTACGGTTATCTCGATCGCGAGCTCCTGCAATGGGTAGCTGAGCAACTCGCCTTACCCCGCAGCAAGGTCTACGGCGTGGCTAGCTTCTATCACCTGTTCCAGCTCAATCCTTCCGGTCGCCACCGCTGCCATGTCTGCCTAGGCACGGCCTGCTATGTCAAAGGGTCGCAAGCCATTCTCGACTGCCTAATAGCGGAGCTAGGCATTCGCGAAGGCGAAACCACCAATGATGGATCGGTTTCCCTCGGAACCGTGCGCTGTGTGGGTGCCTGCGGAATTGCCCCCGTCGTGGTCTATGACGGTGATATTCAAGGCCGCCAAGAATCTGAAGCGGTCTGGCAACAAGTCCAAGCTTGGCAGCAGGAGGCGCACTGATGGATTGGGAAGATTTGGGGCGTTTGGCTAACGAGGAACTGACTTGCCAGAAGCCGATTCGTCTGCGCTGTTGTACAGCCACGGGTTGTCGTGCCAACGGTGCTGAGGCCGTTTTTAAAGCAGTACAGCAGACGATCGCCGATCAAAATTTGGGCGATCGCTGCGAGGCTGTCAGCGTCGGTTGCTTGGGACTCTGTGGTGCGGGGCCACTGGTGCAGTGTGATCCCAGCGATCGCCTCTACAGTGACATCCGTCCTGATCAGGCAGCGGATCTCGTTGCGGCGGCTCAAGGTGCAGCGATGGATCTACCCGAAGTTGATCAGGCTCAGCCCTTCTTTAGCCAACAACTGAAAATCGTCAATCGCCACAGCGGCTTGATCAATCCCGATCGCCTCGAAAGCTATCTGGCAGCGGGCGGCTATCGGGCTTTGATGCACACCATCTTTGACTTAACACCAACAGAAGTCGCCGAGATTATTCGCCTTAGTGGGCTGCGCGGGCGCGGCGGTGGCGGCTATCCCACCGGCTTGAAATGGGCGACCGTCGCCAAAATGCCCAGCGATCGCAAGTTTGTGGTTTGCAACGGCGATGAGGGCGACCCCGGCGCTTTTATGGATCGCAGCGTCCTAGAGAGCGACCCCCATCAAGTCATCGAGGGCATGGCGATCGCGGCCTATGCGGTGGGTGCGAACTTTGGCTACCTTTACGTGCGGGCGGAATATCCACTAGCGATCGCACGACTCAATCAAGCCATTCGCCAAGCCCGCCGCCGTGGGCTGCTGGGCAACAGTGTCTTGGATAGCCGCTTCAGCTTTGATCTCGAGGTGCGGATCGGTGCGGGTGCCTTTGTCTGCGGCGAAGAAACGGCGCTGATTCACTCAATTCAAGGGGAGCGCGGTGTGCCTCGGGTGCGTCCGCCTTATCCGGCAGAGTCGGGCCTCTGGGGTCATCCAACGCTGATCAATAACGTCGAAACCTTTGCCAATATTGCCCCGATTGTGGAGCAAAGCGCTGACTGGTTTGCGGCGATCGGCACGCCGACCAGCAAGGGGACGAAAGTTTTTGCATTGACTGGTAAGCTGCGCAACAACGGCCTGATTGAAGTGCCGATGGGCATTCCGCTGCGATCGATCGTCGATGGCATGGGTATTCCCGAAAGCCCTGTGAAAGCGGTGCAAACCGGCGGGCCTTCCGGCGGCTGCATTCCTTTAGCGCAATTGGATACACCGGTCGACTACGACTCACTCATACAACTGGGATCAATGATGGGTTCCGGCGGCATGGTAGTCATGGACGAGAACACCGATATGGTGGCGATCGCCCGCTTCTACATGGAATTTTGCCGCTCCGAAAGCTGTGGCAAATGCATTCCCTGTCGGGCAGGCACAGTGCAACTGCATGAGCTCCTCGGGAAGTTATCTAGCGGTCAAGGCACCGCGATCGATCTCCAACAGCTCGAAGACCTTTGCTATTTGGTCAAAGACACCAGTCTCTGTGGCTTGGGAATGTCTGCTCCCAACCCAATTCTTAGTACGCTGCGCTGGTTCCGTCAGGAGTACGAGTCACGCCTGATTCCAGAACGGGCGATCGCACTGACTCATTAGGCGATCGATTTAGGTCAAATTCAGCAGCGATCGCCGCAGTTGATCGAGTGCTTCACCCGCACTCAGGCGCCGGACCCAGTCACGCCCGCGCTCAGCGCCCCAGCGCCGTTCAACGCCGAAGCAACCTGTTGGGCCTGCAATACCGATGTAGACCAATCCCACCGGCTTCGTTTCCGTGCCACCATCCGGCCCCGCAATGCCGGTGATGGAAACGCCCCAGGTCGTCCCTAGGCGCTGCTGGATGCCGATCGCCATCTGTTCTGCGACGACTGCGCTGACCGCCCCTGCTTCAGCCAAAGTTTCCGCTGAGACATTGAGGAGCGATTGTTTCACACGGTTGTCGTAGGCGATCACACCGCCCCAAAACCATTGGGAGCTGCCGGGAATTGTCGTGATCAACTGACCCAAACCACCGCCGGTACAGGATTCTGCGACGGCCAAAGTCTGACCGCGATCGTGCAGGAGCGCACCGACCACCGAAGCCAAGCTGTCGTTGTCAGCACCGTAGCAATCTCGTCCTGCGATCGCCCGCAGTTCTTGCTCGATCGGCGCAATCAGGGCTACCCCTTCTGCTTCAGAGGCTGCGGCTGCCGTGATCCGTAACTTCACCTCGCCGTTGTTAGCGTAGGGTGCAACCGTTGGATTTTGCAGGTCGAAGAAGGGCGCCACTTTTTCAGCCAGTGCTGACTCGGAAATGCCCCAAAAACGCAGCAAACGACTGACCAGAATCGATCGACACCAGTCGTTTTGGTGCAGCCAAGGCACCGCTGTTTCTGTCCACATCCGGCGCATTTCAGCGGGTACGCCGGGGAAGGTCATCAGCGTTAGGCCCGATCGCGGCGACCGGATCATGCCGGGGGCGGTACCGCTGGGATTGGGCAGCAATTCGGCTCCAACCGGTAAGAGTGCCTGCTTGCGGTTGTTGTCGGTCAAGACCCGTCCGCGCCGCGTAAATTTTGCCTCAATGTCAGTGATGACTTCGGGGCGTTCAGCCAAGTGCGTCTCGAAGCAAGCTGCTAGGGTTTCCGTCGTCAGGTCATCGGGGGTTGGCCCTAGCCCCCCTGTGAAGATCAGCAGCCCCGATCGCTCCGCCGCGATTTTGACCGCTGACTGGAGGCGATCGCGGTTGTCGCCCACCACGGTTTGGAAGTAGTGAGGAATTCCCAGTTGTGCCAGTTCTTCGGCCAAAAACTGAGCATTGCTGTTGAGGATGTTCCCGAGCAGCAGCTCTGTGCCGACACTGATAATCTCGGCGCAATAACGGGGATCAGACATTGATCAAGCTCAGGGAAGAGAACGGCGCGATCGCTGCCGCGATCGCCAGAACAGCACAATCACCAATAGGGTTGAGGCGATCGCGTAGGCGTAGCCGCTAGGAATATTGGCGAAGGCGAGGGCCCAGCTCCCGGCACAGAGGGTCAGCCCATAGATTAGGACGACCGTGCGGCGATGAGAAAAGCCCGCATCCAACAGGCGATGGTGGAGGTGGCGTTTATCGGCTTTGAAGGGCGATTGACCGCTGCGCAAGCGATCGAGGATGACCGTCACCATGTCCAACATCGGCACTGCCAAAATCAAGTAGGGCAGTAGCACCGCAAACGTTGTCAGACTTTTGACCAGACCAATCACCCCGACCCCAGCCAAGGTGAAGCCAATAAAGTAGGAGCCGCCATCGCCCATGAAAATCTTCGCGGGGTTGAAGTTGTAGCGCAGAAAGCCAAGGCACCCCCCAGCTAAGGCAGCAGCAACTAGCGCAGCAGCCGGTTGCTGCACGGCTAGCGCCACGATCAGCAAAATAACGGCGGAAATGCCCGACACTCCAGCGGCTAATCCATCGAGCCCATCAATCCAGTTGATCGCATTGGTCATGCCCACTAGCCAGAGAACCGTGACCGGCAGGCTCAGCCACTCTGGCAGTACATAGACGCCCCCGACGAAGGGAATTGTCAGGAGATCAATGCGGACCCCCACCAACCAAACACCCGCAGCCACCGTCATCTGGGCCAGCAGTCGCGTGATCGGTGAGAGCGAGAAAAAGTCATCAGCGAGGCCAATCAAAAAGAAGACCAGCCCACCGATCGTCACGCCCCAGATTTCGTATTCGCGATCGGAGGGCAGGACGCCAAAACCGCCTAGCCACCAAGTCAGTAGTAGGGCGGCTAAAGAGCCCAGAAAGATCGAAATGCCTCCCAGCCGCACCATTGGTCGATGGTGAACCTTGCGCTCACCGGGCTGATCGACTAGCCCCCGCTGCAGGCCAAGACTACGCACCACTGGTGTCGTCAGGACGACCACCAAGGCCGAGACACAAAAGGCCAACAACGGATACAGCGAAGTAGGCGCAGCCGGGGCTGTCATGATGGCAAGACGATAGGAGGGCCTAAACCGCGACCGGCGTTGCGGGTGACAGGTGCGGGTACAGCGGGAAGCGCTGGCATAATTCGAGGACGCGGCGACGGCAGCTGTCTTCCATGCTGCTGTCTTCGGGGTTGAGTAGGCGATCGGCAATAATGTCTGCCACGATCGCAAATTCTGCTTCCTTGAAGCCCCGCGTTGTCATCGCTGCCGTACCCAGGCGAATGCCACTGGTGACAAACGGCGATTCGGGATCGAAGGGCACCGTGTTCTTGTTGGCGGTGATGTTCACATCGCTGACCAACAGATCAGCTACTTTACCGGTCATGCCGATCGATCGCAGGTCGACGAGCAAGAGGTGGTTGTCGGTGCCATCCGAGACGATCTTGAGGCCGCGAGCTTGCAGTTGACGAGCCAAAGCTTGAGCGTTGGCAATCACTTGCGCTGAATAGGTCTTGAACTCAGGGCGTAGGGCTTCGCCGAAGGCGACGGCTTTCGCAGCAATTACGTGCTCCAGCGGGCCCCCTTGGGTGCCGGGGAAGACGGATTTGTCGAGTTTCTTGCCGAGTTCCGCATCGCGCGTCAGGATCAAGCCGCCACGAGGGCCGCGCAGGGTTTTGTGGGTGGTTGTCGTGACGACATCGCAGTGAGGAATTGGGCTAGGATGCAGGCCCGCAGCGACTAAACCGGCGATGTGCGCCATGTCCGCCAGCAAGTATGCGCCGACTTCATCAGCAATTTCGCGGAATTTGGCAAAGTCGATGGTGCGGGGATAAGCCGAGTAGCCGCAGATGATCAGTTTAGGACGGTGCTGCAGAGCGAGCTCGCGGATGGCATCGTAATCCAGACGCTCGGTTTCACGGTTGACGCCGTAGTGACCAGCATTGAACCATTTGCCCGAGACGTTAACCGGTGAGCCGTGGGTTAGGTGCCCGCCGTGGGACAGGTCCATGCCTAGGAAAGTATCGCCCGGTTGCAGCAGGGTCAGGAAGACCGCAAAGTTGGCCTGAGCACCGCTGTGGGGCTGAACGTTGGCGTGGGCTGCGCCGAACAGTTCTTTAGCCCGCTCGATCGCCAATTCTTCCGCTTGGTCAACGAACTCACAGCCGCCGTAGTAGCGTTTGCTGGGCAGACCTTCTGCATACTTGTTGGTCAGCACCGAGCCTTGAGCTGCCATCACCGCTGGTGAGGCAAAGTTTTCGCTGGCGATCAGTTCAAGGTGTTCTTGCTGGCGCTGCAGTTCCCGACCAATGATGGCCGCGATCGCCGGATCACCTTGGGCGAGGAAGTCGAAGTTCGTCTCAGTCACGGACAGATTCCTTGGAAAGCTTGTGGGCGGGTCAGAGGGAGCGGCCGCAACAAAACCATCCTCAGCCCCGATATGTTGCCGGAATCTCTATCCTAACTTGGTTGATCGGCTTCCTTGAAGTACGGGAGCAACTCCCTAGCCGGACTGACAGAACCAGTGGAAATTGCAGTCTAAACCCGTCGAAATTACCAAGTGATCAGCAGACTACAGAGGCGATTGCTGCATCCAATAAATCCAGACTTTGGCTGAGATCCTCACTGCGGAGGAGGTGCTGACGCAGGTCTTGATAGTCAGGTTGATCCGCGAGATACCAGCCCAAATGCTTGCGAGCTTGCAAGAGTCCCGCTGCTCCTTTGTCCTCCCAGAGCAGCAGCAGATGTTCCCGCGCCAGTTGCAGGCGATCGCGCAGCTCTAATTCCGGTGTTTGCTCTCCAGTTTTGAGAGAGCGATCGATCGCGCCCACTAAGCCAGGATTACCGAGGCTACCGCGCCCACACATCACACCATCCGCACCCGTTTGCTGGAGACAGGCGATCGCATCTGCTGGCGAGTTGATATCACCATTGGCGATTACGGGAATCGACAGCCGTGATTTGACCCGTGTAATCCAGTTCCAATCTGCCTGACCGCTATAGCCCTGACTGCGACTGCGGCCATGAAGTGTCAGCAGTTGTGCCCCTGCTGCTTCAAGCTGTTGGGCGAAGTCGAGAATGGTCACCTGCTCCCAGCCCAAGCGGGTTTTGACGGTGACGGGAATGCTGACCGCTGCTGCCACCGCTTGGACGATCGCGATCGCCAGTTCTGGCTCGCGGAGGAGCGCGGATCCACCGCGTTTGCGCGTCACTTTACTGACGGGACAACCCATGTTCAGGTCGATACAAACCGCTCCAGCTGCTTCGGCTTGTTGCGCTGCTGCTGCTAAAGTCGCTGGCTGATCACCAAATAACTGCGCGCCAATCGGTTGCTCATGGGGCAAAAATTCCCAACGATCGCGCCCTGCTAATTGCAAGCCTGCATGCGCCATTTCGGCAAAAATCAGCGACTGCGGAGCCGATCGCCGGACGAGCTGTCGAAAGCTGCGATCGCTGACGCCCGCCAGCGGTGATTGCAAGACACGACTGTGCAGAATCAGAGAACCTACCTGCAGTGGCGTTTGTAAATGAGCAGGAATCGCTCGGTCAACGACGGCAAATTCAGCCACAGCATCGAGGAAAGGACACTCTACCCATAGAATATGTTGATGGCTCTTCCATCCCGCTGCGATCGGGGTTTTTGCTGATGCCAATTGCTGTCGGAACGATTCAAACCCTCGGATTTCCGCCGATTATTGCTGCGGCAGATGCGATGGTCAAAGCGGCTCGGGTCACCATCACCCAGTATGGATTGGCGGAAAGTGCCCAATTCTTTGTCTCGGTGCGGGGACCTGTTTCGGAAGTCGAAACGGCTGTTGAAGCAGGGTTGAAAGCAGTTGCTGAAACCGAAGGGGCAGAGCTGATCAATTACATCGTCATCCCGAATCCACAAGAAAACGTGGAAACGGTGATGCCGATCGACTTCACGGCTGAATCCGAGCCCTTTCGGTCTTAAGCCACGGACTTTACAATCGACACTGCGACGCGAAGGAGTTTGAGATGTCTCAGCAGGCAATTGGCTCGCTGGAAACGAAGGGCTTTCCCCCAATCTTGGCGGCAGCTGATGCCATGGTCAAAGCTGGCCGAATCACGATTGTGAGCTACATGCGGGCCGGTAGCGCTCGCTTTGCAGTCAACATTCGGGGGGATGTCTCAGAAGTCAAAACGGCGATGGATGCGGGCATTGAAGCCGCGAAAAATACGCCTGGTGGCACCCTCGAAACGTGGGTGATCATCCCTCGCCCGCATGAAAACGTGGAAGCGGTCTTCCCGATCGGCTTTGGCCCAGAAGTGGAACAATATCGACTCTCTGCCGAAGGAACTGGTAGTGGCCGCCGTTAAGGGTAGCGACTGATTAAAAGGGTTGATTTGGGCTGAGGGGCGATCGCTCCTTAGCCTTTTTGATAGGGAAGGACCTCAATCAGGATGGGCATCACAATTACTGATGAGTTGCTTTGGGCCATCCTCAAAGATGAGCTGTCGGATGCCGAAGCCAATGCTTTGGTTTGGCAGGCTTTGGGCTATGTCTGGGATGAAGCCCAATCCTGTTGGAAAACGGACCTAGTCGCCCCTGAGTGGCGACAGGATTATCCAGAGCCGCCCGACTTTATTGCTAGTCGGCCTGCCACGGTCAAATTAACGCGATCGATTCCAGCACCTTATAAACAACTGCTCAAAGAGGAGCTAGGATTTGCGGGTTACTCGATCAATGAATTGGTGCCTCGCAAAACCCGCCGCGCCACGATGACCAATTGGCTTTTGGCCTATCGGCGATCGCAACAAGACTAGGCTTCAGTGACATCTGCGACTACAAGCGACTCCTCGGCCTAGCCGCGATATGGCATGACCTCAGACCTCAAAACCGCCCTTGAAAAGAGCATCCTCGATGACTTGCTCATGGTGGCTTTGGCGTTGGTTGATGTCTTTCTGCTCTTTTTTGAAGTGCTGAGTGCTCATACTCCAGAGCAAACCTACGCGCTTCAAGTCGCCGATACGGTAATTGCCTGCATTTTTCTCATCGAGTTTTTTGTCCGCTTCTTCCTCGCAGAGAATAAGGTTCTTTTCTTCCGTAAATATTGGTGGGAGCTACTCGCTTCAATTCCTATCATGACTTTGTATTTCAAGCCTTGCGCGGGCTCCGGATTGTTCGACTCTTTCGCCTGATACGGCTACTGCGCTTTGTCCGATTTCTAGTCCGCTTCCGCATTATTCTCGAGGCTTCTGCCCGTTTTGCTGAGAAAACTTACCTTCTCTACATTGCAACGCTAGGCGGCGTGGTCGTGATGTCAGCAGCCCTTGGCTTCTACTACATGGAAGTGAATGTCAACGAAAACGTTAGTAGCCTTTGGGATGCTTTTTGGTGGACGGTTGTGACGATTACAACGGTTGGTTATGGTGACATCTATCCAGTGACGACAGCGGGGCGGATTCTCGCGATCGCTTTAATGCTGGGCGGGATCGGAACCTTCAGTTCGATCACTGCTGCGATCGCGGCCTACACGATCAGCAAAAATAAGAACAAAGCAACGTCGGAATAGTTGTGAATCGATCACTGCTCTGTTGTAGGAGTCGACCAATTCTCATGAATGGTTTGACGACTACGGGCGATCGCTAACGCGCCATCGGGCACATCTTTATTGATGGTTGAACCAGCAGCAATCGTGACATCTTGGCCGATCGTGACGGGGGCAACCAAGACGCTATTCGCCCCTGTTTTACTGCGATCGCCGATCACCGTTGGATGCTTGCTAACGCCGTCATAGTTGGCTGTAATTGTGCCCGCACCGACGTTGACTCGTTGTCCTAAGGTGGCATCCCCTAAGTAGGACAGGTGCGCAACATTGGTGCGATCGCCAACCGTGGATTTCTTGACTTCGACAAAGTTGCCAATCCGGCAGGCTTCCCCGATCGCGGCGGCTCCGCGCAGGTGAGCGAAGGGGCCAATTTTGCTGTTGGCTGCGATCGTGCTGTCGCTAATCACCGACATCTGAACCGTGACACCGTCGCCAATCTGACTATTCGTAATCAGACTATTGGGGCCGATCGAGCAATTGTTGCCAATCACTGTGTTGCCACGCAGATGGGTCTGGGGCTCAATCACTACATCCGTGCCAAGTTGGACGGTTTCGTCGATCGTGATGCTGGTTGGATCGACGAGCGTTACGCCCGCCAACATCCATTGCTGGCGAATTCGCTCCTGCAAGATACGGAAGGAGTCGGCTAGCTGTAGGCGATCGTTGATGCCTAAAATCTCCTGACTATCCGCGACTTCAACAGCAGAAACCGGATCAAGATAGGTGATTGCTTCCGTTAGGTAATACTCTTGCTGGTCGTTAGCGGTGCTCAGATTTGGCAGCACAGCTTCCAGATCTGGCCAGCGGAAGCAGTAGACGCCGGCATTGACGCGGGGATTTTGGCGCTGAGCTGGAGTGCAGTCGCGATCTTCAATAATTTCGCAAACCCGGCTGGTGGCATCGCAAAAGACACGGCCATAGCCTTTAGGTTGATTGAGTTGCGCTGTTAGAAGAGTTGCTGCAGCCCCACTGCGTTGATGCCCTGAGACTAAGGCCTCGAGGGTTTCGCCCCGCAGCAGCGGCACATCACCATTCAGCACCAGCAGATCGCCTTGGTAACCCTTGAGGTGCGGCAAGAGTTGCTGGACCGCATGACCGGTTCCCAGTTGCTGGGTCTGTTCGACAAATTCAATGTCAGTCCGGTGCGCCCATGATTCCCGCACGCGATCGCCCTGATAGCCGACGATCACGAAGCAGCGATCGACGTTGAGAGGGGTGAGGCTTGCCAGTACGCGATCGAGCAAGGTTTGACTACCGAGCCGGTGCAATACCTTCGGTAGCTGCGATTTCATCCGGGTTCCTTTGCCCGCAGCCAAAATGGCAACAGCAACCATGCGACAGCAAAGCCTCCGAACAAAACACTGCGGACAGGACGAATCCAGAGGCAGAATATCACTCCGGCTGGAATGCCGAGCGGTCGTCTGACGAGTCTCCAAGCACTTCAATCGCGATGATAGGATAAGCGAGAGACTTGCTCCGGCGCGGGTTCTCGCCTGTTTTTCGCCTAACCGCTGCCACTATGCTGAATTTGCTGCTGGGCGATCCCAACGTCCGCAAAGTCAAAAAGTACAAACCCCTCGTCACTGAAATCAATCTGTTGGAAGAGGACATTGAGCCACTGTCCGACAAGGATTTAATTGCCAAAACGGCTGAGTTTCGCCAGAAGCTCGACAAGGTTTCCCACTCGCCAGCTGCAGAGAAGGAATTGCTGGCGGAGTTGCTGCCCGAAGCCTTTGCGGTCATGCGCGAAGCCAGTAAACGAGTGCTGGGGCTGCGCCACTTTGATGTGCAGATGATCGGCGGCATGATTCTGCACGACGGTCAGATTGCCGAGATGAAGACGGGTGAAGGGAAAACCCTCGTCGCTACGCTGCCGTCCTATCTCAATGCACTGTCGGGTAAAGGTGCGCACGTCGTCACCGTCAACGACTACTTGGCTCGCCGCGACGCGGAATGGATGGGACAAGTCCACCGCTTCCTAGGCTTGAGTGTTGGCCTAATCCAGCAGGGAATGTCGCCGGAAGAGCGTCGCCGCAACTACAACTGCGACATTACCTACGCTACCAACAGCGAACTGGGCTTTGATTACCTGCGCGACAACATGGCCGCAGTGATTGAAGAGGTAGTCCAGCGTCCCTTCAACTACGCCGTGATCGACGAGGTGGACTCGATTCTGATCGACGAAGCCCGGACACCCTTGATCATTTCCGGTCAGGTCGATCGCCCGAGCGAAAAATACATGCGGGCATCGGAAGTCGCGGCGCTCTTGCAGCGATCGACGAATACGGACAGTGAAGAAGAGCCGGATGGCGATTACGAAGTTGACGAAAAAGGCCGTAATGTCCTGCTGACGGATCAAGGCTTTATCAACGCTGAGCAATTGTTAGGTGTCAGCGATCTGTTTGACTCCAATGACCCTTGGGCTCACTACATCTTTAATGCGATTAAGGCCAAGGAGCTGTTCATTAAAGATGTGAACTACATCGTGCGCGGTGGCGAGATTGTCATCGTCGATGAGTTCACAGGGCGCGTGATGCCTGGGCGTCGCTGGAGTGATGGTCTGCATCAGGCCGTGGAGTCGAAGGAAGGCGTCGAGATTCAACCCGAAACCCAAACCCTTGCTTCGATTACTTACCAAAACTTCTTCCTGCTCTACCCCAAACTGTCGGGCATGACCGGTACGGCGAAGACAGAAGAGTTGGAGTTTGAGAAGACTTACAAGCTAGAAGTAACCGTTGTTCCGACCAACCGAGTCAGCCGTCGTCGGGATCAGCCTGATGTCGTCTACAAAACTGAGATCGGCAAGTGGCGTGCGATCGCAGCGGACTGTGCTGAACTGCACGCGGAAGGTCGTCCTGTTCTGGTCGGTACTACCAGTGTTGAGAAGTCGGAGTTCCTGTCACAACTGCTGAATGAGCAGGGCATCCCCCACAACCTGCTCAACGCCAAACCCGAAAACGTAGAACGCGAGGCGGAAATCGTTGCACAGGCAGGCCGTCGGGGTGCCGTCACGATTTCGACCAACATGGCAGGTCGCGGGACCGACATCATCTTGGGCGGTAATGCGGACTACATGGCGCGGCTGAAGCTGCGCGAGTATTGGATGCCGCAACTGGTCAGCTTCGAAGAGGATGGCTTTGGCATTGCTGGGGTTGCTGGTTTAGAGGGCGGTCGCCCGGCAGCGCAAGGTTTTGGGTCGCCCAACGGCCAGAAGCCACGCAAGACTTGGAAAGCGTCGTCGGATATTTTCCCAGCAGAACTGAGTACTGAGGCCGAAAAGCTGCTGAAAGCAGCGGTAGACCTCGGGGTGAAAACCTACGGCGGTAACAGCCTCTCGGAGCTGGTAGCGGAAGACAAGATCGCTACGGCGGCTGAGAAGGCGCCGACGGATGATCCGGTGATTCAAAAACTGCGGGAAGCCTACCAGCAAGTCCGCAAAGAATACGAAGCAGTCACGAAGCAGGAGCAAGCCGAGGTCGTTGAACTGGGCGGCCTGCATGTGATTGGTACGGAACGCCACGAGTCACGCCGAGTGGATAACCAGTTGCGCGGTCGTGCCGGTCGGCAAGGGGACCCAGGATCCACGCGTTTCTTCCTGAGCTTGGAAGATAACCTGCTGCGGATTTTTGGTGGCGATCGCGTGGCCAAACTGATGAATGCCTTCCGCGTCGAAGAAGATATGCCGATCGAGTCGGGCATGCTGACGCGATCGCTCGAGGGTGCTCAGAAGAAGGTCGAGACCTACTACTACGACATCCGCAAGCAGGTGTTTGAGTACGACGAGGTGATGAACAACCAGCGTCGTGCCATCTATGCAGAACGCCGCCGTGTTCTCGAAGGACGAGAGCTAAAAGAACAAGTGATTCAGTACGGCGAACGGACGATGGATGAAATCGTCGATGCCCACATCAATGTGGATTTGCCGTCGGAAGAGTGGGATCTGGAAAAGCTGGTCAATAAGGTCAAGCAGTTCGTCTATCTGCTTGAAGACCTAGAGGCCAAGCAACTGGAAGACCTGTCTCCTGAGGCGATCAAGATCTTCCTGCACGAGCAATTGCGGATTGCCTACGACCTCAAAGAAGCCCAGATCGATCAAATCCAGCCAGGCTTGATGCGGCAGGCCGAACGCTACTTCATCCTTCAGCAGATCGACACGCTCTGGCGTGAGCATTTGCAGGCGATGGAAGCCTTGCGCGAATCCGTCGGTCTGCGGGGCTATGGGCAAAAAGATCCACTGCTGGAGTATAAGAGTGAGGGCTACGAGCTGTTCCTCGAGATGATGACGGCGATTCGCCGCAACGTGATCTACTCGATGTTCATGTTCGATCCGCAGCCTCAAGCCCGTCCACAAGCTGAGGTGGTTTAGGTCCGCCGGTGGATTTCTATCGCCCGCTGCTGCGGCCGCTCTTGCTGTCGCAACTGAATGTTGACCCTGAGTGGCTGACGCGCAATGCGCTGGGGTTTCTGGCGACATTGGCGCGATCGCGATCGCCTTTGGCTGCTAACCTGCGCAGCTATCTCCGCCAAACCTATGGCTTCCAGGATCCGCGTCTAGCCATGTCCCTCTGGGGGCTCACGTTCGCGACGCCCGTCGGCTTGGCGGCAGGCTTTGATAAGGATGGTATTGCTGCACCGCTTTGGTCGGATCTGGGGTTTGGCTTTGCCGAACTGGGGACAGTCACGGCCTTGGCACAACCGGGAAATCCGCGGCCTCGCCTGTTCCGCATTCCCCAGGATTTGGCGGCTTTCAACCGCATGGGTTTCAACAATGCCAGTGCAGAAGCCTTGGCAGACACCCTGCGTGGCTACTTCCCCGAGGGGCAGCGATCGATCCCGATCGGGATCAACCTTGGCAAGTCGAAGCTAACGCCATTGAGTGGAGCAGTTTCGGACTACGTCAGTAGCTTTCGATCGCTGCGATCGCTTGGGGATTACTTTGTGGTCAATGTTTCCTCGCCGAACACACCAGGACTGCGATCGCTGCAAGCGGTGACAGAATTAGAGCCGATTCTGGCGGCACTTCAGGCGGAGAATACGGAACAGCGACCGCTGCTGCTCAAAATTGCACCGGACTTGGTAGACGAAGAGGTTGTCGCGATCGCTCATCTCGCTCAGCGACAGCAGTTGGCGGGCATTATTGCGACCAACACCACGATCGATAAGAGCCTGTTGTCTGTCGAGCATCTACCCGGACGGCGAGAACCGCTGGCAACAGAAGCGGGCGGCATTAGCGGTGCTCCCCTGCGATCGCGTTCGACCGAGGTGATTCGTCTGCTCCATCGCACCACCCAAGGACAGTTGCCGATCATTGGTGTCGGCGGCATTTTCAGTGCAGAAGACGCGTGGCAGAAGATTGTAGCTGGGGCAAGTCTCGTGCAGGTTTACACGGGCTGGGTCTATGAAGGGCCGCTGCTCGTTAAGACGATTCAGCAAGGGTTGCTGGAGCGATTAGACTCTGCTGGACTTCCAAATTTGGCGGCAGCAGTTGGCTCAGCAGCGATCGATTCTTGAAAACTTAAGAGATCATTTTATGGAGCTAAGGGGATTCGAACCCCTGGCCTTACGGGTGCGATCCGTACGCTCTACCAACTGAGCTATAGCCCCGATTCGGAATGAATCATAACACTGGTCCCGGCTCGATCGCCCTGTGGGACACTGGAGATAGCCCTTGCGGAGCGGTGCCATGACAGGTTCTGTGCAATCCTTCTCGCCTGAACAGATTGAGCAACTGACCCCGACGGAGGTAGCGGCCCTAGCAGCACGGCTTGAAGCGGATGATTACCGCTCACCGTTCGAAGGACTCCAAGACTGGCATTTACTGCGGGCGATCGCCTTTCAACGCCCCGAATTAGTCGATGACTACATCCATTTGCTCGACCTTGAGGCATTTGACGAGGCCTAAGCGGTGACTGCGATCGCCTCTTTTGCCGGTCGTCGGATTCTGATTGGTGTCTGCGGCGGCATTGCGGTCTATAAACTCTGCGAAGTGGTCTCCCAGTTGGTGCAGGCCGGTGCAGAGGTGCGCGTCATTCTGACAGCGGGGGCGGAGCGGTTTATTGCTCCCTTCAGTTTCAGTACTCTCTGTCGCCATCCCGCCTATACGGACGCTGATTTTTGGTCAGCTCGTCATGGTCGTCCGCTCCATATCGAGTTGGGGGAATGGGCGGAAGTGATGCTGATCGCCCCGCTGACTGCCAATACCCTCGCGAAGTTGCGCTATGGGCAGGCCGATAATCTACTGACCAATACAGTCCTCGCGACGACTGCCCCACTCTTGCTCGCCCCCGCCATGAATACGGATATGTGGCTGCAGCCCATCGTCCAAGAAAACTGGCAGGTTCTGCGATCGCGCCCTCAGACCTTGGGCCTAGAACCGGGGAGCGGTCGTTTAGCTTGCGATCGCGTCGGCAGTGGTCGCTTGCCAGAACCGATCGCGATTCTGGCAGGGTTGGAATCGTTGCTCTGGACCCAGGGACAAGCCGATCTGCAAGGGCTGAAGATTCTGGTCAATGCGGGTGGCACCCGCGAGTTTCTCGATCCGGTGCGCTTTATCGGCAATCCCAGTAGCGGGCGGATGGGCGTGATGCTAGCGATCGCGGCCCAACATCGCGGTGCTCAAGTCCAGCTGATTCACGCGCCTTTGACCAACATCGAGCCGGGGCTGTTGACGAGCCTCGATCGCCAAGCGGTAGTCAGTACCGAAGAACTGGCTGAAGCGATGATTGCCGCAACCCCGATTGCAGATTGGGTTTTACTCGCAGCAGCCGTGGGCGATGTCCGGCCGGAACTGCGATCCCACCAGAAGCTGAGTAAGGCTGAACTACCAGCCTCACTGCCACTACAACTGTTACCCGACATTGCGGCGCAGCTCAGTCAGCAGCGGTATCCAAACCAGAAGTTGATCGGGTTTGCTGCCCAAACTGGCGAGATTTTGGAACCCGCGATCGCGAAATTGCAGCGCAAGGGACTCGACGCCATCATCGCCAACGCGATCGATCAGCCCGGTCAAGGCTTTGGCAGTGCCACTAATGCCGCGATCGCGCTGCGTCCTGATGGCTCATCCCAGCCCTTGGGGTTCCGCAGCAAACTTAGCTTGGCTCATGCCATCTTAGATTTTGTTAAAAATCTTTAAGCTTTTGTGTCTGAGTTTTCAGATTTCAGAGAAGGCTGATCGGCTTCTAGCAACTCCAAAAAAGTTCGGATTTGGAGACGGGGAATATAGGGCCAACCACCCGCAGTTTCCATGTCGCGCAACAGGCCATAGAGAGCTTGGCGATCGGTCGGTAAAGCCTTGCGAAAGGAGCCATCTTGGATCTCACGGTGGAGATACTCAAGTAGCCGCAGTAAGCCCAGCAGCCCTTCGGCGTCGCCTTCCAGTTGTTGTGTAAGTTCCTGCACCTGTTGTTTGAGCGGCAGGAGATCAATCCTGACAGTCTCTGGCGCATTGGAGCGACGACCCGAATTCATGCCTAGACCTTCCAAATTGGGTCGATTTTAGCGGACCCTGCCGCTAAGTCTAGATAGAACCTTAAGCGTCGCGACCCTGACGTGTAGAATTCTGAGAGGCATCCTTGGATGCTGATTGATGGATATCAATACCATTCGCTCTAGCTGTTTCTGGAGCATCAGTGAGTCGTTTTGGCGATCGCTGAGGCTGGTGGACAATGGCAAGCGAAAATTCCCCGAGGCTCCGCTGCTACGGTCGAACCGTCGGTGCAACTGAGCGCAGGGCGGGGTTGTTTGATACGGACAGTTGAGGACTGATATGCGGTATCGCGCGTTTCTGGCTGCGTTTTTGGCAGTCTGCCTCGGAGTTCTGACCGCCTGCAGCAGCGGCCCGACGGCAGCAGATTTGGGCACACTCACCTACGACCAAATCAAAGACACTGGCTTGGCCAACAAGTGTCTCTCCCTGAAAGAATCCGCTCGGGGCACCATCCCCTTGGAAGCGGGTAAAAAATATGCTCTGACTGATCTGTGCCTAGAGCCGCAAGAGTTCTTCGTGAAAGAAGAGCCGGGCAACAAGCGCCAGAAAGCAGAATTCGTGCCGGGCAAAGTCTTGACCCGCTACACCTCGAGCTTGGATCAGGTCTACGGTGACTTGGCCCTGAAAGCAGACGGCACCGTCAGCTTTACCGAAAAAGGTGGCATTGATTTCCAAGCCATCACGGTTCTGCTCCCCGGTGGTGAAGAGGTTCCCTTCCTGTTCACGGTCAAGGGCTTGGTGGCGAGCACCAGTGAGCCGGCAACCAGCATTAACACCTCGACGGATCTGCGGGGTGGCTATCGCGTGCCTTCTTATCGCACCTCGAACTTCCTCGATCCCAAAGCGCGCGGTCTGACCACGGGCTACGAAAGCGCAGTAGCAATTCCTTCGGCTGGTGATGCAGAAGACCTGACGAAAGAAAACGTCAAGCGTTTCGTGACTGGTCAAGGGGAAATTTCCTTGGCTGTCTCGAAAGTTGATGGCGCTACGGGTGAAGTGGCGGGCGTGTTCACCGCGATCCAGCCATCCGACACGGACATGGGTGGTAAAGAAGCCGTCGACGTCAAACTCGTCGGTCAGTTCTACGGCCGGATTGAACCGGCTGACGCCTAGGGCGCAAGTGTAGTCGCTGGTTTACACCAGCGGTTACAAGTCAATTCAGACTGAAATCTCGACTGGGGGCATTGGGCGATCGCTCGATGCCCTTTTGTCTAGCGACCGCTTCGGACTAGGATCAAAAGCTTGTACTGCAGGCATTCAACTCGGATATGTCTGGGTGCATGGATAGTTGGGAGAGATGTTGTGACGCAAGTCGTGCCAGGAATTGCCCCCCACGGTGGGCAGTTGATTCAGCGGATTGCCACCGCCGCTGAGCGCCAAGAATTTTTAGCCCAGGCGGATCACCTGCCACGGGTTCAGTTGGATGAGCGGGCGCTCTCCGATCTCGTGATGATTGCGATCGGTGGCTTCAGCCCCCTCAACGGCTTCATGGGCCAGACCGACTACGAGTCGGTGGTGGACGACATGCGCTTGGCGAATGGTCTGCCTTGGTCGGTGCCGATCACGCTCTCTGTCACTGAGGAAGTAGCGGAGCCGCTTAAAGAGGGCGGCTGGGTTCGCTTGGATGATGCCCAGGGCCGCTTTGTGGGCGTGCTAGAGCTGACCCAAAAGTATCGCTACAACAAAGTCCACGAAGCGACCAACGTCTACCGCACTGACGAAGAGCAGCATCCTGGGGTGGCGGTGGTCTACGCCCAAGGCCCGATCAACCTTGCTGGCCCGATTTGGCTGCTGCAGCGGGACGCTCATCCGCTTTTCCCCAGCTACCAAATTGACCCGATCGCCTCACGCCAGCAGTTTGCCGATCGCGGCTGGAAAACAGTGGTGGGTTTCCAAACCCGCAACCCCATTCACCGTGCCCACGAGTACATCATCAAATGTGCGTTGGAAACCGTGGATGGCCTGTTCCTGCATCCCTTGGTCGGTGCCACCAAGTCGGACGACATTCCGGCAGATGTGCGGATGCGCTGCTACGAAATCATGCTGGAGCACTACTTCCCGCAGGACCGCGTCATTCTGGCGATCAACCCCTCCGCCATGCGCTATGCCGGGCCGCGAGAAGCGATCTTCCATGCCCTGATTCGCAAAAATTATGGCTGTACCCACTTCATTGTGGGTCGTGACCATGCGGGTGTCGGCAACTACTACGGTACCTATGATGCTCAGCACCTCTTCGATGAGTTCAAACCAGAAGAACTCGGCATCCTGCCGATGAAGTTTGAGCATGCCTTCTACTGCACCCGCACGCAGGCGATGGCCTCGACGAAAACCAGCCCCAGCAGCCCTGAGGAGCGTATTCACCTCTCGGGGACTAAAGTCCGTGAACTGCTACGCAAGGGTGAGTTACCGCCGCCAGAATTCTCGCGGCCCGAGGTGGCTGCCGAGTTGATTCGGGCGATGCGTAGCGACAGCGAAGTGGCGGCTGTCTAGCCCTCAGGGTTCAGTCCCCTTCTCTGAGGGTTCGGTTGGAAGTCGAAATGCCCCGATCGCAACCCTCAGGCGAGGAAACCGACACAATCTAATCCGCGAAAACACTCAACTTGCCGGTCTAGGATGGTTGAGGGCTGGGGGCAGAGAATGGCATGGACGCGGCGACAGCTATTAAAAGCGGGTGGTCTGTTGTGGCTGGGCGGTCAGATTCTGGGGCAGCCACTCCCGCTGCTAGCAGCGCCCGCTCAACGTCGTTTGGCGTTATTGGTTGGCATCAATCAATTTCAATCGGATAGCATTCCGCCGCTGTACGGTGCAGTGCAGGATGTCCAGCAGCTAGCGGCACTCCTCGTTGAGGGCTTTCAATTTGCACCTAATGACATTCTGATCCTGACCCAAGAGCAAGCAACGCGCCACGGTATTGAGTCTGCCATTTTGGATCACTTAGGGCAGGCTGGTGCTGAAGATATTGTCTTCCTGCACATCAGCAGTCATGGTCGGCACTGGCAGCCAGTAGGTCGCGATCGCGCCGAGTTGAGTCTGGTGGTCCATGACAGTCGGTCTGAGAGCGCGCCTGAGCTGAATGATTTGAGTTTGCAGACCCTGCAATTACTGCTGCAAAGTTTGACGACAACACGCGGTTGGGTCAGTCTTGATGCTGGCTTTGGCCCACCCGATCGCCCTAGCGATCGCTTTTTCATGCGAGGCTTGCCGACTGCGACTGCCGAGCAGTTATCACCGGAAGCAAAGCTGGTGCAAGAGCAACTGCGGCGGCGCGTCAATCAGTGGAGTCGTTCAGCGCCAACGGGTTGGCCCTTACCTGTGCTGTTGGCCAACGGACAGGCCGCCAGTCCAGAAATTCCCAGTCGTACTGGACCGAGAGGGCTGTTGACCCAGCAGTTGTTGGAGCAGGCTTGGAGCCGACCCACGACTGACCAGCAACAGCTCAGTCAGCGACTCGCTAATGCGATCGCCGTAGACCGAGGTCAGGCGATCGCGCGGCTCGGGGTCTGGAAAGGCCATAGCGAACTGAGTCGAGCGGCAGCGGGTGTGGCAGAACTACGCGGTAGTGGTGAACCGCTGCAAGCCATCAGTCTGGCTCGACGCTTGCAAGCCTCCGAGGCCCTTGGCAGCCAGCTCCGCAGTCCTCAAGGAGCCTTGCTAGCGGTGACGGATCAGCGTGGTCGCCAGATTAGTTTGCGATCGCTGCGATCGGGGCTGAGGTTGGAGTCGGGAATGGTTTTGCAGGAGGCGGTGCGTCATTTGCCCGCAGCGCCTGCGCTCGTCCTTGGCTGTTCCCCAGAAATTGAGCGAATTGAACGGGTCGATTTGGCCAGTGCTCTATCGACCTTGCCGACGGTGACAACAGCTTCTGCTCTCGAAACGACTTGTCAGGGACTCCTTCTTCACAGCGATCGCGATGGCTATCGTTTGGTGGATGCGCAACGGCGCGATCGTCTGCAGTGCATGGGCAAGACCCTCAAAGATCTCGGTCATGCCCTCAAACAGCAATTACCCCTGTGGCAGGCGCGGCAGCGACTCAGCCAGCTGCTCAATGACGGTCCCGAAAGTTTCCCTGTGAGCTGGACTTGGCGATCGGGCGATCGCAAGAAACAACTGGCACAGCGTCAGACTGCAGCTGTGCCGCTCCCTGATCCGGGCTCAGAAGTTGCGATCGCTCCGGTCGTAACTACCACCCAAACTTGGGCTCTCCGCAGCTACAGCGATCGGGCCGCCGAATTACTGCTGCTGCTGGAGGATCGCCAAGGCCGCTGGTGGGTCTGGGGCTGGACAGGCACTCCGCTGGTCTCAGACGAGGGCGAAGCAGAAGCGGAACCTCTGCCGCTCCTGCCCGCGATCGAACTGGGAGCTGGTCAAGAGCGAACCCTGACGAGCGAACTGCCGCTTCCGGGGCTTACCAGTGGTGTTGTCTGGGCGATCGCCAGCGCTGCGCCACTCCAGCAGTGTCGTCAGGCGATCGCGGCTCAACAGTCCCCAACTGGGGGACTCCTCCAACCCTTGGCGAATCCCAGTCAGGTGCTGGAAGCATTGGTCGCAGATCTGCAGGCTGCAAGCGCAGATGAGGGCCTGACGACCAGTGGCGATCCGCTGCTACCCCTATCGCTTTGGGCCACTTTGGCGATCGCATGGCAACAAAGCTGATCCGACTTTTCTGAAAGTGGTTAATATTAATTAACACTTCCCCTCGTTACACTGACGAGTTAGTCCCTTTACATCCGCCGAGACGATCCAAGGAGGATTGGCCCCTGTGAAGAAACGATGGAAAAACGCCGGCCTCTACGCACTACTCGCGATCGTGGTGATCGCTTTGGGGACCGCTTTACTGGATCAGCGCGGCACGGAAACCGTGGCGACCTGGCGCTATAGCGAGTTTGTCCAGCGCGTGGAAAACAAGCAAGTCGCTAAGGTTATCCTCAGTCCCGATCGCAGCTCGGCACTGGTTCAAGCCGAAGACGGCGACAAAGTGCAGGTCAATCTGCCCAACGACCCGCAACTGCTGAAAATCCTGACCGATAACAACGTCGATATCTCCGTCCGTCCTCAGAACCAAGACAGCGTTTGGCTGCGGGCTCTGAGCAGCCTCTTCTTCCCGATCCTCTTGCTCGTGGGTCTGTTCTTCATCCTGCGCCGTGCCCAAGGTGGCCCTGGCAACCAGGCAATGAACTTCGGCAAGAGCAAAGCTCGCGTCCAAATGGAGCCGCAAACCCAAGTCACCTTTAACGATGTGGCGGGGATTGATCAGGCCAAACTGGAACTGACCGAAGTCGTCGACTTCCTCAAAAACGCCGATCGCTTCACCGCCGTCGGTGCACAAATTCCCAAAGGCGTGCTGCTAGTGGGTCCTCCCGGTACCGGTAAAACCCTGTTGGCGAAAGCCGTGGCTGGCGAAGCAGGCGTTCCCTTCTTCAGCATCTCTGGCTCCGAGTTTGTGGAAATGTTCGTCGGGGTCGGCGCTAGCCGCGTCCGCGACCTGTTCGAGCAAGCCAAAGCCAGTGCGCCTTGCATCGTCTTCATCGATGAGATCGACGCCGTTGGTCGTCAGCGCGGTGCTGGCCTCGGCGGTGGTAACGACGAGCGTGAGCAAACCCTCAACCAGTTGCTGACCGAAATGGATGGCTTTGAGGGCAACAGCGGCATCATCATCGTTGCGGCGACCAACCGTCCTGATGTCTTGGATGCGGCCTTGATGCGTCCCGGTCGTTTCGATCGCCAAGTGGTGGTCGATCGCCCCGACTACAACGGTCGTCTGGAAATCCTGCGCGTTCACGCTCGTGGCAAGAGCCTCAGCAAAGATATCGACCTCGACAAAATCGCCCGCCGGACGCCTGGCTTTACCGGTGCGGATCTGTCCAACCTGCTGAACGAAGCCGCGATTCTGGCTGCTCGCCGCAGCTTGGCAGAAATCTCGATGGATGAAGTCAACGATGCGATCGATCGCGTCTTGGCGGGTCCTGAGAAGAAAGACCGCGTCATGAGCGAAAAACGCAAAGTCTTGGTGGCTTACCACGAAGCTGGTCACGCCTTGGTCGGTGCCTTGATGCCTGACTACGACCCCGTCCAAAAAATCAGCATTATTCCCCGCGGCCGTGCGGGTGGCCTGACCTGGTTCACCCCCAGCGAAGAGCGGATGGAGTCGGGCCTCTACTCCCGTACCTACCTGCAAAACCAAATGGCGGTTGCCCTTGGCGGTCGTCTGGCGGAAGAAATTGTCTTCGGTGAGGAAGAAGTGACGACTGGCGCTTCTAACGACTTGCAGCAAGTCGCCCGCGTGGCTCGTCAGATGGTGACCCGCTTCGGGATGAGCGATCGCCTTGGCCCTGTGGCCCTCGGTCGCCAGCAAGGCAACATGTTCCTCGGTCGCGACATTGCTGCCGAGCGTGACTTCTCGGAAGAGACTGCCGCCACGATTGACGACGAAGTGCGTCAGCTGGTGGATGTTGCCTATGATCGCGCCAAGAAAGTGTTGATTGAAAACCGCTCGATTCTTGATCAACTTGCCAAAATGCTGGTTGAGAAAGAAACCGTTGATGCGGAAGAACTGCAAGATCTGCTCAACAACAATGAAGTGCGGATGGCCGCGATCGCCTAAACCTCAGCTTGATTGACAGCACTAACGGGAGTCGCACTGGCTCCCGTTTTTTGTTGCTTGTCCTGTGGCTCCAGCGCTCAAGCAAGTACCCACTCAAACTAATCTGTTGGCGTCACCGCACCGACTCAGGGAAATTGTGTCAGGCTCGTCAACTTCCTGGCTAGAAAAACAGACCATCACCCCACAGACAAAGGTGCTGACGGAATGAGGTCTATCCATCCTGCATGCCTCAGCAACATGGGCAGTGGTTAGCTAGCTGTCGTACCTTACAGACGATCGCATTTCGGTTGCCAGAACGATCGCAGAGGAATGAAAACGAGTGGCAAGCACAAGCTAGTGATGACTGCTGAGGCCAGGCCAATGTGGGCAAAATCCCAGACGATTCCCCGCAGGAAGTAGAGCGGTTGTGCCACAAAACGAGGGTTGATGCCTGCGGCTTGATCGGGCAGCAGAGGACGATTGAGGTCGGCGATGATCCGCTGAGCGGTGTTACCCGCTTCTGGTGCCCAATTATTGCCATCGCGGAAATGGATCAAAAACTGGAGCGCGGTGGTGGCTTCAAGCAGAATCGCTAGCCCAAAGCAGAGGCTGATCAGCGCAATTGGTTCCAAGCTAAACCAACGGCGGCGATAGCCAGCGGTGAGAATCCAACCTGCGATCGCGAGCCCCAGCGCATGGGTAGGGTAGGGGGTGCTTAGGGCATCGAGCAGGAACCCCAAGGTGATGCCAGCGATAATACCCTGCCAAACTGCATGGCCTGGCGCCCAGGTGATTAACCAGAGCAGAACCCAGTGGGGCGCGACTCCAGCTAGCTCTAAGCCTGGCAAGCGGAACAACATTAAGAGGGTTAGCCCAAGAGCTGATAAACCTGTGGCTAACCAGGGCGATCGCAGCTCCTCGGCACTGAAACTCATGGTCTGCTGGGCACCGATCGCTGAATTGTCAGCCATTCCAGCTGCCCAATCGGCGCTGACAGCTGCAGGATTGCTTCTGGGGCAGGAGTGGCCTGTAGATCGATTTTTTGAACGACACCCACAGGTAAGCCAGCAGGAAAGAGTGTACTAGCGCTAGAAGTGACAGCGACATCGCCGGGGCGAACCACCGGATCGCGATCGAAGAAACGCACGGTGACCTGATTGGTCCCTTGGCCGCGAATATAGCCCTGACTGCGCGATCGGCTAATCATCACGCCCACACCGCTGCTGGGGTCTGTGATTAACAATACGCGGCTGGTGTTGAGGGAGACGCTGACAATGCGCCCCACCAGACCGCCAGGACCGCTGACGCTGTCGCCTACTTGGACGCCATCCCGACTACCGCGCCCGAGCGTGACCTGCTGCCACCAGCTATCGACGCTGCGACCGATGATTGGTGCCAAAATCGCGCCGGCTGGTTGCTTCGGCTTCAGGGCTAGCTGCTGGCGGAGCACACGGTTCTCCGCTTCTGCCTCCAAGAGCGCTTGCTCAAGACCCGCAACGGTAGCCGTCTTGACCCACTCTTGCTGAGTGGGGCCAGGATAAAAGGGATGGGTGAGCAAGGCGTAGACTTCGACCAAGAGTGACCCTTGGGTTTGCCGCAAAATCCATGCAGCCCCGATCAACCCACCAGCGATCGCAACTCGGAGCCCGAAACGATTGAACCAACGCAGCACATCCGCCATCGTGTTCTGCTGCTCCGCACCGCTCTAGGCGCGGGAGCTGGCACTAAACACCCGCTCAAGACTCTTGAAGTTCTCGAGCACGCGACCCGTGCCCAGCACTACACAGCTCAGGGGGTCGGGGGCAATGTGGGTGATGATGCCGGTTTCATGGCTGATCAGTTCATCGAGCCCCCGCACCAAAGCACCCCCACCGGCGAGGACAATGCCGCGATCGACGATATCAGCAGCCAGCTCCGGCGGTGTTTTTTCGAGGGTGCGTTTGACGGCTTCCACAATCACATTCAGTGGCTCCGCCATGCTTTCGCGCACTTCCGCTGCTTTGATCGTGACGGTCCGAGGTAGGCCAGACAGCAAGTGCAAGCCTCGGACTTCCATGGTTGTCTCATCAAATTCGTTGTCGGGGAAGGCCGACCCGACCATGATTTTAATTTCCTCAGAGGTCCGCTCCCCAATCACGAGGTTGTGGACTTTCTTGAGGTACTGCGCGATCGCCTCACTCAGCTCATCGCCCGCCACGCGCACCGAGTCGCTGAGGACAATGCCTTGCAAGCTCATCACGGCAACTTCCGTGGTGCCGCCGCCGATATCGACGATCATCGTCCCTGTCGGCTCAGCTACCGGCAATCCTGCCCCGATCGCAGCAGCCACCGGTTCATCGATTAGATAGACCTCTCGGGCGCCTGCTTGGGTAGCCGCTTCCATCACTGCGCGACGTTCCACACCCGTGACACCGCTGGGAATGCCGATTACGACCCGAGCTACGCCCGATCGCCCTTCTTGGACTTGGCGGATGAAATGCTTGAGCATCAACTCAGCGGCATCAAAGTCAGCGATGACACCATCCCGCAGTGGGCGCAGAGCTGCGACACTACCGGGGGTGCGACCTAGCATCAACTTGGCCTCAGAGCCGACCGCTAGGGGTTTTTTGAGGTTTTGGTCGATCGCGACAACCGACGGCTCTTGTAAAACAATGCCTTTACCGGAGACATAGACCAGTGTGTTGGCCGTCCCTAGGTCAATACCCATGTCGCGGGAGAGGGAGAAGCGCCGAAGAATACTCACTGATAAATCCGCCTTGATGACGTGGCTGCGGTAATTAAGCTGAGTAGCAAGCCAGAAACGCAGTGGAGTGGCCTGCAACGCCAGAGGATTCTAGCGCCTCCTGCTAACTCAGTCTAGGCAGCGATTCGCTCGGCGGGTTGGCCGACAACTGCCAAAATGGGACTGAGCAATGCGCAGGGGTTTGACTGCACGATGAGCTTAAATGTTGTCAACTTGGTGGGGCGCGTCGGTCGTGACCCCGAAGCTCGTTACTTTGAGTCGGGTTCGGTCGTTTGTAAGTTTTCCCTGGCGGTCAATCGCCGCAGCCGCAATGATGAGCCTGATTGGTTCAACGTTGAGATGTGGGGCCGCGAAGCCCAGGTTGCGATCGACTATGTCAAGAAAGGCAGTCTGATCGGCATCAGTGGTGCTCTCAAGATTGAGAGCTGGACTGATCGCAACAACAATCAGCGCACCACACCCGTCGTCCGGGCCAATCGTCTTGAGCTGCTGGGCTCGCGCCGAGATCAAGAGGGCGGCATGGCTCCCCGCGATCCAGACAGCGATCTGTTCTAATCCCTCGACTCCAAGGCTCAATCCTCAGTTTCGGTTAAGTCCTGATTGCTGTTCGGAGTGATTCGGCTACCGCAGCGTCGCTTCGCCTCATTGACGCGGCGCTGCAGGGCTGGCGGAATACCTAAGAAGGCATCAGCGTAGAGTCGCTCAAATTCTGCCCGAAAGCGATCGGCCAAACTAGAGTCCTCGATCACTAAAAATGTTTCGTCATTTCTGAGGTTGGCTGCGGCACTCCAGTTGTGAGATCCGGTCAGGACGCGCTGGCGATCAATCACGGCAAATTTGTGGTGGAGCGTGTCGCCGGGCGTCAGTCGTGGCGCTCCTGCTGTTGTGAGGGGACTACTCCAAGGGCGATTGTTTGACTCAACCCGGCAGTCGCGATCGGGAAGCGCTAGGCCGACCATATCTAGCAGTTCGCTGTAGGGACGATAGGCAAAGCCAGGGTCAATTAACAGTCGCACTTGAGTACCTTGCTGCGATCGCGCTTCTAAAACATCGGCGATCGCTTGTTCCGAAAAGACAAACAGTGCTAGATCGATCTGCTTCTGGGCTTGGGTGAGGTAACGGGCGATTGTGCCGTTGGTGCTTTCCTGCCACGGTAGCCGGGGACTAGTGGGCGAAAACTGAACCAGCAGGCGCGTGTTGCCAATACGGACCGATTTAGGCGATCGCAAGGGCTTACCAAGGCCAAAGCGGCTATCCGGCAATTTACTGGGGCCATCGCCCCACATCAGGTTGAATTCTTCTTGGAAAATCGCTGCGAGCGCTGGGCTGCGGAACCAGAGCAGATGATTGGCATTGCCACGACTGGCAGGTCGGCCCGGATCGCCAAAGAAATCGCTGGCTGTCCAGTTGGCAGAGCCGGTGACAACCCAGCGGCGATCGATGATCGCGAACTTATGGTGCATCAACCCGCTGCCTTGGCTGCCGTCGTCGGTGTCGTCCAGAATCGGTACACCAGCGCGCTCCAGCATTAACACAGCATCCCCGCCAGCAATTTCGGCGGGACTGAGTTGGCCATCACCATTGCGATCGGCTATCTGTCGGTAGTTCTCTAGTCGCTGCCGCTCGCGATCACTCAGGTTGCCTGACAGTCGTTGACTCCAAGGTTGGCGATACTGGTTTTCCACAATGACGCGAACGGGAATGCCCGCTTGGTGTTTTTGGATCAAAGCAGTCGCTAAGCGGGGCACCTGAATTTCCTGAACCGCGACATCGATCGATGTTTGAGCCTGCTCTAGGCTGGCGAGGAGTTGTCCTTCCAAATCATCACCTTCGCGATCGCGGCCCAAGCTATCGGTAAATCGCTGATCTGGGTTGTGATTGAACGCGACTTGCACGGGAGCGTTGGCATCCCAGCGATCGGCTGCGCCCTGCCCCGAAGACTGAATTTGTGCCAGTGGAGCTTGGCAGGCAGTCAGTAGCCCCAGCAAAAGGGCGAGTACTCCAGACTTCATGCTGAACAGTTCAGGACTCTCTCTAGTAGGCCAGTGATGAATGGCACCTGAGAGGAGATTTAAGCCCAGCTTTAGCTCAGCCTGGGACGATCGCTGTGCTGGATACAGTTCCGATTGACCGACTCCGACTAGAACACAAACATCCATCGCGTCCCGATGCCATGACGGCTGGCTCACCTCGGCGATCGCTACCGCCTGCTCTCCGCAAGGTGGTGATTGGGGGACTGTTTTTCCTTGCCACCCAAGCGATCGCCATCTTGGGTTACTGGCTGTCGGGCTGGAGTTTACTCGACGCGATCTACATGGTCGTGATCACGATCTTTGGGGTCGGCTACGGCGAAGTTCGCCCTATCAATACCCCCGCCCTGCGCATCTTCACAATCTTTGTCATTCTGGCGGGCACTTCCTCCGCCGTGTACCTGATTGGTGGACTGGCGCAGCTGGTAACCGAAGGTGAAATTCGACGCGCCTTGGGCGTACGACGGATGACTCGAGAGATTCGCACCCTGCAGCGGCATGTCATTGTTTGTGGCTTTGGTCGCATTGGGCAGACCTTGGCGCGAAAGGTGACTGAGGCCAGTCTGCCAGTCATTGTGATCGACACCGATGAAACAAGAATTCGCCAAGCGGAAGAACAAGGATTTTTAGCCTTGCGCGGCAGTGCTACAGACGAAGCCATCCTGATCGATGCAGGCGTAGAACGAGCGGCAACGATCGCAACAGCCCTGCCCGATGATGCAGCCAATGTCTTCATCACCCTGACGGCTCGCGGCTTGAATCCCAATTTGACGATCATTGCTCGGGGAGAACTGCCCGCCACCGAAAAAAAACTCCTACAAGCGGGGGCCGATCGCGTGGTGCTGCCCGCCACGATCGGCGCACTGCGCATGGCGCACTTAATTACCCATCCGGCGGCGCTCAACCTCTTAGAAAGCAGCGATAGTCACCAAACTCTGAACGAACTGCTCGGTGAACTGGATATCCAAATGGATGAGCTGGCGATCGCTCCCCAATCGCCCTTGATCGGCCATCGTCTCGGGGCGATCGAAGTCAGCGGCAAAGGCGCATTTATTATCGTGGCGCTGCGGCGAGCCACTGGCGAAATGATCCTTCGGCCGGGCTCCGATCTCTTCTTGCATGCAGGTGACACCCTGATTGTGATCGGCCACAGTGGCGATTTGCCTCGGTTTGCTAAGCACTATGCACTGCAGCGGCAAGTTCAATATCGAGGCGTGCGTCAGCGATCTTGAATCACCCGTCGTCTCCAATCACGGTTGCTCATCAACCAGAAGTAGATCTGGAGTCGCCTGTCTTAAAACAAGCAGGAACTCTCTGGGGGGTGCAGACCTCTGCTCTTAGAGTGGGGGCGGCTGAGAGGATTTACCATGTTGATCAATTTAGGCCAACGACTAGAAAACTTGCGGACGCTGGTGGGCTTTTTGAAAGCTGCCCGTGCCGAAAGCCTCGATCGCGTGATTGCGATCGCCGATTCCCTCAACAAAACTGAAATTGCTGCTCAGAGCCGGCGTTGGATGCTGTCGCATCCGGCAGTTGCCCAGCTCGCTGCGGAGAATTATGCTCCTGCGCGCCCTGCTCTTGAAGCACTCAACCAACTGCCCACGGGCACTCTCGGCCAAGCCTATGCTTCGCTGCTACTGGGCCAAAACCTCTCGCCTGATGACCTTCAGCCCGCGAAACCGGCAACCAATGCTGATGAGTACATTGTGGAGCGGCTGCGAGTCACCCATGATATCGCCCACGTGATCACCGGCTTTGGCACTGATCCCGCCAGTGAACTCGGTTTGCAAGCATTCAACCTCCGGCAAAATCGAACTCCCTTGGCCGTGCTGCTGATCGCCGGTGGTCTGCTCAAAACCATCAAGGAAGGGCGAGATCCAGCACCGATCCTGCGACAAGTGGCGCGGGGAATTGAGCTAGCAGACAAAGCGGAGTTGTTGGTAGCGCAGCGCTGGGAAGATCACTGGGATTGGCCCCTGGAGCAATGGCGGCAGGTACTGAATTTGCCGGTTTAGGGCGATCGCGACCAGTTCGTTTGGCGCTGAATCCAGGGAAGGTACGGGTGCTGACCAGCCTTCCCGTTTGGGAATACAAATAATGCTGGTATTTACTTGTCAGAATTCTGCTTGCTTTAAGTTGTCAAAATAAGCAGTGAAATCGATAAAATTTATAGAGATTTAGAAGTTAAGTAAAAGGAGAAAATGAGATTTATTGGCGATTTCTAAAAACTGTTTGGGATGTACACCAAGATGGTCTGTGAAATCAAATCTCGTCTAGGAGCAAGAATAAAACGTCCACTATTTAGGAGTCAGAGTACAATGAATAATCTCCCCTAGCGCGGGTAGCGATATGTTGACCCTAGAGCAGCTAATTTCGGAGGCGACAGCGCTCCCCGAGGCCGATAAAGCAGTCCTGCTAGATAAGCTTCTCGAAAGCATCACAGGAGCAATGGACTATGACGCTCTGCGCCAGGGTGTGAAGCAAGCTCAGACTCGTCTTACTGAAATCGATAATGGGACTGTGCAAACTATTCCTGGTGATGCAGCCCTAGCGCAAATTCGGCAAATGTTTGGTCAGTGAGGTACGAGTTTCATCCAACAGCTCTGCAAGAGTATGCGGAAGCGGTGCAGTTTTTTAGTCAGAGCAATCAGCACCAAAGCTTTATTGACACAATCGAGAAAGCTATCTTCCAAATTCTTGCAGCGCCGCAGCGTTGGCCAGTCGTTGAGGGGCAGATTCGACGCTACCTGACTTCCAAGTTCTCCTACGCGATCTTCTACCGCGTAGATTCCGATCGCATCATCATCGCAGCAGTCATAAGCTGTCGTCGCGATCCAGAGGCTTGGAAAGGTCGGCTCAGTCCATAACCTCGCATGACGCACCGTTGTTCGTGCCCAATTGCTCCCAATCCCTATTCAGTAGGGGAAATAGCGTTTGCAGTCTCAGAATGATTCCTAAAGACAGTTAGGCTGTGCCTTCAGATTGTCCCAGTGGTTCAACCCATGCGAGACCTCCACCCAAAGCAGGGTGAGCCATACCTCCTGATTCAATCCCCGTCTGCCTCGGGTAAGGGTCGAGCGCTGCAGTGAAGTGACAGCGTTTTGTCATAGTTTTGCCTTTGCTTACAGGAGATGGTTGTCAGGTCATTAAGTTTGAGGCTGTTGGCCCACTCCAGCCTGACTTGCTTGCCCTCTTGTGCATCAGTGGCACGCCTTGAGAGGGCTAAGACAGCACAAGTTCACACTTAATCGAGGGAAGGTACGGGTGCTGACCGGCCTTCTCGTTTGGGCACACTGCAGATCTGCTGGGCAAAGCGATCAGTGAGTAATGGTCCTACCAGTACCGTAATGAGTACCAAGGCAATGATGCTATCGAAGACAGCGGGTGAAAGGAGTTGTGCTTGCAAGCCGGCCTGAGCTGCCGCTAAGGTTGCTGCCACTTGAGGGAGAGACAGTGACCACATCAGGCGTACTTCGGGCCAGCTGTAGCCCTCCCATTGTTTGACTGCGATTGCAGCGAGGAACTTGCTGCCAAACAGGCCACCCACGATCGCAAAGGTGAGGCTGCCCGCAGTGGTCAGGGTTTCCCAGAAGGCTGCGGGGTTAAGCAGCAATCCAATGTCAATGAAGAAGCAGGGCAGGAACATCACCTTGCCAAAGAAGTCGACTTTCTCTCGCACGGGTTCATCCTGCAGGGTTTCGTTCACGGCCAGCCCTGCCAAGAAAGCCCCAATGATCATGTCGAGCTGAATGGCTTGAGCACCCAAGGAAACCAAGAGCAACACCAGGAAGATGAACAGAAACTGGTTGCGCTCGTTGTTGTGAGCCAGGCGGAAAAACCAGCGACTCAGCGGCTTCACGCCGTAGAGTACCAAGGTGATGAATACGGAAAAAATCAGTAGGTCTCGCACGATCGCGATCAGACCGCCATCCCCCGATTGCACTGCTAAGCAAACTGCCAGCACCAGCAGCGCCCCAATATCCGTGAAGATGGTGGCCCCGAGGGTTGCCGCTACAGCTCGCTGGCGCAGCAGTCCGTAGTGCTCCACGATCGGTAACGTCAACAGGGTATGGGAGGCCAGCAGCGAGCCAATCAAAAAGGCACTATTCCAGCCAAAGCCAAAGCCCAACCCGATCAGCAGGCCCACTAACAGCGGAATGGCGAAGGTGGCGAAGCCAAAGCGCAGCGAGCGATCGCGAGCCGCTTGGAACTGGCTGAGATCGATCTCCAGCCCGGCCAGAAACATCAGATAGAGCTTGCCAATGCCGGCGAGCAGTACGACTGTATCCGCCTTGGGCTCCAGAATGTTGAACAGGCTGGGTCCCAGTAAGACACCAGCCAAAATCAGCCCCAGTAGTTCGGGCAGCTTCAGGGCGCGAAACAAGGGTGGCAAAAAGAGCGCTGTCATCAACAACAGCGCCATGGCAGGCAGGGGAGCTTGAATCGGAACCGCGATCGCTGCAAACAGCATGGGCGCCTCCTCGCCAAAGGGCGAATTGAGCGTTAGCAAAGGGCGTTGACGCGACTGAGCCGGGTAGTACTAATGCGATCGAGCCAAGGCTGGAGGAACTGACGATTGGCAAGCTGTTGCTCCGGCACTTGGGTGGTCAATGGATGGGGAGCTAGCCCCATCAGGGCACCCGTCGTCACACAGAACATCGACTTTTGGAAGCTCTCGCAAATCTTGACGCGCACATCGCGACTACCTCGTGTGCGATGGGCATAAAACTCCTGCAGTTCTGGCGGCAAATAATGCACCATGTCCTGCATCAACTGCGTTGGAGGAATCCCCGCCCCACCGATTGGCAAAGGATCGGCAAACAGCGCGCCGTAGGCAAATTGATTTTGCTCGTCAGGGATTTGATGAGCTTGGGCGTTATAGGACACTGTGCCAGGGAAGGGTGTTCCCCGGAAGAAGACGGCTTCGACGTAGGGAATGGCAGTGTCTGCCAAGAAGGTCAAACCTGCAGAGGCTGGCAGAATGTCGTAGCGATCGCCGTCAATCTCGACGCTATAAGTAATCGGGATCGCCGCCGCTGCCACCAACCCGTCGCGAACATGGGTTGCCACATCGGGAACTTTGCGGATTTCACCAGCTGCGTAGCGAGCGGCAAGGCTGGCGAACATATCGCTCATCACCCGCCAGAACTGACCCAAGGCGCTGTAGTAGGCCGATTGGCGAATTAATTCCGGCCAAAAGTCTGGAAAGAGTTGATGCAGTCCCAGCATCACAGGATTCGATCGCCAGCGTGCCCGAATGGCGCGATCGGCCAGTTCCCGAAATTCTGGACCATCGAGAAAGGTATCTAATCCGCCACCGCCGTGCCAGAACATGGCTTTCATGCAGTATTCGGCGTACTCAAAATTGATGCGATCGTGGACCCAGTGCTGCCAGAGTTTAGCCGGAGTCACCTGCCCGTTGAAGTACTTGAAGAACGGGAACAGCACTAAAAATTCGTTCTCGGCGATGTAGCAGAGATTACGAGAGTAGGCATCCAGCACCACCCCGTAACTGTCGAGGATGTGCACCACCTCCAGCAGGTTGTCGGGCGTATCGAGCAGTAGCGCTCCGCCGGCCTCTAAACGCTCCAAAACGGCATTGGCGGGGTTGGGTGGTAAAGGCCGAGCAGTGGTTGCAGACATGCCAATGTCTCCTCGCGGGTCAGGGGTGAACTAGAGCGCAGGGGTAGGGCTGGAATGGAGCAGCGTGAGGATTTCCTGCCAGAGATCCCCCAGTCCGAAGGTCAGGGCTAGCAAGGTTGCAACGCCAATCAGGATGGTGATTACGTAGAACTGAGATTGGCCCGAGGCACTGTAGCGTAGGCTCTGGCCGCTGATCAGGGCGACAAAGCCGACGGCGTTAACCAGACCATCGACGATGTAGCGATCGATCCAAGAGACTGTGCGGGAACCCAGACTGACGAGGGCGACAACCGTCAGGCGATAGATGCGATCGATGTAGAAGTCGTAGGCCAGAAGGTCTTGCACCGGATTGAGTTTGCCGCGAATGTCGCCCACAGGGGGACAGGGAATTTGAAAGCCAAGCCAGAAGCCAATCCCACCGCTGGCTGCAATTAAAGGCATGGCGTAGTGATTGAGCCAGCTGCCATCAGCGAGGAGCGGTGCAGCCCAAGTGACTAACAGCTGCCATTGCTGGAGGAACAGCGGCAGACTGAGTACCACAATCACCAAGGAGACGATCGGCACTGCCATCGGCCAGGGCACTTCGGGAGCCCGCCGGGTTTTGGCGTGGGGTTGACCAAGGAAAACCCAGTTAAAAATTCGGGCAAAGTTGATGGCGCTGAGCAGGTTGACGAAGATCAGCAGCAGCGGCAGCCAGACAGGGGCTTCCCAGAAGCCATTGACCCAGCGTCGGAAGGTCCAAAAGTTTCCGAGGGGTAGGCAGGCAACTAGTCCCAGTGATCCGACCACAAAGGCGATCGTGGTGGCCGGCATCCGCGACCAGAGGCCGCCCATTTCCCGCATATCTTGGTTGCTGGTGGTGGCGATGATTGAGCCGACGCTCATAAATTGCAGTGCCTTGGCGACCGCATGGCAGAAGAGCAACAGCAGCGCAATATCGACTGCTTGCTGGCCGACGGCGATAAACACCAGACCAAGGAAAGCACTAGTGGAGTGGGAGAGGGCACGTTTAAAGTCGATCTGGGCGATCGCCACCAAGGAGCCACCGATCGCAGTCAGTACCCCGATCGCAATTAGCACATTAGAGACGATGGGCGACAGCGTGACGACGGGCTGCAGCTTGATCAGAATGTAAGCGCCCGCTGCGACCACGACCGAGTTCCGCATGATCGAGGCTGGGTTTGGCCCCTCCATGGCTTCATCCAGCCAGAGGTGGAGGGGGAACTGCGCACATTTACCAATCGGGCCGGCAATTAGTGCCAATCCTAATAACGTGGCTTGCAGAGGAGGCAAAGAAGCCGTTTCCGACCAGCGCTCCAGTTCGGAAAAAGTCAGACCAGTACCGTAGCTGGATAGGGCAACAACGCCCATTAGCAGAAACACATCCCCGACCCGCTTGGTCAGAAAGGCATCGCGGGCGGCAGTGACGACGAGGGGTTGGGCGTACCAGAACCCAACTAATAGATAAATGGAGAGCGTCAACAGCTCTAGGAGGCCATAGCTCAAAAACAGGGAGTCGCTAATAGCAATGCCACTGATCGCTGCTTCAAAAAAGCCCATCAGGGCAAAGAAGCGGGCGAGGGACCAGTCGCGTTCGAGGTAGCCGAGGGCAAAGAGTTGCGCCAGACAGCTCAACCCGGTTACCAGTTCCATGGCTCCTAGGCTGAGAGAGGAGATCTCGAGGGTGAAGGTGAGATCGAGATCAGCAGCTTGCAGCCAATGCCAAGCTAGCTCCAGGGGCTCGCGATTCCAGCAGGCACGAAAAGCAATGCCGCCGTGAATGAGGGCGGCGATCGTCAGTAAAAAGTTGAAGTAGGCAGCGGGGCGGGGACCCGTCCGACGGACGATACCGAGCGACCAAGGCAGGGTGAGGAGAGCCCCGATCAGCCCATAAAAGGGAATAAACCAACTCGTTTGGAGTAGGAAGTCCGTCATGCTGCAGCGGTTAGGAGGAAAGGGGCGACACGATACCGTCTTCCATTTAGGCGGCGATCGCAGAGGAGTAGCCGCAGTCAAAGAGTCGAATAGACGTGCCTAAGCTGAACTACCCCTAAGGCAGCCCAGAAATTTCCCCTACCTTAGCAGAGGCATCCGAAGGCCTGATCTCTTGGGATCAAGATGGTTACAATTCCGGCACTGTAGCCAAAGAGGGCTTTACAATCACCGCTCGATCGGAGCCCTCGGAGCTAGTGCTGGATGGGATCCCTTCGAATTGTTCTAATCCTGATCGCAAGTGAATTAAGACAATTGAAGGGTTGATCAAGACATTTTTCCTCTTCGGCTGAGCCGAGAAAAAAGGGAATTGCAGGATCGTGAGTTGTTTGTCCTGACGTTGATCCAGTCCCGCTGATATCCATCCCCCTGCTACCGCAGTAGAGTTTCCGTCTGGATCCCATGGCTGATGGTTTGGGTCACCCAGAGCTTCAGGTCGGGATCAGCGATCGCTTGCCGGACTTGTTCAACGGCCGCTTGGGCAGCAGTAGGATTCTCAGCAATACCAAAGACGCTTGGCCCGGAACCGGACATTTGGGCGGCAAGAATGCCAGAGCAGTTCCCGAGCACAGATCTCAGTTCCGCCACCTGGGGGTACTCGGGTAAGACCACCGCTTCGAGATCGTTGCGAAGATGTTGCGCGATCGCAACGGGATCACCAGCGCTCATCGCTTGCAGAAGTGGCCCGGCATGCAGCGCTTGCAGGCGATCGCGCCGCGCTGGTTCGGTTTGTAGATAGCGATCGCCAAACTGCTCGCGGTAGCGACCGTAAGCCCACGGCGTCGAGACCGACAAGCTTTCGAACTTAGCAAGGACTAAGGATAAAGAGGGTAGGGGGGGTAACGGCGTCAGTTGTTCACCGCGACTGGTGCAAAGCTGGGTACCACCGGCAACACAGAAGGGCATATCGGACCCTAATTCTGCGGCGATCGCTTCCAGTTCTGGTTGTGTCAGACCCAGCCCACTGAAAATATCCAGCCCCACGAGAGCGGCAGCTCCGTCGGTTGAACCGCCCGCTAGCCCTGCACCAATGGGAATCCGCTTCTCGAGAAAAAAGTCAACGCCGCCAATTTGGGGGAACGATCGCTGCAACCGCTGTGCTGCTTTCAGAATCAAGTTGCGCTCATCAACTTCCAAATCAGCGCGATCGCAGCCCAACTGAAACCCCTGTCCCTGCCGCTGCCGTAGGTGAAGACGATCCCCCAAGGCAATGCTCTGCATCACCATAGCCAGCTCGTGGAAACCGTCGGGGCGATCGCCCAGAATTTCCAGATAGAAATTGATTTTGGCTGGAGCAACGAGCGTCAGCGTCTTCATGCAGTCGGGTTAATGGCGCTGTCTGTAGGATCGCCCAGATCGGTACAGAGGCCAATCCACTGATCAATGCTCAGGGTTTCGGCGCGGGCTTCGGGCGCAATCTGATGAGCAGCAAACGCTGCTTCAATTTGCTCGCTGCTATAGAGTGACTTGAGATTATTGCGCAGCATTTTGCGCTTGGCGCTAAAGCCTTGGTTCAGCAGTTTTTCTAGTCGCCCTGGATTGTTGCAGACCTGGGGCCAAGGGCGTGGCTTCAGGCAAATGACCGTGGACTGAACCTTGGGTGGTGGTGAAAAACTCTTGGGGGGTACGGCACAAACTCGCTCGCAGCTGGCTAGATACTGCACTCGCACCGACAAAGCGCCGTAGGCACGTTGTCCCGGTGTGGCACAGAGACGATCGGCGACTTCTTGCTGCACGAGCAGGACGAGGCGTTCAAAAGCGGGTCGCCGTGGCTGGGCGATCGTGCCCAATAGCGATTGTAGGATCGGGCCAGTGATGTTGTAGGGAATGTTGGCGACGACTTTGCTGGGGTTGGCGAAGCGGGGTCGATCGGCGATCGCAGCAGTCCAATCAAGCTGGAGGATGTCGCCTTCCAGCAGGCAAAAGTTCTCGGCTTGTCCAAACCGTTGCTGGAGCTGACCGATTAGGTCGCGATCGAGTTCAACGGCAACCAGCCCGTCCACTGCCGCCAGCAGTCGTTGAGTCAGCGCCCCCCGCCCCGGACCAATCTCTAAAACGCGATCGCTGGGCCGCAGCTCAGCGGCCGCCACAATGCGATCGAGGATGGCTTCGCTACGGAGCCAATGTTGACCAAAGCGTTTGCGAGCAGGCATGGATCAGGAGTGAATCAGCCGCAATCCCACCAGCCTGACTCGACGGCGCTAAAGGCATCAGGCAGATAGCACCAGAGTTCTAGATAGCCTTGGCCCCAAGCCGCGACCTTGACTGCTGCTGCAGAGGGCTCTGAACGATAGCGAACCAAGGCAACATCAAAGCGACAGGCAACAGCTGCCTGGTTTCCTAAACTGGCGAGATAGCAAGCTGCAGCACGACTAAGACAGCGTTGCTTGGCTGGGCCGATGGCCAGTAACCCCGACTGATCCCAACCGGTCTGACGTCGAGTTTTGACCTCGATGAAGCGAAGCGCTGAGTCCTCTTGAGTCACCAAGTCGAGTTCGCCCCAGCGGCAATGCCAGCGCTCTGCCAGAACTTCCAGCCGGCGATCGCGGCACCAAGCAGCCACGAGGGCCTCACCGGCGCGATCGAGCGGAAGATCGATAACCTGCGTCGGGTCTGCCCTCCGTACCGCTAGGCTGGAATGATTGCAGCGTTCTGCTCAGAATGCCCGTGATTTTGTCCTTGCACACGCTTTGGCGGCACTGTTGCCGCAGCCTGATTCTCATCGCGATCGCAGGTCTAGCTTGGAGTTGGATTGCGCCAGCGGCGATCGCTCTCGATTTCACCAAGGAAATCCTCATTGAGTCCAATTTCTCCAACCGCGATCTCAGCGATGCCAACTTTACGAAGGCCAATCTACGCAGCAGCGACTTCAGTAACTCGGTGCTAGTGGGGGTTCGATTCTACGGGGCGAACTTGGAGAGCGTCGATCTTCACGGAGCTGACCTCAGTAACACCATTCTCGATCAGGCGCGGATGACTAACACTGATCTCACCGACGCCATTCTGGAAGGTGCCTATGCCTTTAACGCACTCTTCCAAGGTGCCAAGATTACGGGCGCGGATTTCACCGATGTGTTGATGCGCCAAGATGCCCAAGATTTACTGTGCAGTGTGGCAGAAGGCGTCAATTCTAAAACCGGACGAGCCACCCGCGACACCTTGGATTGCCCTTAGATTTCAGCGGCGATCGCGCCATATCACTCCCTAACTCATAACTCTCAAGCCTTTCGAATGAAAGGCTTTTTTTAGTTAAAATCAGCAGGCGATTACAGCCTAAACGAATCGAAATCATTGCTCTGATTTCAGATCAAAGTGCGATTTGCTAAAGCAATGATGCTAATAAATCCAATTCCTAAACCGATCGCGATCGCAATTGCTACTCGTTGCCCCGCGATCGCCCATTGGGGATAGAACAGGCCTAGGCTACGCGCCATGCTGCGGAGGCCGTGGCTGAGATGCAGTGCTAAAACTGCTGCTCCCAGTCCATACAGCAGGGCGATCGCTGGCTGCTGGAGTGTTTGAAGAATCAGGCTAGATGTCTGGCTCGGATCATGCTCGCGCCAACGCATCCCCTGCAGATGAACGAGCAGGAAGACGGCCAAACCACTGCCACTGATGACGGTGGAATTCGCTGCCCAGCGCAACCAACTGGTTTGCTTGCTTTGCCATTGGGCGTAGGCTTGAGGCCCGCGAGCCTGACGGTTACGCCAAGCCAGGATCAAGACGGTCAGAAAATGAACCGCGATCGCTGTCAGAACGATCGCTTCAGCAGCGGGGAGCCAGACCTGATTATGGAGTGCGATCGCCGCGCGATCGAGAGCCTCTGCTCCCCGCCATAGCAACAGATTTGTGGTGAGATGAAAGCCCACAAATAAAATCAGCACAAGACCACTCAGTGCTGCTGCCAACTTTAAAACCATGTTGGAGAACATCTGACGGTGGCCCTGTGCCTTGTGGAAATTGCAGCCTTAACTCGCGTTAGATGTTGAGGCGCTGATAGACATCATCCAAATGACGCAGATGATGTTGAGCAGCAAAGCAGTCTTCAATCTCGGCGGCGCTGAGGTGAGCCTGAACAGTCGGATCGGCTTCAATCAGGGCGCGGAAGTTGCCGCCTTCATGATTCCAAGCGCTGTGGGCATTGCTTTGGACAATTCGGTAGGCTTCCTCGCGGCTGAGTCCCTTGTCAACCAAGGCCAACAGTACGCGCTGACTGAAAACCACGCCGCCGTAGCGGTTGAGGTTGCGGGTCATGTTCTCGGGATAGACCTGCAGGGTTTTCACCAGCTCGGTCATTTCCACCAGCATGAAGTGCAGCGTCGCTGAGCAGTCGGGTAGCATCATCCGCTCCACGGAGCTGTGGGAGATATCCCGCTCGTGCCAGAGTGCCACGTTTTCCAGCGCTGCCACGGCATAGCCCCGAATCACCCGCGCTAGACCGCTGATTCGCTCGGAGCGAATCGGGTTGCGCTTGTGGGGCATGGCTGAGGAGCCTTTTTGACCCTTGGCAAAAAATTCTTCAACCCCCAGCACATCCGATCGCTGCAGGTTGCGGATCTCGACGGAGAAGCGCTCTAAAGAAGCGGCGACTAAGGCAAGGACCTGGACATACTCCGCATAGCGATCGCGGCTGACCACTTGGGTCGAAGCCGTATCCGGCTCCAGACCTAGTTTTTGACAGGTCAGAGCTTCGACGCGCGGCTCGATGTTGGCGTAGGTACCGACCGCACCGGAAATCTTGCCGACTGCCACTGACTGACGGACCTGCACCAAGCGATCGCGGTTGCGCAGCATCTCTGCCAGCCAACCGGCGAGCTTGAAGCCAAAGGTGATCGGCTCAGCATGAATGCCGTGGGAGCGGCCAATCATCACCGTTTCGCGGTGTTGCTGCGCCTGCCAGCGAATCGCCTGAATTAAATTCTCGGTTTCAGCCAAGAGCAGATCGACACTGGCCACCATCTGCAGCGCCAGACCAGTGTCCAGCACATCCGAGCTGGTCATGCCAAGGTGAATGTAGCGACCGGCATCGCCAACATATTCGTTGACGTTGGTCAAAAAGGCGATGACGTCGTGGCGAACTTCTTGCTCAATCTCCAGCACCCGCGCCGGATCGAAATTGGCCTTCGCCTTGATCGTTTCCACGGCATCGGCGGGGATATAGCCGAGCTCTGCCTGAGCCTCGCAAACGGCAATTTCAACCTGCAGCCAGGTTTTGAGTTTGTAGGTGTCAGTCCAAAGGCCGCCCATGGCAGGCAGCGTATAACGCTCGATCAAAGCCGGTGTCGACGGATACAGCCTTCCTATCTTACGGCTTTGGCCGAGCGCCGAGATCTAATCCAAACCGATGATCTGCGATCGCTGAATCCCGAGATTGATGGTTCTACCCCAGGCCTGCTGTCGCACCCAGCAGCGATCGCCGTGGCAATATTCCAAGACAAAGTCGGGCATGTCTTCGGGCTGATCCTTGAGGCGCACCAACTGGCGCCCAAAGATTTCGTAGAGGTTACCGAACGCTTGCTCCATGGGATCCTCCTCACTGAAGCTAGGACCGGGACAGAGCCAGAACTGAAATTTTCTCTGGCCACAAGAAACTTGCTTCGTATTTTGCCAGCGAGAGCATTACGGCCTGATCTCTCCCAGAATTTTCTAAGCTTGTTCCTTGCATTTCGTAATCTTCTCATTTCGTCGAGGGCTGTTCTCAACAGCAACTAGGGTGGATTTCCCTACCCGCTGCCGCGCCGGCGATCGGCCTCTACAGTGAGAGCAGTTAGCTTGTCGAACTTGAGGAACGGTCTCATGTCAGCGCTGTTGGCGATCGCCTTACTGGTCTCTGGTCCGCTGTCTACTACTCAACCGCTTCTGCTCAGTCGGGCCAATTGCACGCCGCTGGCAGTGGTGGGGGGCGCCGGTACCTCAGTCACAAAAACGGTCACACCCGGCGGTGCAGGTCCGTTCTTCCGCGACAACTGGGATACCGACTTTGCTGTGCCCACGGATGCAACCTTTCGGCGCTACGTCGCAACCATTCGATCCCTCAGTGCCAGTACGACCTATCAGGCCAGTCTCAATCTCAAGTACAGCAACGGCACCGCTGACCAGACCTTTAAGGGCAGCTTCGCGCTACCCCGAAATGGTTCTCAGGAGCTCGTTGGGCAGCCCCGTCGGGATAGTCAGCCGTTTCAGGTGAACGTTAATCTCGGTGGACTGAAGGCCGTCGGTTCCACCTATACCTTGACCGTCGTTGGTTGTTATTGAGCGCTGAAACGTTGGGAAAGGAACCCTAGTCCCTGAGGCAACCGCTTTCCCCTCAGTCTGGCCTGAACGATTGATGGCTACACCTTGATTAGCTGCGTTTGCCAGCCCCATCGACCCGTCCCGATCGCAGATTCAGAGGTCTTGAGTGGATCGCTGATGAACGGTGTTATCTGCACCAGGATTGGCGATCGCGGTAGCAGTTCTCAGACTGATCCCTTGCCTGCCCCGCTGGATAGACCAGCCTCTTAAATTAAGGAGCAAGGTTTCCTGTGTGAGGAATGGCCCAATGTCGACCGCTCTGCTTCTTGCTTTGTTGTTCCCCAGCAGCCTTGCCAGTCCGTCTACTCTCCTAGCACAAGCCAACTGCACACCGCTGCCTGTGGTGGGAGGGAGCGGCACCTCAGTCACGAAAACGGTCACACCCGGCGGCGCAGGTCCGTTCTTCCGCGACAACTGGAATACGGACTTTGCCGTGCCCGCTGATGCTACGTTTCGCCGCTACATTGCCAAGATTCAATCGACCAGTGCCAACACCACCTATCAAGCGGGCCTCAACTTGAAGTACAGCAACGGCACCGTCGATGAAAGTTTCAGCGGCAGTGTCTATTTGCCTAGCAATCTCTCGAAAGAGCTGACTGGCTTACCTCGCCGCAACAGCCAGCCCTACCAGGTCAATGTCAACTTGGGGGGCATTGATGCGGTTGGTTCTAGCTACATCCTCACGGTTTTAGGCTGCTATTAAGGTCAGTGCTGAGCTGGGAGGGAGTCAGCTCCGATAATTGGGGCATGTACTCTCTCCTGCGCCTGTGGCTAAGCACCGTTTAGATGCTCTGTTGGTGGAACGTGGACTCTGCCCCTCGCGGCAGCAGGCCCAACGGCTGATTCGTGCTGGTGAAGTGCGGGTCGCCCAAGCGATTGTCGATAAACCGGGGAGCCTGGTGGCTGAAGATGCCGTGATTGAAGTTGCGGCCAAGCCGCCCTACGTTTCGCGAGGTGGCGAAAAGCTGGCAAAAGCCTTAGCAACGTTTCCGATCGCGCTCAGCGATCGCATCTGTTTGGATGCGGGTATCTCCACCGGCGGTTTCACCGACTGCTTGTTGCAGGCAGGGGCGAGCAAAGTCTATGGCATTGATGTGGGCTACGGTCAGGTTGACTGGAAGATCCGTACTGACCCGCGAGTCCTTCTGCGGGAGCGAACCAACATCCGCAACCTGCAGCCGACTGACCTCTACGGATCCGATGATGTTTGGCCCGATCTAGCCGTCGCCGATCTCTCGTTCATCTCTCTGACGAAGGTGTTGCTGACCTTGGGGCAGTTGTTGCGATCGCCCCGCGAGCTGATTTTGCTGGTCAAGCCCCAGTTCGAGGTTGGGCGCGAAAAAGTCGGTAAAGGCGGGGTTGTCCGCGATCGCAAGGATCATGTGACGGCGATCGCTCAAGTTCTTGAGTCGGCTCAGGGGTTGGGCTGGCACGGCCAAGGATTGACTTGGTCGCCGCTACTGGGGCCGGCGGGCAATGTTGAGTATCTGCTCTGGTTGAGTGAAGCAGAAACGACTTGGGCTGGCGATCGTGCGGCGATCGAGGCCCTCACAACTGAGGCGATCGCGACCCTGCGTGCCGGATAATCCTCCAGTGAAGGTCATTAGGGCAAACTGTGGCAGGGGCAACCATTCTGGTGACGGGCGGCGCGGGCTATATCGGCTCCCATACGGTGCGGGCACTGCAAGCCCAGGGTTACCAGCCGATCGTGCTCGACAACCTCAGCAATGGCCAACGGGCGATCGCAGCAGAGGTCCTACAGGTGCCGTTGATTGTGGGAGACACCCGCGATCGCCTCTTGCTCGACCGCCTCTTTGCAGAGCATCCGATTCAGGCAGTGATTCACTTTGCTGCCTCGATCGAAGTTGGAGAGTCGGTGCGCGATCCCGGCAACTTCTACGCCAACAACGTCAGCGGTAGCTTGACCTTGCTGCAGGCAATGGTGGCAGCAGGCTGTCAGCAGCTCGTGTTTTCTTCGACCTGTGCGACCTACGGATTGCCGCAGGTGATTCCGATTCCCGAAGATCATCCCCAAGCCCCGATCAATCCCTACGGTCGCAGCAAGTGGATGGTGGAGCAGTTTCTGCAGGATTTTCAGGCTGCCTACGGCTTGCGATCGGTGATCTTCCGCTACTTCAATGCCGCTGGGGCTGATCCCAAGGGGGATTTGGGCGAGGCCCACGATCCAGAAACCCATTTGATTCCCTTGGTGCTCCAAGCCGCCGCCGGTCAGCGTCCCAGCATTCAGGTCTATGGCACGGACTACCCGACATCGGACGGCACCTGCATCCGCGACTACATCCATGTCTGTGATTTGGCCGATGCCCACGTACGGGGCCTGACTTACTTAGCGGACGGGGGAGCTACCACCGCCTTTAACTTGGGCAACGGCAATGGCTTCTCAGTCAAGGAAGTGATTGCCACCGCAGAGCGGGTCACCCAGCGATCGATTCCGGTGCAATTGAGCGATCGCCGCCCTGGTGATGCGATCGCCCTTGTCGGTAGCAGCGATAAAGCTCGCCAGATCCTCGGTTGGGAGCCGCAATTTCCCAGCTTAGAGACGATGATTCAGCATGCATGGCAGTGGCAGCAACGCTGCGATCGCCCCTCGTGATGCCCAGAACAACAAAAGAGCCCAGTGGTTTCCTGTCAGCATTAACTGACCTCAAAACAACTGAACTCTCTTGCTAACGTTTTGTGATCGCTGGCCTCTAACTGCTCCAGCAATACACCTGCTGTTGTCGACGCTGACTTAGATTGCGTCGGCGTTTTTCTCGCCGGTGCGAATCCGGATGGTTTGGTCGACGGGCGAGACGAAGATCTTGCCGTCACCAATTTCGCCAGTGCGGGCTGCTGCAACGATTTTGTCGATGACGGTGTCGACTTGGGCATCTTCCACCACGATCTCGAGCTTCAGCTTTTGCAAAAACTCAACCGTGTATTCCGAGCCGCGATAGCGCTCCGTTTGGCCTTTTTGGCGACCAAAACCGCGCACTTCTGAAACCGTCATCCCGACAATGCCAGCATTGACGAGCGCAATCTTGACTTCGTCCAGTTTGAACGGACGAATAATCGCCTCAATCTTCTTCAAGGGAACTCTCCTTAAGCCAGGGCAATTAAGAGGGGCAAACGGCCCCGGTCAGCGACTCTTTGGTAACACCGCTGACTAGACCACAGTTGTAGTTACTGCTACAGCAATCGAAAATTCGCTGTCTACATTTTAATCAGCCACTGCTGAAAGATCAGGCAAAAGCTAGGCTAGACAGGCAACCTGTTACGAAACGTCAGGCGATCGCAGTTTCTGCTGAGTGATTACTTTGTGCATCCAGCTGAGCGAGAACGGCTAGCATTTCCTGCTCGAACGCCACCAAGGCGCGATTGCTCCGGCCACCAATATACAGCTGACCGTCCTGCTCTAGAGCCCAGACCTGCGCGTGGGAGACGTAGCTGCAAACCACGCCCACCATCACAAACAGGAAGCCGGCATAGACCCAGGGAATCCCCGGATCAGACTTGATCTGCAGGCCGGTACTGCCGACTAGGTCGACCAAGCTGAGACGGATGCCCTCGACTTCGATCGCCATGCCTTTGCGCAGGGTGCCTAGGGGTTCGCCATTGCTGCCGTAGATAACCGCTGTCCCCTGTAGATCCTTGGCGATCAGTGAGACCCCACTGCTGAGATCAGGTTTTGTGGGGACAAAAGTCCCCCAGATGCGACCCGCCGCAGGGAGCTGCGCCATGGGTAGTTGTAGGACAGGGCTATTGTTAAGGCGCACTTGGGCTGCCGCGATTGCCCAGTCGGCCTGATAAAAGGTCAGACCACCGTAGCGCAAGGGTTGATTGACGTGAATTGTCTGGCGATCTTGCTCTTGTCCCTCGCGATCGACTACGGACAGATCCGAGTAGAACTGATCGATGCGACCGTCGGGAGCATAGTCAATCCAAAAGCGATTGACCTTAACTGCCCAATCCTGAGGAATACGACTGCCACTCCAAGGGCCGGCATCGACAATATTCCGAACCTGAAACGTCTCGCCGCTTGGAATCATCTCCTGGGCATAAAATCCCCCCAAGGAGCCCCAGATGGCGCCCCCTAGCACCACCAGCATGCCGGCATGCACCAAGATCGGACCGACTCGTCCGGCCAGACCTCGGCGAGCATAGAGGACATCATCTGCCCGAAAGAGACGGTAGCGGCGTTGCAGCAGTAGCGGTTCCAAACTGTCGAGTTTGCCCTGAGGCAGGCTGGCACTGAGTGCAAGCTTGGTAAATTGCCGAGGCTCTTGATAGAACTGCCAACGCTGGGCAGCCCGCAGGGCGGGCCATTGGCGACGAAAAGTACAGGCCGTGAGGCTGGCACCAAAGAGAATGAGCAACCCTAGGAACCAGCCCGCTCGGTAGACATGGTCAAGGCCAAGGCTCAGAATCCAGCGCCACGACAGAAAGCCAAACAGGGCAGGATCGGTGGGGTAGTTCTCTTGATAGAAGGCAAGACTCTGCCCCTGCTCAATCACGGTACCTGTGGCACTGGCGATCGCGATCGCTAGCAGCAGCAGGATCGCGAGACGCAGATCGGCCAGCCAGGTCCAAAACAACTGTTGACCCCGCCGCCAGCGATCGGCAAAGGAGGGTGAGGCCAGAGGATCAGAGGTCATGCGTTAATTGGCAGACGAAGGAGCAGCGTCAGAACACCAAAACCGATGAGGACAACGCCACTGGTGGGCGTCAGCCAAGCCGACCATTGTCGCAGGGCCAACAACTGACGCAGGGAAGCGGCGAGGAGACCGGCTAGGAGGAGCGGTAGGACGGAACCCAGCGCATAGGTACCCAAAAGAGCAGCCCCGAGTTGTACTTGGCCACTGGCCGCCACCCAAGCAAGTAGAGTAGCTAGGACTGGTGTACTGCAGGGAGACGCTACCAAGCCAAAGGTCAGACCCAAAAGATAGGCGCGCAGGTCAATCGGCCATTCCTCCTGGAGCCAGCTTGTGGTGTTCAGGCCCGGTAGCCTTAGGGGCAGCAGCTCCAGCAGATTCAAGCCCATCACGATCGCAATCAGGCTAGAGGCCAAGGTCAGACCCCAGCCAATCTGGCCATAGATCCGCCCAAGCACGGCTGCACTCAGACCCAGCCCCATCAGCGTCGTGGCCAAGCCCAGACAGAACAGACCGGATTGGCGCAGACTCTGGGCGCGATCGCCCTCACTGTAGCCCCCCAAATAGGCAAAGGTGACTGGCAGCATCGAGAGGGTGCAGGGTGTCAAACTCGTCGCCAAACCTGCCACCCAGACGATTGCAAAAGTTGGCAGTCCCGGATGCTGGAGCTGACTATTGACAAGGGTTTCGGCCCAAAGGCTGAGCTGGAAGAGCAGGGTTTCCAGCCCCTCAAACCATCTGGCAAAAGTGTCGAACATGCCTCGATTTTATCGAGGTCTAGGCCGGCGATCGCCGCCGTATTGTTTTGAGAGGAGTGGTTGGCCCAGGGCTGTTAGCGATTTCCTCATCCATTTCTAGTGCCACACGGATCAACAGGCCCGCTACGAACAGGCTCGAGAGCAGGGCATTGCCGCCGTAGCTGATGAAAGGCAAGGGCAAGCCTGTGGTTGGCAGAGCACCCGAAGCTACCCCGATATTGAGCAAGGATTGCAGGACTAGCAGCGTGGTACAGCCCGTGGCCACAAGCTGATTTAAGACCCGCCGCGATCGCAGGGCCACCCAAAAGCCAACCGTTCCGAAGCAGCAAAGAAAGAGCAGGAACAGCAGGCTGCCAACCAAGCCAAACTCTTCGGCATAGACCGCAAAGATGAAGTCGGTGTTCTGAATTGGCAGGTAGGACAGCTTCTGCACCGAGAGCCCGTAGCCTGTACCCCAAGTTCCCCCCGAGCCGATCGCCAGCAGACTTTGAACCAGCTGATAGCTCTTGTCGAGGGGGTCCCGCCAGGGGTTGAGGAAGGAGAGAATCCGTTCCATTTGGTAGCTATTGCGGAAGACGCTGACCACCCCGATTGCGCCGCCGCCAATCACTGTCAACAGGAGCTGAGCGAGGGGTAAACCGGCAGCAAGCGCAATGATCCACAGCAGGCTGCCGCAAAGAGTTGCTGTACTCAGGTTCGGTTGCTTGAGAATGATGCCGAGGGTCAGCAAGAACATCGCCAGCCAAAATCCCCGCTGGGCCCAGCTGAGGCGAAACCAACTACCGAAAACAACGGCGCCCTGCAAAATTAGGCAGGGTTTCATCAGTTCTGAAGGCTGGATTTGGAGTGGCCCGATCACGAGCCACCGGCTAGCCCCGTTGATCGTCGCACCGGCAACGAGAGTGAGCGCTAAGCCCACCAAGCAGAGGCCCATCCCCCAGGGTGCCCAGCGGGCAAAACGCTGAATGGGGGTCGCGATCGCCCAGCTAAACCCCAGCAAGCCCAAAATCAGCCACACCCCTTGGCGAATCAAATAGGCAAAGCCATTGCCCGATTCATTCAGCGCCAGGTCGTAGGAGGCTGACAACAAAATCAAGAGCCCGCAGACGAGCCAAAAAAAAGTCAGCCAGTGCAAGAGTCGTGCGGGCCGATTCCAAGTTGCCGTTGGCACCAAGGTAAGCCACTGGGGGAGGGCAAGACTCATAGGGCGATCGCCATAAAAAAACTCTCGGCACACTCACTATAAGAGTCAGACCGAGAGTCGGTTCGATTGCAATAATTTTGAGACCTAGAGCAGTCCGGTATTGGTATTCGGACGGCCAGTCGCCAATTCAACCTTGATGATCTTGCCACCCAGCTTTTGGATGCGCTGCTGCTCTCTAAACCAAGCATCGTATGGAACGAGCTTCGTAAAGAAGGTGTTTTGCAGTTCGCGCTGAGTCCGGATTTTGCTGGGGCTGGGCAAGCAAGCGGTGATTCGGAACATCCGCATTGTTTGTTTCTCCCGGGTTCCCTTAATCGTTCTAGGGAAAGGGCTGAGGCTGAGAGCTCAACACCATTCCCTAGACTCAGTAGCTGGATGCTTAGCTCAAGCCGGAGCTGATGTAGTCGAGGTAGACACCCATTTCGCGACCAGCGTCGGGGCCGACCAAGCTAGCAGTGACTTCTTTGATTGCTTGGATCGCTTGGACGGTTGCACCGATCGGCACGCCCAGACTGTTGTAGGTCTCTTTCAGACCGTTGAGCACGCGCTCATCCAAGATCGAGGTATCGCCAGCCAACATGGCATAGGTGGCGTAGCGCAGGTAGTACTCCAAGTCGCGGATGCAAGCAGCATAGCGACGGGTGGTGTACATGTTGCCGCCGGGACGGGTGATGTCTGAGTAGAGCAGCGATTTAGCCACTGCTTCTTTGACGATCAGAGCCGAGTTGGCACTGATGGTGGCTGCAGCACGGACGCGCAGTTCGCCACTTTGGAAGTAGCTCTTGAGACGATCGAGGGCTGAGCTGTCCAGGTACTTACCTTGGACGTCAGAAGCATTGATGACAGCGGTAATTGCGTCTTGCATCTTTCTAAAATCCTTGAAAAAGTCGCGTTCGAATCAAAGGGACTTAAAAGACTGAATTAGCTGAGAGCGCCAATTACGTAGTCAAAGTAAGCGCCTGCTTCGTCAGCGTCTTCACCAGTCAGTAGGGCGGTTGCAGCCGATTTCAGCTCACGGACGCCTTCAGCGACAGCTTCGATGGGGGTTCCTAGCGATTTGTACATTTCGCGGACACCGACAATGCCGATTTCTTCAATCGGGGTGATGTCGCCCGAAACTACACCGTAGGTCACAAGACGCAGGTAGTAGTCGAGGTCACGCAGGCAGGTGGCCGTCATGTCTTCACCGTAGGCATTGCCACCGGGCGAAACCACGTCAGGACGCTTTTGGAAAAGTTGGTTGCCAGCTTGCTTGACGATCCGCTCGCGGGACTCAGCAATGGTCTGCGCAATCCGCAGACGACGATCGCCACCGACAACGAAGGTTTTGATGCGTTCCAGTTCGCCAGGGCTTAGGTAACGCGCCTCGGCGTCAGCGTTGACGATGGACTTCGAGACGATACTCATTAATGGATTCCTCCAAGCATTTTGAAACCAGACTGGCCTCCACCGACCCTGGCCCTCAGTGAGGAAACCGTGAAGTCAGGCAAACCGTTCACGTTCGGACCGTCAAGGCGATCGTGAACCCGAGGCGGTCAGAATTCCCGAAGCCTGACCGGGAGGAGAGACACCTCTCGGGGGCGAGCGCAGGTAGCCGGCAACAGCGTCCGAATTACCTTTCGGAATCATTTTGCGCTATCGTCGAAACCCTACAGAAATTGACGTAACAGTTTGTAATAAAGGAATTCAGTTTTCTTTAAATGCCCAAAAAGCTGTGAGCGTCTAGGTTTTGCCCAAACGCTCACAGCCAGAATCTGAGGAGAGGCGATTGCCTAGCGACGGCCAACCTCTGGACGGCGTTCCTGGGCCCCAGCAGCGGGTCGGAGCGACGCTTTGACCTTCTCAGAGGCCTCTAGGCCACGCACAGAACGCAGAGCCAAGCCTTTGGGGGTGATATAGCGCTCGTAGGGCACCGTATCTTCCCCGAAGGCAGCAATGTACTCGGGACTGTCGAGAATCGCATCCACAAGGGCATAGAAGCCTTTCTTCGCTGAGATGTCGAAGTAGGCGTTAATCTCGGCACGACCCGTCGTGGGACGGCCCAGCAAGCGGCGATGGATGTACTCCACGGCTTTGACGACGTAGAGGTTGTTCCAGTAGAGCTTCCGGAAGGTTTCAGACTTGGCGATCTGACGCACAAACTCCCGCACGGTGATTTCACCGTTTTCGAGCTTGATTTCCGGTACCGTCAGACGCTGACCTTCGTAGAGGTCGCGGCCAAAGACTTGCCGATAGGCGGCCCGAATCACGGCTTGAGTGGTGCTTTCGGTTTGGCGAATACTGGGATTGCCGACCGATTTGCTGCGTATCGAGCTGCTACCAGCAGCGACTTGGGTGAGTTTGAAAATCTTGGTTGGCGTGGTGCCACTTTGTTGGAAAGCGGCGCTGCCCACTTGGTTGTTGACGCCGCCCTTGGAGACCAGCAAGCGACGAGTATCTTTGCCGAAGGGGGCTGGATTGGTGCGGTTGTTGACCGTGCGTGAGGGGAAGATGGCCCCGAACTGAATTTCCAGCGGGTCGTTGCCAGCACCGTAGGGGTGTTGATCGAGCAGAGGCTGCTTGTATTCCCCAAACAGAGTGACAAACTGCGGCACTTTGACAAAGGGTGCGCTGTATTTGAACAGCTCTTGCTGAACGCCCCAGTTGCGGCACTCTTGTGCTTCTTGACCCAGACCGCGCAGGTAAGGCACGGTTTCTTCGCCGAAGTAGTCTGCGTATTCCTGCGAATCCACCAAGGCATCGATCAATGCTGCAAAGCCCTTGGCACTGAGCAGATCGAAGTAGCGGGTGAACTCCTCAGCAGAGCTGATGCCGCGACCCAAGAAGTGGCGGAAGGCCAGCTCGATCACGCGGCTATTGACGAAGCGATCGTGGAATTGCTGACGGTAGAGCGGTGATTTACCCAAGCGGCGGATAAATTCTTTGGTTGAGATCTCGCCGTTTTTAACCTTGGATTCTAGGTCAGAAACCTTCTGGCTGTAAGCGCGGGTGATGTCCCGTTCAAAGACTTGGCGATAGGCCGCTTTGATCGCTTCATTCTTCTCAACGGTCGACAGGGTCGACTTGATCACAAATTTAGGACGCCGTTCAGCTGCGTTGGCATAGCTTTGGGGCAGTGCCAGTCCCTGTTGATCCTCAGCAAAACGCTGGCGCTGCTTCAGCGATGGAGTCGGGGCTTCGAACTCCCGAATCAGCACGTCAAAGTAGTCTTTGACCAGTTGCTGGGCTTCAGGATCGTTGCGGAAGTAGCCGGCACTGGTCGCCCGCATATCCTGTAGAGCCACCAGCGTCGCAGGCGTGGAGCAAGCTTTCTCAATGATTTCGCGCAGACCGCGGACGTTGACAACCAAGATATTGGGGTCGCCCGCCACGATCGCGTAGGTGATGTAGCGCAGAAACCAGCTCATGTCGCGCAATGATTTCTGCATGTTGCGCGGGCCATAGCGCGCCACGTTAATTGGTCGGAACCCCGAAGGAATCCGCACGGCACCTGCACCACCCAGGGCAGCGGTCAAACCGCTGAAGAAGCCACCGCCACCACTACTTTCGACGAAGGTGACGGTGCCGAGCTTCGCTTCGCGGGCGCGCTGTTCTTCCGCACTGCGGAGATTGCGAGGGTCAACTTTGGGGCGCTCAATATAAGCAAGGGGTGAGCCACCGACAAAAATCCGGTTGGCTGCTCGCGAGACAATCGTGTCGGAATTCCGAGTGATGATTTCTGCGATCGCCAGCCGTTTGAGGCCGGACTGGAAGTAGCTCGAAAGCTCGCGCAGCTCACCCTGTTGCGGGAAGCGGTCTTGTTGTTCTGCCTGAACAATCGTCGAGCCAGGAACCGTTTGGTAGAGTTGCGGGCGTGCAAGTGAGCTGCCGCCACTGGCCGTAACTGTCATTTGCCTTAAAGCTCCCTAGGTTCTTATGAAGGATGAACCCGTCGAGCAATGAGAAGAGCGATGGAAGATTCCCAAAACGCCCCGACCCGACGAGATTAAACCGGGATTGAGAAGGGTTTGTTTTAGATTAGAGCGTGCCGTGGCGGCACCCCTTTTTTGTTAACAAATGTGTCGCCAGCCTTGTCGAGACGCGAGCTGACAGGCGATGAAGCTGATGGATTCGACCCTGCTGGGGCGATCGCGTTTCTCATTTTTTGCTGCCATGCCCGACTCCGTCACCCAAGCTGTTTCCGCGCTCTACGACGCCTATCCGTTTCCACCGGAACCAATGCAGGATGGGCCACCACCGGGCTACAACTGGCGCTGGCATTACCCCTCGGCCTATGCCTTTTGCACGGGACGGGCACCGCAGTTGGGGCGGCCTCGCATTTTAGATGCGGGTTGTGGCACCGGTGTGAGTACTGACTACCTCGCACACCTCAATCCCAGCGCAGAGATTACAGCGATCGATATCAGCGCCGGTACTCTCGCTGTCGCCCAAGAACGCTGTCAGCGATCGGGCGTTGCCGATCGCATCCACTTCCAGCAGCTCAGTCTTTACGACGTCGCCCAACTGCCGGGAGAGTTTGATCAGATCAACTGCGTCGGGGTGTTGCACCATCTCGAAGATCCCGATCGCGGCTTAGCTGCTTTGGCGAGCAAACTCGCGCCGGGCGGCATCCTCCATATCTTTGTCTATGCCGAGATTGGTCGGGCTGAAATTCGGCAGATGCAAGAAGCGATCGCCCTATTACAGGGAGAGCGGCGCGGCGACTATCGCGATGGTGTGGCGATCGGGCGGGAAATTTTCAGTCAACTGCCAGCCAACAATCGACTACGGCGTCGGGAGGAAGAACGCTGGGCACTGGAAAACCAGCGTGACGAATGCTTCGCCGACATGTATGTCCATCCCCAAGAGATTGACTACAACACCGAAACCCTGCGGCGCTGGATTGAAGGCAGTGGTCTCACCTTCCTTGGCTTTTCCGATCGCGATCGCTGGCAGCCCGATCGCTTATTTGGCAGCTCAGATACCCTGCGCGATCGCTTTCAGTCGCTCTCGAAATGGCAGCGCTACCGGCTGATCGAATTACTCGACCCCGAAATCACCCACTTTGAGTTTTTCCTGGGGCGATCGCCTCTGCCCCAGTACGACTGGTCGGACAACGATCAACTGCTGCATGCCAAGCCGGTGCGCAACGAATGCCTCTACGGCTGGCCCAGTCGCGACATCTTCGACCCGGACTACCGGCCCCGTACCCTCAGCGAAGCGGAATACGCCTTCCTAGAACAATGCGATCGCCCGCTGGATTCAGCCCTGACCGTTGCCGAACTCTTACAAACCAGTTCTTTGGACTTGGCGGCGGTGCGCCAATTGATCGATCAGCAGCTGATTTTGCTCGTGCCCGCGCAAACGTAGGACAGTGCAACGCTGCGTGATAGGATTACCCCTGGCTTGCGCCATATTTTGCCAGCAGAACCGCTCGGTTCTGTCCGACCTGTGAGTTCCTCTGAAAGTTCTGTCCAGGATCCTGCGATCGAGGCGATTGCTTCAGCCGCAACCGAACCCGAAACAGAAACGGTCACTGAACCTCAATCGGATTCGATGGCAGAGTACTACGCGCTGCAGCGTCAACTGTTGCAGGTCACGTTAATTTGCACAGTCGTTATTTTCGGAGCGGTCTGGTGGGCCTATAGCCTTAACACTGCTGCTAGCTATTTGCTGGGGGCAATGGGTGGGCTTCTCTACCTCCGGATGCTTGGGAAAGCGGTTGAGCGGATTGGTGAGCGCCGTCGCCAGTTTGGGAAATCACGTCTAGCGCTCTTCGTGGTGCTCATTGTTTTAGCAGCACGATGGCAATATCTGGAACTGATGCCGGTCTTTTTAGGTTTTTTGACCTACAAAGCAGCCCTGATCTGGTACACCCTGCGAGCTGTGATCCCAACTGCTGAAAACAGTTGAAACGCAGTCGCGATCGCGGATGTAAATGGGCTCCGCAACCCTTCCTTCCGACCTCATGTCCATGCCGACTCTACTCGAACTCTCGTCAGTTTTGCCTCTCGCCGAGCTCGAGGTCGGCCAGCATTTTTACTGGCAGATCGGCAACTATCGGCTTCACGGCCAGGTCTTTTTGACTTCTTGGTTCGTGATCGCGGCCTTGGTGGTGCTGTCTCTCCTGGCGAATCGCAATCTTCAGCGCATTCCCAGCGGCCTCCAGAATTTCATGGAGTACGTTCTGGACTTCATCCGTAACCTAGCCCGCACCCAGATCGGCGAAAAGGAATATCGTCCTTGGGTTCCGTTTATTGGTACCCTGTTTCTGTTTATTTTCCTGTCCAACTGGTCCGGCGCTCTCATCCCTTGGAAGCTGATCAAGCTCCCTTCGGGCGAATTGGCTGCCCCGACCAGTGACATCAACACCACCGTAGCGCTCGCGCTATTGACCTCGCTGGCGTACTTTTACGCCGGTTTCAGCCGCAAAGGGCTGGGATATTTTGGCAACTACGTCCATCCCACGCCGGTGATGCTGCCCTTCAAAATTTTGGAGGACTTCACCAAACCCTTATCCCTGAGCTTCCGTCTGTTTGGAAACATCTTGGCAGACGAACTTGTGGTGGCGGTTCTCGTGCTGTTGGTGCCTCTCTTCGTGCCGCTGCCAGCAATGATTCTGGGCTTGTTTACCAGTGCGATTCAAGCGTTGATCTTTGCAACCTTGGCTGCGTCATACATCGGCGAAGCCGTCGAAGAGCATGGTGAGGAACACGCCGAGTAGTGCAGTGCGATCGCTGCCTATTTTGCGGTTGACCCCCGAGTCTGCTTGACTCTTTGCTCCCGGTCGTTGTTCAGTCTTTGAGGGACTGATCGCCCGGATCTCCCTGTCCCCCAACGTCTTAACGGTCAAGGATTTTCACGTCATGGATTCTCTTACCTCTGCTGCTTCCGTTTTGGCTGCTGCTCTGGCAGTGGGTCTCGCGGCGATTGGCCCCGGTATCGGTCAAGGTAGCGCAGCTGGTCAAGCTGTCGAAGGGATTGCTCGTCAGCCGGAAGCTGAAGGCAAAATCCGCGGCACCCTCCTGCTTTCCCTCGCTTTCATGGAAGCGCTGACCATCTACGGCTTGGTCGTGGCGCTGGTGCTGCTGTTCGCGAACCCCTTCGCGTAAGCTTAGCTATCCTTCGGGGCGGTCTCATGGGTTGAGCCGCCCCCTCTTCTGTGCTCAATTGCCTGACAGCTCCTTGCTGTGGACCTGCGGGTTATTGGGCGGTTTTAACCGCTGTTCTCCGACCTTCCGGCGGAGCCTGTACTCATGAATGCTTGGATGATTCTTGCGGCAGAAGCCGTTCAAGAAGCCGAAGGAGGCCTGTTTGACCTCGATGCCACACTGCCCTTGATGGCGGTGCAAATCTTAGTCTTGGTCTTCCTACTCAACGCTGTTTTCTACAAACCATTTGGCAAGGTCCTCGACGATCGCGACCAATTTGTTCGCGGCGGGCGGCAGGATGCCAAGGCTCGTTTGGCAGAAGTCAAGGCTTTGACGGCACAATACGAGCAGGAGCTTGCTGCTACACGCAAGCAGTCTCAGGCTTTGATTGCTGAAGCCCAGACTGAGGCTGGTCGGATTGCTGCTCAGCAACTGGCCGAAGCTCAGCGTGAAGCTCAAGCCCAGCGTGAGCAAGCGCAACAGGAAATTGACCAGCAGAAAGCGGTTGCTTTGCAAGCGCTCGATCAGCAAGTCGATGCCCTGAGCCATCAAATTCTCGATAAGCTCTTGGCCCGAGCTTAGGCTTTTGAGTCCGAGTTCGGCATTGTTTTGGGTAGTGGATAGTATGTCCTCTTGGATTTTGCTCGCGCATGCTGAGACCTCTGGGTTCGGTCTCAATCTTGATCTCTTTGAAACGAACCTGATCAACCTGGCGATCATCATTGGTCTCTTGGTCTATGCAGGTCGAGGTTTCCTCGGCAATTTGCTCAGCAACCGTCGCGCTGCGATCGAAGCAGAAATCCGTGAGGTTGAAGAGAAGCTGGCATCGTCTGCCCAAGCCCTGAGCCAGGCTCAGACCCAACTGAAAGAGGCAGAAGCTGAAGCGGCTCGCCTGTTGGTTGAAGCCAAAGCCCGTGCAGCAGCGGTACGCCAAGAAATTTTGGACAAAGCAGCTGCGGATGTTGAACGCTTGAAAGCCACTGCTGCTCAAGATGTCAGCACTGAGCAACAGCGTGTGCTGGACGAACTGCGCCGCTATGCAGTTGCCCAAGCCTTGAGCCGGGTTGAGACGCAACTGTCTCAGCAGTTGGATGAGGCCGCCCAACAGCGCTTGATCGATCGCAGCTTGGCTACGCTCTAGGACTTTGCCATGACGAGCACTTCTCAACTGTTTGATCCCTACGCGGAAGCCTTGATGGCGATCGCTCGCGAACAAGGGCTAGAGGATCGCTTTGGCGAGGATGCAGCCCTATTCCGAAGCACTTTGGCTGCTTCTGCTGATCTGCGCCACCTGTTGGAAAATCCAACCTTGTTTTCCAGCCAGAAAAAAGCGGTTCTCAACCAAGTGTTTGGAAGTTCAGTTCATCCCTTGGTCTTGAACTTCCTCAATTTGTTAGTTGATCGCAATCGCATCGCCTTTTTGGACGGCATTGCCGATCGCTACCAGGCTCTGCTGCGTAAGCTTCGCAACGTGGTACGAGCAGACGTCTCTTCAGCCGTGCCGCTGACTGAAGCCCAAGTGCAAGTGATCACCGAAAAGGTGAAACAACTCACCGGCGCAGCGGGTGTGGAAATTGAGAGCCAAGTCGATGCCGATCTTTTGGGCGGCGTCATTATCAAAGTTGGCTCTCAAGTCCTCGACGCAAGTCTGCGGGGCCAGCTGAAACGGATTTCGATCAGTTTGGCCGCCTAGGCTTTTTCGTTCTCTCGCAGTCTTCCCCCACCGGAATTACCCAGCCATGGTTAGCATCAGACCCGACGAAATTAGCAGCATCATTCGTCAGCAGATTGAGCAGTACAGCCAAGACGTCAAAGTTGAAAACGTCGGTACCGTTCTGCAGGTGGGTGACGGCATTGCCCGCATCTATGGTCTGCAGCAGGTGATGTCTGGCGAGTTGGTGGAGTTCGAAGATGGCACCACCGGCATCGCGCTCAACTTGGAAGAAGACAACGTCGGTGCGGTGTTGATGGGCGAAGGCCGCAACATCCAAGAGGGCAGCACGGTTAAAGCGACCGGCAAAATCGCTCAGATTCCGGTCGGTGATGCACTGGTTGGCCGTGTGGTCAGCCCCTTGGGTGCGCCGTTGGACGGCAAAGGTGAAATTGCGGCAACCGAAAATCGCCTGATCGAATCGCCGGCTCCTGGCATCATTGCGCGTCGCTCGGTGCATGAGCCCATGCAGACCGGTATTACCGCGATCGACGCGATGATTCCGATCGGCCGGGGCCAGCGCGAGCTGATCATCGGTGACCGTCAGACCGGCAAAACCGCAATCGCGATCGACACGATTCTGAACCAGAAAGGCGAAGACGTAATTTGCGTCTACGTCGCGATCGGTCAGAAAGCCTCTTCGGTTGCCAACATCATTGAAGTCCTGCGGGAACGCGGTGCCCTCGATTACACCGTGGTCGTTGCGGCCAACGCTTCAGAACCGGCAACGCTGCAATACCTGGCTCCCTACGCCGGTGCTGCGATCGCCGAGTACTTTATGTACAAAGGCAAAGCCACCTTGGTCATCTACGATGACTTGACCAAGCAAGCGCAGGCTTACCGCCAGATGTCGCTGCTGCTGCGTCGTCCGCCCGGTCGGGAAGCTTACCCCGGCGATGTTTTCTACCTCCACAGCCGTCTGCTGGAACGCGCCGCTAAACTGTCGGACGCTCTTGGTGGTGGCAGCATGACTGCCCTGCCGGTGATCGAAACCCAAGCCGGTGACGTCTCGGCCTACATTCCGACCAACGTGATCTCGATTACGGACGGTCAAATCTTCCTGTCCTCTGACCTGTTCAACTCGGGTCTGCGTCCGGCTATTAACGTCGGTATCTCGGTTAGCCGGGTCGGTTCCGCTGCTCAAACCAAGGCGATCAAGAAAATTGCTGGCACATTGAAGCTGGAATTGGCTCAGTTTGATGAGCTGGCGGCCTTTGCTCAGTTTGCATCTGACTTGGACAAAGCCACTCAAAACCAGTTGGCTCGCGGTCAGCGTCTGCGTGAGCTGCTGAAACAGCCTCAGTTCTCGCCGTTGATTCTGGCGGAACAAGTAGCAGTGGTCTACGCCGGTGTTAAAGGTCTGATCGACGAGATTCCGGTCAACCAAGTCACGGCCTTCGTTTCTGAGCTGCGCTCCTACCTGAAGACCAGCAAGCCTGAGTTCATCGAGAAAGTTCAAAGCTCGAAACAACTCGATGACGCCGCTGAAGCATTGCTGAAAGAAGCGATCGCGGAAGTGAAGAAAAACATCTTGGCTGCTGTCTAGTCGTTCACACACTGGTTGGCGCTGCCTAATTGACTGGGCGGCGCCGCTTTTTGGAGAAGCTCATGGCAAACCTCAAGGCGATTCGCGATCGCATTAAGTCGGTTCGCAACACCCGAAAAATTACCGAAGCCATGCGTCTGGTGGCAGCCGCCAAGGTGCGTCGGGCTCAAGAACAAGTTCTCAGTACTCGTCCCTTTGCCGATCGCTTGGCCCAGGTGCTAGCCGGTTTGCAACAGCGGCTGCAATTTGAAAATGTCGACCTGCCCTTGTTGCAGCGTCGGGAGGTTAAGACGGTTGCCCTGCTGGTTGTTTCCGGCGATCGCGGTCTTTGCGGTGGCTACAACTCCAACGTCATTCGTCGGGCTGAACAACGGGCGCGCGAACTGAGCGCTCAGGGTCTGGACTACAAGTTCGTGATTGTTGGCCGTAAGGCAGGTCAGTACTTCCAGCGCCGCGAACAGCCAATCGAAGCCACCTACAGTGGTTTGGAGCAAATCCCGACGGCTCAGGAAGCGAATGACATCGCCGACCAGCTGTTGTCGCTGTTCCTGTCGGGTACCGTCGATCGGGTGGAACTGGTCTACACCAAGTTCCTCTCCTTGGTCGCTTCTAACCCCGTGGTGCAAACGCTCTTGCCTTTGGATCCGCAAGGCTTGGCCAGCAGCGATGACGAAATCTTCCGCCTAACAACTCGTGGCGGTAGCTTTACGGTGGAACGCGAAAAGCTGACCTCGGAAGTGGCCCCACTGCCCCGCGACATGATCTTTGAGCAAGATCCGGCTCAAATCCTCAGCGCTTTGCTGCCGCTCTACCTCAGCAACCAGTTGTTGCGGGCCTTGCAGGAAGCCGCTGCCAGTGAATTGGCTGCGCGGATGACGGCAATGAACAGCGCGAGTGACAACGCCAATGCCTTGGTGGGTCAGCTGACGCTGGTTTACAACAAAGCTCGTCAGGCTGCCATTACCCAAGAACTGCTGGAAGTTGTGGCTGGCGCCGAAGCGCTGAACGGCTAGGTTCTTCCCGAAACAGAGGCCGCGCTTGAGTGAATTCGGGCGCGGTTTCTTGGTGCTGAACCGGCAGACTAGATCTTGTTGCGATCGCATCCTTTCTTCTGAAGCGCCATGGCTACCTATCAAGTCGAAGTCATCTATCAGGGTCAGTCCCAAACCTTCACGGCTGACTCAGATCAAAGTGTTTTGGACTCAGCGCAAGCTGCGGGCGTTGATCTGCCGGCCTCTTGCTTAACTGGAGTCTGTACAACCTGTGCCGCGCGGATTCTCAGCGGTGAAGTGGATCAGCCAGATGCCATGGGGGTAGGGCCCGAGCCTGCTAAGCAGGGCTACACCTTACTCTGTGTGGCCTATCCGCGATCGGACCTGAAGATCGAGACTCATAAGGAAGACGAACTCTACGCCCTGCAATTTGGTCAGCCCGGCTGATGCAGACCCAATTTGTCAGTCTGACTTTGCCCTGGCAACCCGAGCTTGATTGCCTCATTCGATCGATCGAATCAGCCTTACGCCAGCAGGGTGAACCGTTGCGCTGGGCGATCGCGGCTCGGGAAGGATCAATGGTGCGTATCGAAGCGGTGGTGACCCCATGCTCGGGCGATCGCTAACCTCTGTCCTGATTGTGCCGACGGGGATTGGCTGTGCCGTGGGTGGTTATGCTGGGGACGCCCTGCCTTTGGCGCGGGCGATCGCCTCAGTCAGCGATCGCTTGATCACCCATCCCAACGTGATGAATGGGGCGAGTCTCTACTGGCCACTGCCGAACGTCGCCTACGTCGAAGGCTACGCCCTCGATCGCTTTGCGGCGGGTGATTGGCAATTACAGCCGGTGCATTGCAACCGCATTGGTCTACTTCTAGACGCGGCAATCGAGCCGGAGTTACGAATTCGCCACCAGCAGGTTGCAGAAGCGGCTCAGGCTACGCTGGGACTCTCTGTGACGGCAGCGGTGATCACGGATGCCCCCTTGGGCGTGACCCTGCGACAGGCAGACTCAGGCTCGACCTGGGGCACGATTGACCGCCCCGATAGTTTGCTACGAGCCGCAGATCAGCTCTTAAAAGCCGGATGTGAGGCGATCGCAGTCATCGCTCGGTTTCCGGATGATCCGGGTGCCATTGCCCTGCAGGATTACCGTCAAGGTCAAGGGGTTGACCCCCTAGCCGGAGCCGAAGCCGTGATTAGTCATCTGATCGTGCGGGAGTTCCAGGTACCCTGCGCTCATGCCCCGGCATTGCAGCCCTTACCGCTGGATGCCAGCATTTCACCGCGATCGGCTGCGGAAGAACTGGGGCATACCTTTCTACCCTGTGTCTTGGCAGGGCTGAGTCGTGCGCCCCGCTATCGCTCAGCAACTGAGTCGATTGCTGAAAGCATCCGACCAGAATCCGTCGATGTCGTGATTGCCCCTGAGACTGCGATCGGCGGCCCCGGCATTCTCCACTGGGCAGCACGGGGGATTCCGATTCTGGCCGTGGCAGAGAATCGCTCGACCTTGGATTTGCGACCGGTGGATCTGGGCGTGCCCGTCCAGCACCTGCAAACGCACTTAGAAGCAGTGGGCTGGCTAGCGGCTTACAAAGCCGGCCTGGATCCAGCAGCCCTTTCGCCGGGCGATCGCCGCTTGTCATACTTAAACCATTCCGTCCAGCAGGCAACCAGCGGATGACGAGTCCTGCTCCCGAAGATGCTTTGAGTCGTCAACAGATTTTGCTGGCAGTGGCCTGTACAGCGATCGCTTTGCTGATTGGCGCCAAGCTCTGGCAGCGAGTCGGTGCCATTCCCCAGTTACCCTGGCGTTGGCAACCGGAGCTGGCGATCGCCGGTCTAGGAATTGCACTGGGCGTTGTGCTGCTCAGTCGGCTCTGCTATCAACTTTGGCCGGGCTATCGCCACAGCAGCGATTTTTACTTGGCGATCGTGCTGCAGCCGCTGACTTGGGCCGATCTGCTCTGGATTGGCTTGTTGCCCGGGCTCAGCGAAGAGCTGTTGTTCCGGGGTGTTGCTCTACCGGCGATCGGTCTGAACTGGCAAGGCATTTTGATCAGTAGTTTGCTGTTTGGCAGTCTGCATCTGGGCGGCCGCAACCAATGGCCCTATGCCCTGATGGCCACAGGGGTCGGCCTGATCCTCGGCTGGACCGCCGTCGAAACCGGCAATCTGCTGCTGCCGATTACTGCCCACATCTGTATTAACTGGGGCTCAGCCCTCTGGTGGAAAGTTGAGCATGACCGCGATCGCGCCTGACTGGGAAGCCCTTCTTCAATCCGATGCAGCCGCCTTGGCTGAGCAACTGTTGGCGAGCGAACGGCAAGCGCGATCGCAACGCCCCGCGATTACCTCGGCGGATCTGGAAGGCCTATGGCAACTGCAAGCCGGACTCAACAAAACGGGTCGCCTGTGGCGCTGGCCTGCCTTCTTGCCGGCGACGTTGGAATATCGCTGGATCGAGGCCGAAAGCGGTCAAATCACCAATCAGATTTGCCTTGGCGCGATGCGCTTTCGTTTTCGGGGGCCTTGTCAGTTTGAAGTTGGCCGGAATTTGCTCTGGTTTGACTTTGAACAGTGGCAACTGGCTTGGGGCGATCGCCTGCTGGTTCAAGGTCGCTTGGGAGGTGCTGCTGCTATCTCAAGGCTGAGCGATCGCTTACAGCAGCGTCCCCGTCCGAAACTGCCGTTTTTTCACTATTTTTCTGTCACACCAACGGTAATCGCAGCTCGCGGTCGTGGCGGTGGAGTTGCGCTGTGGCAAAAAGTAAAGGCTTCACCAGCTTGCCGTACCGACTCCAGTCTACTTTGAGCAAAACCTCGAGACATTGAAGCGTTTCTGGAGTTGGCGATTGTGCCAGATGGTCACGCTAAAAGTGGTGTATGCGACAAATGAAGTGCTGCATCTCTTGCTAAGACTGTGGCAAAAGCCTTCGAACTGCCAGCTTACTGGCCAAGGTTGTGCCCGTATGCTCTATCCCCGTCAACGCTATCGCGGTGAGCCCTGGACGCCTCAAGCCGCTGCCTTTCACAACAACCTCGAAGAGTTTGCTGAACAGGTCGGAATCATTGTGGGCCTACAGTCCAACGGCAAACTGAGCCAGGAGCAAGCCTACGCCCGCATCAGAGGACTTTGGGACAAGCTCAAAGTCAGTCACGAACACTTGCTCCAGTCGCCTGACTCCCCCGCTTCTTAGTACCAGACCCTTTGCCGCTGCGGGATAGGATAAGAAAAATTCCTGACTCTTCCTGGAGTGCCTATGGCCCGCCCTCTCGCACGCCTGTTTGCGATCGTGCTCGTTGCCGTGATTGGCTTAACGGCTTGTACTGGTGGTGGTGATTCAGCAATCAGCGGCAACTATCGTCAGGACACCCTCGCCGTCGTGACCAGCCTGCGCAATGCAATCACGCTACCCGACGATGCCCCAGAAAAAAGCGCCGCTCAAGCTGAGGCGCGTCAGCTGATCAATGACTTTGCTGCGCGTTACCGTCGTGATAGTCGCGTTTCGGGTCTGTCATCCTTCACGACGATGCAAACAGCCTTGAATAGCTTGGCCGGCCACTACAGCTCTTATCCCAATCGCCCTGTGCCAGAGAAGTTGAAAAAACGCTTGGAGAAAGAGTTCCGCATGGTGGAGTTGGCCCTCAACCGCGAAGCCTAAGACTCTTTTCGCTGGCTTTGAATTGAGATTGCGAGCGGACGCTGACCCCAGGGATCTAGCCGTCCGCTTTTTTGCAGGCGATCGCGCCAGTTCTACAAAATCCTGCAATTTAGTTAGGACAACTTGATTTGGGGTAGTTGGTTAGGGTTAACAGCGACTGTCCGTGGAGGGTGATCGCGAACCCCACACCCACGTCCTAGAGGGCTTGACTCCCCCAGACTCCCACTACGAGATTTCGGGTGAGACTGATCGACTGAATTGCGATCGCTGCGGGTAAAACTAGTCGGTGCCGTCTACGGGCTTGAGGCACATCCGATTGCATTAAATTGTCCTCACCAAATTTCAGGGTGCTCTAGCCTTGGGGCTGTTCGAGCACTTGTAGGAGTTTGCTAAGCAGTAGCGCCAGTTGATTATCCGTTTGGTTTTCTGAGCCCTGCAGCGTTGCAAAAATTCCCCCCAAGGCCTGCTGGAGTTGATTGTCGCTATTGACGGCGACCCAGCCGCCGCCTTGGGGCTCCCTCAATTCAAAGTGCAGGTGGGGGCCTGTAGCTGTGCCAGTCATACCGACGCGGCCAATGACTTCGCCCTGTTTCACGCGATCGCCCGGACGAACAAAAATCTCTGAGAGGTGACCGTAGAGGGTTTCGCGGAGGGGATCTTGGTGATTGAGCACCACCGTCAGGCCGTAGCCCCCCAAAAAGTCTGCGATCGCAACAGTGCCAGAAAAGGCGGCGACGACAGGCGTGCCCATGGGTGCGGCAATATCTGTGCCGGTGTGCATGCGATATTCGCCATACACCGGATGGAGTCGCCAGCCAAAGGTGGAGCTAATTGCTGCCCGAACTGTCAGGGGGAAGAGTAATTGGCGATCGCCATTGTTTTGAATCCCGTTGGGGCGCGCTGTGCGATTGAGGTACTGCGCCACATTCAAGGTATTGCCGAGTTGTTGTCCTAAATAAGACACCGCCACAGAGAGCGGATTGGTGGAAGGTGGCTGGAGTCGACCCAGATTGGGTACGGCTTCGCCGGTGATGGGGTCGATCTGTAATTCCCCACCGGTTGCGATTGCGGTTTCACTGTTCCGTTCCGCTTGCTGACATTCGCGAGGTGAGAGCGCTCCTGCAAATTCGGGGTTGCCACAGGCCGATCGCAGTCGGGCGCGCAGGTCTACTTGGGGAAAAGCCTCCGGGTTGTCGCGCCGCAACCGCACTTCGCCGAGGTCGTTGTTCGATGGCTGCGAGGGACGGAGCCGCAGATCCTCCGGCAGGCTGGGAAGCGCTTCAGTGGCTGTTGGGTTCGAAACTGACTGCGCTTGGCCCGAGGGAGCTGAAACTCCGATCAGCACGGTGGTGGTGCTGAGCAAAGCAGCCAGTGTCAAGGAAAGCGGGCGATTCACAGGAGCCTCAACAAAATCAGCACTTGCTTCTGAGAGCTCAGTCCCAAAGTTCGCAAGCTTTCCCAGTCTAAAAACTCGATCCCGTTATTGGTGTGTCACTGGATCAGTTTTTGGATCATGTTGCCACGGCCACAGGCTGAGGTCTCCGGGCTGAACGATGACCCAAGGGCGATCGCGCCCCTGCAGTCGAAGCCCGCCACTGGGATCAATCCCCAGCAAGGTCACAATCTGGCCCTGCCAAGTTAAGCGATCGCTACGGCGGTAGAGCCATTGATCGTAGAGAGGAATCAAGGTTTCCCAATCATCTGCCAACCATTGATCCAAGCCGGTCTGGAGGCCTTGGAGTACCGCGATCGCTAAATCAGGTAGGTCTGCCCAAGCGGTCGAAACAGACTGGAGGGCAATGCCAGTCTCAGGCACAGGATTGGATCCATTCAGCCCGAGGCCAATCACCGCCTCGCGCAGGCGATCGCCCTGACTCCGAGTCTCAACCAGTATGCCGCCCAGCTTGCGATCGTCGAGCACGAGATCATTGGGCCATTTCAACTGAACTGGAACCTGCGATCGCAGCGACTGTGCAACGCCCCAAGCGGCACCAAATATCAGGCGAGCCGACTCGCTGAGGGGCAGATCTAAATCCAGGCCCAAAGAGAGATAAAGCCCACCCAAAGGGGATAACCAACTGCGGCCCTGCTGACCGCGCCCAGCCCGCTGTTGAGCGGCGATCAGAACCTGCTCGTGGCGATCGGCCTGCTGCCAAAGCTGGGCGTTGGTGGAATCGGTGACCGCGATTGTCCGCAGCCGATAGCGAATCCCAGCTTGCTGGGCCTGCTGCTGTAGATTCAAACAAACCATTCGCTAGGCTGGACGACAGGACTCTGACGGCTCAAGTCAATTGCCATGATCGCAGATGCTAACCCTTGGTTCTGGCAGGCAACAGCCACTGGCACCTATCTCCGTTGCCAACTGCTAGCTGACTTTGAGCATGGTTTTTTTACTCGTACTTTTGCGCCAGCTGAACCGCATCAGTTGCAACCGTTGCTCAATCCCCAAGCCTCGGTGCATCGGGTCAAGCAAGTCCATGGCAATAAAGTTTTGCCGGCAACGATCGCGCCGCACTCTGCTTCACCCCTGTCCGAAGCGGATGGCCTCTACAGTGAGGCGGCTGGTCAATCTCTCTGGGTCTGTTCGGCTGATTGCACACCAGCACTCGTCGCTGATCTCAAACAGGGCAGTGTTGCAGCAGTGCATGCGGGCTGGCGAGGCACGGCGGCGGGCGTCCTGCGCATTGCGGTTCAGCAGTTGCTAGCCCAAGGCAGCCAACCCGAAGATCTGCGTGTCGCCCTTGGCCCTGCGATCGCGGGTGAGGTCTACCAAGTCGAGCCGCAAGTCGCTCTCCAGACCCTGCAGTCGTTAGCGCCGGAGCTGACCGATCCCCAAGCCTTTCTGACAGGATCAACTCCGGCAGTCTTGCCTGATTCCGCAGCCGATCGCCTGCGCTTGGATGTGCGCCAAGTCAATCGACACCAGCTGTTGCAACTAGGGCTCAGCGATGCCCAAATCTCGATCGCGCCGCACTGCACCTTCCAGGACGAAGCCCATTTCTTCTCCTATCGCCGCAGCAATCAACGTCAAGTGCAATGGTCCGGCATTGTCAGCCAAGCGGGCGATCGCCGCTAGCGGGAACGATTCGAGGCCGTGCAGTCAGTCGACAACGGTGGTAAGATTGTCATTCTGCGTTCGTGTGGGCATGGCTGGGCGATCGCCACTGTCTAAGCCCCTTGCCCCTGTCGGTTTTGTTTGACAGTCCGCACCGTTCTTTCGCGAGAGGTCACCATGGCGAAGCGCCGCAACCTGAAAAAAGAAAAAGCTCTACGTAACGAAGCCTACGCCCGTAAGTTCCGTAAGCGGAACCTGCGCAGCCGTGGCCGCCGCCCGTCTCCGTTCGCCAACAGCCAAAACAACGAAGAAAAAGGCAACGAAACCAGCGAAGCAGCCTAGATTCAGCCGCGATCGCAGTGCCGACGCCTGAACTCTAATTACTGCCAAAAAGTCGAGTCCTCGGTCAGCGATCGGGGACTTTTGCTGTGCAGGGAACGGAGAGGTAGCTGTGGCTTCTCTGATGGGAATTACTGAGCAGCCCTAGAGTCAGTGCTGACTGCTAGAGCTGCCGTGAGTTTCCTCAACTCCCAGGCGGACGAATCCTGCCGGAGGCTGAGAAAAATCGTTACGATGACTGCAGCAACTTAGCTGTCGGTGTCTTCAGCGGTTTTGGCAGGCGCTGCCCCGACTGTGTTGGCCGAAACTTGAGCCCCGAGGGCCAATTTTTCGCGCACCTGCTGTTCGACCGTTGCCCGGAAGTCAGGATGCTCTTCCAAGTGGGTGATTGTGTTGTCGCGCCCTTGGCCGATGTTGTCGCCGTTGTAGCTGTACCAGGCGCCTTTGCGCAGGATGACGCCGGTTTCTTCCGCCAAGTCCACCAGGCAACCGAGGGTAGAAATGCCCTTGCCGAAGAGAATGTCGAACTCAGCAATGCGGAAGGGCGGTGCCACTTTGTTCTTGACGACCTTGACCTTGGCACGGGTGCCGTACTCTTCTGTGCCCTTCTTCAGGGTTTGAATGCGGCGAATATCTAAGCGGACGGACGCATAGAACTTCAGGGCCTGACCGCCTGTGGTGGTCTCGGGGCTGCCGTAGGTGACACCGATTTTTTGGCGCAATTGGTTGAGGAAGATAACCGTGCAACCCGATTTGCCGATGTTGCCTGTAATTTTCCGCATCGCTTGGCTCATCAGGCGAGCCTGCAGACCCACTTGGGCGTCGCCCATTTCCCCTTCAATTTCGGCACGGGGAACGAGGGCTGCCACCGAGTCGATCACGACGATATCGACGGCGGCCGATCGCACGAGCTGGTCGACAATCTCGAGGGCCATCTCGCCGGTGTCAGGCTGCGAGATCAGCAGATTGTCAATGTCCACCCCTACGGAGGTGGCGTAAACCGGGTCGAGAGCATGCTCCGCGTCTACAAAAGCGGCGATCCCACCCTGCTTTTGGACTTCTGCGATCGCGTGGAGCGTGAGCGTAGTTTTACCCGAGCTTTCAGGGCCGTAGACCTCGATAATCCGCCCCTTGGGTAGACCGCCGCCCAGGGCTAAATCAAGCGTCAGCGCACCCGTGGAAATCGTTTCGACCCGCAGTCGAGCCGCATCGCCAAGGCGCATGATTGCCCCCTTGCCGAAATTGCGCTCAATCTGACTGAGCACGAGATTTAGGGCTTTTTCCTTCTCTGGAGCGATCGCGTCAGATTTGCTAGCCATAGGGGTCTCGGGGAGTGGCCTCTATGTTATTACACGGCTCTTCGATCACTACGGGCGATCGCAGCCCAACCATTCGAGGACTAGCGAAGGGTGTCCTCAAAGGCTCGCGCTGACTTAGCTACTGGTACTGGGCGAGAGAATCCGCAGCAGCCAAAGACTGACAAGGAGGGAGACCACATGTCCTGTCAGGACTTGGGTGTTAGAGAGCATGGAGAACATTTCCAGCGATGTAATCGCGTTGTTCCCCATGGTGTTGTTCAGGCCTGTAAAGCCCGGCTGCTGCATCGATGCCTGGAACGTCAGACTGCCCGCCAAGGCTTGATAGCCCATCACGGATAACAACAGACCGGCAACGTTGGCCCAAATGCCCCGCACTACAAAATTTCGGGTTTCAACCCGGCCAGGACGGCGCAACGGGTCCCCATTGAGGCGCTGACCCAGCTTGACGTAGCGAAAGGCGTGGTAAGTGGTGTAAGCCAAAACAACCAAGGCCAGTGATGTCAGCGATAGGCCAGGACCCAGACCAATGATGCGATCGCGGGTGAGTGCCCGCCCCAAGTTGTTGAACATCAACACCCCGAAGGTGACGACTGCTAGGGTGACCTGGACCCAAAAAGCCCCCCAGCCCAAGAGCCGAAACTGGGTCGCAATTTGCTGGAGAACAACTTTATCCACAGACAATGCCTAGCCTTTGTTTGTATTGACAGTCTCTCCTTGCACGTTGGGAGAGAAACTCGGAGCGATCGCCGCCGTTTGATTCTCCCTGCCCTCAGAAGAGAGGGGTGCACTGCAGTCCAGCACCGATAGCCCCAGCTGCACCTCAAAGCAGGATGGCAGACAGCCGCCCACGCTCTTGATCGTACGTGCAGCATCGTGACCTGTCGAAGCGACGGATCACTTTTGAAACATCACTGCCAGCACTGTGGAGCAGGTAATCGCCCTGCGCTTGGCAGTGCCCCTCTGTTGATAACAGGAATTGATTGAAATTGCCCCGTTGCGAATTCTCCTAATCGCTCCACTAAAAATGGGCTGGTGCACAGGGGAGTCAGCCAGGTGGCCGCGCATCGCTGCGACCTTCCCTAAAATATGGGCAATCTTTGCCCCTACGCTGATGTCGAGCCGTGATGCTGAGCCGCTAGTCGAACTGCGCAATGTCCGTAAGGCCTTTGGCAAGCAAATGGTGCTAGACGGGGTAGACCTCAGCATCTATCCCGGAGAGGCGATCGGCATTCTTGGCCCCTCGGGGACGGGTAAGTCAACCATTCTGCGCATTATTAGCGGCTTGATCTTGCCGGACTCGGGAGAAGTCTGGGTAGCAGGTCAGCAGCGTACCGCTCCGATTACCGAACAGCCCAATCCCTTCCCGATCAACTTGGTCTTTCAGCAAGCGGCGCTGTTTGATTCGTTGACCGTGGGTGAAAATGTGGGCTTTTATCTTTACCAGCACACCCGCCTCAGCCCTGCTGAAATTGAGCACTACGTTGCTTGCAGCCTCGACAGTGTAGGGCTGCCCAACATTGCTCATCTGATGCCATCTGAACTGTCGGGAGGCATGCGCAAACGCGTTAGTTTTGCCCGAGCGATCATCAGTACCCTGCTGGAAGAGTCCGGTGGGCGATCGCTGATTCTCTACGATGAACCGACGGCAGGCCTCGACCCGATCGCCTCCACTGTGGTCGAAGACCTGATGCGCAGTCTCAAGCAGCAGCAACCCCAGGCCTCCTACGTGGTGGTCACGCACCAAGAAAGCACGACTCGTCGCACCGCCGATCGCCTGATTCTGCTCTATCGCGGCCAAGTCTGTTGGCAGGGAACTGCCGCAGCGCTGGACGAGACTGATAACATCTACGTGCGTCAATTCCTGAGTGGTCGCATCGACGGGCCCATTCAAGTCGCGACCTAGCCTCGATCAACCGGAGGAACAGTAACGATGCGATCGCGGGTGGTCCGAGAAGGCAGTGTGGGCCTCATGCTCGTGGCCGGAGTCGGTGCTTTGGCGGGTCTCATCTTTTGGCTGCGAGGCGTCAGCTTAGGCCAAGACCGCTATGACGTCATTGTGGAATTTAACGATACGGCCGGACTGACCGTTGGGACGCCAGTGATCTACCGCGGCGTTCAGGTCGGCCAAGTCATAGACATCACTGCCCAGAGCAACAGTGTTCTGGTCCGCATCCAGATTCAGCCAGCCAGTCTGGCAATTCCCCGCGATTCTGTCATTTCCGCGCAGATCTCGTCATTGCTGGGTAGTCCCAACCTGACGATTGAGCCCAAGCGCAACATTCCTGCTGAGGTTCTGGCTAAAACCCAGCCGCGATCGCCTAACTGCGATCGCGCCGTGATTCTTTGCAATGGCAGCGTTGTCGAGGGAGCGCAGTCCGCTAGTTTTGCCAGCATCCTGACCTCGATCGCCACGCTGGTCTCGGAGATTGAGCAGGCCAAGCTAGTCAATACCCTCAGTCAAACCAGTCGCGATGCCAGCGAAGCCGCTCGCAGTATTCGCCAACTCAGTAGCTCACTGCAGCAACAGATCCCGCCCCTGCGTGAGACCTTAAATGCTGCCCAAGGGGCGGCGAGTCAAGTGGAAGCCGCAATCGCTGAAAACCGACAGTCTGTGCGCACGACTCTGACTAATCTCGAAAGTTCCAGTCAGGAACTGCAAGACATTCTGAACAGCCTGGAACCAGCAATTGACAAGGCGAATAGCGGCAAGCTGGTCGACAACTTAAATGAACTGTCCGCCAACCTAGCGGTGGCTTCGCGCAATATCCGCGATGTCTCAACGGCCTTGAACTCGCCTGAGAATCTGTTGACCTTGCAACAGACCTTGGATTCGGCTCGGATTACCTTTCAAAATGCACAGAAAATCACCACAGACCTCAACCGTCTGACCGGCGACCCTGCGGTGATTGAAAACATTCGGCGCTTGATCAACAGTCTGGGCCGGCTGCTGTCTTCGACTGGTGCTCTGCAAGAGCAAGTCACGGATCTCAAATCTTTGCCACTGTTGCCCGTCAGTGAGTCGCCCGCAGGTGAAGCCGTGGTGCGGCGCCCTAATCAGCCCTGATCAGCAGCGGGTACGAAGGCGATCGCCACGCCGTTGTTGCAGAAGCGTTTGCCGGTGGGGGCGGGTCCATCGTTGAAAACATGGCCTTGGTGTCCACCGCAGCGGCTGCAGTGGTATTCCGTGCGCGGAACCACTAGTTTGTAGTCGGTTTGGAAACCGAGACTGCCCGCGATCGCTTCGCGAAAACTGGGCCAGCCCGTTCCACTCTCATACTTGGCGGCGGACTCAAACAAAGGCTGCTCGCAGCCAGCGCAGCAGTATTGACCGACTCGTTTTTCTGCCAAAAGATCGCTTGTAAAAGGCCGTTCTGTCGCGGCTTCCCGCAGGACTGCATAGGCCTCGGGAGACAAGCGTTGCTGCCATTCAGCCTCACTTAGCTGCATGGGATAGACAGCATCCGTGCTGGAAAGCGGCGATCGCGACTGACGCCAGAACAGAAATCCCCCCGCCCCAGCGCCAGCACTGACCAAACCGAGCAGGAGACGACGACGCGAGAGAGTTGGGGCAGCAGCAGTCATGGCAGCGATTAAACAAGAGCGATCGCTCTCTATTGTGGCGATTTTGCAGAGAAACCTGGACTGATGCTTGACGATCGCCATCTGTTCACTCAGTCTCTAGCCAGAGTGTGCAGAGAACTATGGCCGATCGCCTCACCAATCTGTTCCCGTTTTGGCTGCTGTTGATTGGCGCGATCGCGCTGCGCTGGCCGCAGATTTTCATTGGGCTGAATCAGGGAAATCTGCCGGTCTTGATCTTGACTCTGGTGATGCTGGGGATGGGTTTGACCCTCAGCCTCGACGACTTTCAACGAGTGAGTCGCCTGCCAAGAGCCGTCTTGACGGGCTTTTGCGCCCAGTACTTGATTATGCCGTTCCTAGGGTGGGCGATCGGGGCTGCATTGCAACTTCCGACCGCGCTAGCTGTGGGCCTGATTTTGGTCGGCACCTGTCCTGGTGGCACGGCCTCGAATTTGATTACCTACATCGCGCGGGCTGATGTGGCACTGTCGGTGGTGATGACGCTGGCTTCAACCCTAGCTGCCGTGGTGATGACGCCCTTGCTGACTCAGTTCCTGGCGGGTGCCTATGTGCCGGTCAATGGCTGGCTCCTGTTTGCCCAAACCTTGCAAGTGGTGATTCTGCCGGTGGCGATCGGGGTTGCTTTGAACCGTTGGACACCGCGACTCGTACGGCAGGTTCTCCCGATCGCACCGTTGCTATCCGTGGTGGGAATTTGCCTGATCTGTGCTGCCACTTTCTCGGCCAATGCCGAGGCGATTGTGCAGCAGGGACGGCAGATGCTGCTGGGGGTCTTTTTGCTGCATAGCCTCGGGTTTGCCCTCGGTTTTGGTTTTGCCAAACTCTTTGGCTATTCCCAAGCGATCGCTCGCACGATCGCGATTGAAGTCGGGATGCAAAACTCCGGTTTGGCAATTATCTTGGCTCGGCAAGCCTTTCCGCTGTTACCACTCGCCGCCGCAATTGGTGCGATCTCTGGGGTCATGCATTCGCTGGTTGGCAGCTTCCTAGCCGTGATCTGGCGATCGCAAGCTCAGCGCCAATCGGAAGCAGTGCAGCCGCACAATAGCTTGACAATGTAATGTAGTGTTTTGTTTTTAGACTTTAAATAATCGTTTATAGAGTTTAATTTTCTGTTCTTCTGAGATACATTAAATATTGATCAATTTGCAATTAAAATAGACCATGCAAGAACTACTGATTACCTTCTTTATTTCATGGGCAACCGCTGGCTGTATCTTTGGATTGTTCTGCTCAACTGTTGCAGGCTCTAAAGGACACAACACCACTTCGTGGTTTCTTGCAGGCTTTTTCTTTAACTTTATAGCGCTTATTGCAGTAGCTGGCCTTTCTGATACTCTTTCACAAGAATATCTATATGAAATTGCAAATAAACTTCCACGTCGATCTGTTAATTATTAAGGCTATTAATGATTGGAAGTATTAGAGAAGGAAGCTCTGCGTGGGATTGCGTTGATTGTTTAGGTTGTGAATTCCTTGGCTTGCGAGCAATCTATAGATTGAACAATTGATTGTAGGGCGATCGCTTGCGCCTGAGCAGTCTGTCCGTAGGAAAAGATGGCGGGTAGATCGTGTGGAAGTTGCGATCGCCATTGCTGCCAAATGTAAGGACTACCGTAAATCACTAAGCCCAGTAGCTGATCCTGTGTGAGCAGTTGCCGCAACAATCGTTCCACGACTTGATCCGCGCCGGCACTGCCCCGAAATGGATTACCGCGAATAAACCACTGCACCAACGTTGGTTCTGTCAGGGTTGGTGTTGTGCCGGTTTCGGTATCCCAAATTTGTAAGCGCAACCCATGTTGGCTGGGAAGTTGTCGCGCTGCTGCTGTACCACTCAAGTAAGGGGCTTGTAGAAGGCGATCGCCGACGATCAGATTGACTCCTGCTGTCGGAGCTAAGGGTTGACCTTGTTGCTCTTGTGAAGCAGTTAGGATTTCTGCCGCGATCGCCCAATGTTTGGGTTGAGAAACCGCTTCTAAATCAATTGCGATCGCCGGTTCCTGTTCCCAGGCATGAGGCAAGAATGAAGCAGGCCGTGCTCCGCAGACCTTCTGTTTGGCTCGCCAAATCCGTGCGAGTGATTGTTCCAGGCGATCGTAAGTAATCTGTCCTTCTCGAATAGCTTTGGCAATTTCTTGAATCGCCGCTTCTGGGTCAACCGGCATCAGCAGAATATCCGCGCCCGCTTCAAAGGCCAGTCGTGCTGCTTCTCCGGGGCCGTAATGTGCGGCGATCGCTTGCATCACCAAGGCATCGGTGACAATCAGCCCTTCAAAACCCAGCTCACGCCGCAGTAAACCTTGTAAAACAGCAGGTGAAAGTGTCGCCGGATAGTCAGGATCGAGTGCAGGAATCGAGAGATGTGCCGTCATCACCGCATCTACGCCAGCGGCGATCGCGCGGCGGAAGGGTTCCAACTCTACCGCCTCTAACCGCGATCGATCGTGGGGAATTTGCGGCAATTCCAGATGCGAATCTGTCGCCGTGTCGCCATGGCCCGGAAAATGCTTGGCGGTGGTCAACACAGGAAATTGCTGCGCACCAGCGATGAACGCCGTCGTTAGTTGGCTAACGGTTTCTGGATCTTCCCCAAAGGCGCGGACGTTAATGACGGGGTTCGCGGGATTGTTGTTGATATCCACGATCGGGGCGAGAACCCAGTTCAGCCTGATCGCGATCGCTTCTGTCGCGGTAATTTCACCAAATGATCGAGCCAGTTGTTGAGCACGCTCCGGATCTTGTGCAGCGATCGCAGACAGCGCTAGTGGTGGCGGAAACTGGACTGCACCAGCAAAGCGCTGACCAACTCCTTCCTCAATATCTGCTGCTATCAACAGCGGTACGCGTGACCACTCCTGCAACTGCTGACAGCGCAGCGCCACTTCGGCAGCATTGCCACCCAGCAGAATGACCCCACCAACTCCCAACTCACCAATCCAATGCTGGAGGCGATCGCGGAGCGCTTCGTACTGCGGATAGGCGATTTGACTATCGAAGTACGCGCCAGAAGTACGCACCACCAGCAACTGGGCAATCTGCTGCTCTAGGCTCAGTGTCTGCCAATCCGGTAGGAAGCGATCGCTCAAGCGTCTTCAGTCGAGTCCACAACACCAGCCGCAGCCTGAGCCGCTTCGCGAGCTTCGCGCTCCCGCGTCAATTGTTCCAGTAGCGAAATCACTTGCGTACCGCGCTCCAACCCTTTGTCTTCCACAAAGATCACTTCGGGCGTGCGCCGCAGACGAACCCGTTGCCCTAGCTCACTGCGCACATAGGAAGCAGCTGATTTCAGCCCTTCCATCGTTTCGGCTTTGGCTTCGGGCGTGCCGTAGATGCTGACGAAAATCTTGGTGTGTTGCAGGTCGCCCGATACCACCACATCGGTGACGCTGACCATGCCTGCCCCAACGCGATCGTCCTTAATACCGCTCATCAACATCTGACTGACTTCGCGCTTAATCAGTGACGCGACTCGTTCTACCCGACGATTGGTTGCCATCGTCCTTCGCCCTCTTTGCCTGCTTTGCAGTTATTGCTTCTCTGTCCCAGCCTAACCGCCCAGACTGCCAGGCTCGCCGATTGCCTGTCCCAACATGGCCCGCAGCGTCAAACTCAAGAACGCCAATGTCGAAACTCCAAAGCCTAGCAGCGCCCAAGCCGCGACTGGGTTGCGAACCATCGGCCGCACCCACTGGTAGATCGAGTAAAAAATACCCAGCAGGAAGGTGATGAAGTAGCGGGGATAGCGGAGGACATTGACGAAAAAGTCTTTCATTTGGCAACCTCCGAAAAACCCACAGCCGCAGCAATTGAAGCGCTTTGGCTCACAGCAATGCTCTGTCTAGTCTGCCCTAGGTCGCTCCCAACAGCAAAGCCCTCGGACTTGGGCGGTCGTGATTTTTCCTACCTCTTGGGCCTTGTTTTTGACGATGTAACCTATCACATTGAGCAAATAAATCAGGACGTTTTGCCCCGTGCCGATTAGTCTCAAACCCATGGCTAACACCGGCTAGTTTTACCCGCAGCGATCGCGATTCAGCCGATGCCCCTTATCCGAAATCTTGTTGCGGGGGGCCTGGGGGAGTCGAGTCCCCCAGTGCGTGGGTGTGGGGGTGATTGCGCACCCCCACGGACAGCGGCTGTTGACTCTGAGCGAGTCCCTCTATGAAGTTGTCCTAACTTGTCTGCGGACTGCTATGACAACTAACCCAGCGCTGACTTAGCTGGCAGAGCCGCCGTGGCGATCGTAGTCTTTGCGGAAGGTCGGCTGAACTTTGCCTTGGATGCGGGTGGCTTCTGAGCCTGCTTCCAGCCCAACTGCTTCGGCAGCCCGCTCTAGCATTGGCTCTTCACGATAACGAATCGCTTCGGTGCGATGGAGGTTCAGTTCGCGGACGCGATCGCGGTCGGAGTTCGTTATGACCCTAGATCCACCGGATACCTTTGGGATCCAGGTTAGGTGGTGGATCCAGTCGGGTGCACAGGAATTTGTTGGGGAGCCCGCTACATTTTTTCGTCTGAATGCTCGGCTTCTGGAGGGAGTTGCTTGGAAGGTTGGGGCTGCCAGAAACTCGCGATCGCTCCAATACAGAGCCACCAGAGCGTACTGGCTTCCGGTCGATAGAGCACGGTATCAAACAGACCGTGACCCAGCATTCCTGCCAAACCGGCCAAGCTAGCCATCAACCAAAAGGCTTGGGGATTGCGATCGCGCCGCAGTCGGCTCACCTGCCGCACCGCCGTCACCGCCGTGACCAGCAGCAGCCAAGCGAAGGCCGTCAAGCCCAGTAGTCCGCCCTCAACCGCGACTTCCAGCGGGACGGAGTAGGCGCTCAACGCCGTAAAGCGCGCCTGTTGATAGAGGGGATAAACCAGGTTAAAGGCGGTATTGCCGGGGCCGATGCCCAGCCAAGGCCGATCTTGAATCATCTGCAGCACCGCCAGCCAGACATTGATCCGGAAGTTGTTGCTGCTGTCTTCACGCCCCACAAAGATGCTCAACACGCGCACGCGCAACGGCTCAAGTCCAAGCACCGCCACCAAGAGCACCGCGACTAGTCCACCCAATACGACTGGGAATAGCCAGCGTCGCCAGGGTGCGGGTAGACGGGGTTGAAACCAGTAGAGCCCTAATAACGCCCAGACAAAAATCATGGCGACAAAACCCAGCCAGCCACCGCGACTGTAGGTGAGGATCAGACATAAGCTGCTCGCACCTGTCGCAGCGATCGCCAGCAGCTTGGGGAGCCAGCCGCGCCACACCCCGATCGCTGCTGCAGAAAAGGCAGTCGTCGGCACCAGATAAGCAGCCAGCAGGTTGGGGTTGCCCAGATAGCTGTAAACCCGTGAGGTGAAGTCGGCAACCGAGTTGCGATCCACCCAAGTCGCCAGCTCTTCAACGCCGTAGATCCATTGGTTGAGGCCGTAGACACTGACAAAAAGCGATGTGATCACGACGACCGAGAACAGCAGCGATCGCAGACGGGGATTGCGGAGAACCCGAGCCGCTAGGGCAAAAACCAACAGGTAGAGCGTCAGTTTGGCCAGCCCAACTAAAGCTGCAGCGCGTACGGGTGAGAGTCCCGTTGCTAGGGCATCGACGCCCCAGTAGAGCAGCACCAGCCAGTGAATGGGGGTTGCTTGCCGCAGATCGATATCTGTCAGCGAGAGCAGGGCCCAATAGGCCGCGATCGCGGCTAGCCCCAACCCTAGGGCGGAACTGGGCACAAACGGAGCCGAACCGTAGACGACAGCAAGCAAGAAGCCACCCAGTGCCTCAGACCAAACCAACAGCTGGCTGGAGGCCCGCCAAGCTCGCAGGCTGCCAAACAGCCGATGCAAGAAACTGCTGTGGCCCCACTGTTGGGGTTGGTAATGGGCAAAAGTCAGAGTTTGCCAGACAGTCATCGCGATCGCGTCAACGCTTGCCTTAAGAGCTTAGTCCGCTGGCTGCCGAATGAAGAGAGCACGGTAGACTGGCAACTGTTTGTTTTGAACGGCAATTTCGCGCTCGGTCGGGACGGGCAGCGGATTTTCCGGCAGCCAGTCCAAGCAGGTGCGCTGAAAGCGGGGTTCCGCCGCAAAGTGTTCGCACATCTCTGCCTGCACTTCCAGCACATCGGATTGCAGAAAGACCTCTGCACCAGCAGGTAACGCAGTCGCGAGGGCTTGCACCAGTTCCGGCTGGACGACGCGTCGCTTTTGATGGCGTTTCTTGAACCAAGGATCCGGGAACTGAATGCTGACCCGCTGCAAAATCCCTGTCGGCAGCGATCGCAGCAGCGGTTCCAAGTCCAAATTGGCGTTGCTGAAGTGGTAGTAGAGATTGGTCAGTTCACGTTCGCGGGCGATCGCGTTCGCCTCATCTACCAGCGGCTCACGAATTTCCAGCCCCAGATAATTCCACTCAGGTTGTGCTGTCGCCATTGCCAGCAGAAAGCGCCCGCGAGCACAGCCAATATCCAAATGCAGCGGGCGATCGCAGTCCGCATAGACCTGTTGCCAATCCGGCCAAGTCGTGACCACTTGGAATTTCTGAGAGAGCGGATTGACGTGCTGCCGAACGCGAACTCTGGCCATGAATGCTTGCAACTGAAGACAACGGACTCGACCTAGCTTCGCCTAGAATCGGGCTCGATAGCTGAGGGGATGGCAATGAACCGAGCGTTTCGATTTGCGCTGCTGAGCGATCTCCACATTGGACTGCCGCAGACAATTTGGCACCATCCCCATCGCTTCCATTTGATTGAGTGCAGCATTCCGGCTTTTGAGCAAATCCTGACAGAACTGGCAGCGCTGGATTTGGACTTCCTGTTGCTGCCGGGGGATTTAACCCAGCACGGGGAGCGGGAAAACCATCAGTGGCTGCTGCAACAATTGCGCCAGTTGCCCTATCCGGTCTATGTGGTGCCGGGCAACCACGATATGCCCGCCGCAGCGAGCGATCGCGATCGCACCGGTGTGGCCGAGTTTGTCGAGCTCTATCAAGACTTTGGCTTCACGAGCGATCGCCCCTACTATCGCTGCACGATCGCACCGGATCTCGATCTGTTTGCGCTGAATTCGATCGCTTTTGATGAAGCGGGCCATCAACTGCATCGGGGGCGAGTCGATTGCGCGCAACTCAACTGGCTGCAACAAGAACTCGCCACTTCCACCGCTAGCCAACGCTGGGTGATGATTCACCACAATGTGTTGGAGCATCTGCCCGATCAACAGCAGCATCCGCTTGGTCAGCGCTACATCTTAGAAAATGCCGAGGAATTGCGATCAATCCTCGAAGCGGGCAGCGTCTCGGTGATCTTCACAGGCCACCTCCACATCCAAGCCACCAGTCAGCAAGGTGCTCTCTGGGAAGTCACGACCGGTTCCTTGGTCAGCTATCCCCATCCCTACCGACTCGGAACCGTACAACCTGCCGCTGAAGGTTGGCAACTAGAACTAGAGTCCCGTCGGGTGCGATCGCTACCGGATCAGACTGATTTACAAACGTTTTCGCGGGAATGGATGGGCGATCGCAGTCAGAGCTACCTGATCCGCCTGTTGACCCATGAGCCGTTGAATTTATCGGAGGCGGAGGCGATCGCTCTCCTGCCGATGTTGCGGAATTTCTGGGCGGGGGTGGCTGACGGTGATACTACGGTCAGCTTGGCCGATGCGCCTGCTCAGGTGCGGGCCTATTTCCAGCGCTACAGTCGCGCTCAGCAGATCGACAATCAGGTCTCGCTGGCGCTAGTGAGTTTTGGCCGACAGCAAAGCCAGCACCGATGTGTAGCCATGCAGGTAGGTGCTGCCAGCGATCGGGCCGATTTCGCCATTACAGAAAAAGCCAGCTAGGGGCAGCTCTGAGAGGTAATGCTGAATCAGTTGCGACTCGAAGTTGGCCTGCTGATAGAAGGGCTTGCCGCGCCCCAAGCAGGAAAACAAGAGGGAAGCTGCTGGTTTTGTCGCATGCTGCCGGCACCATTGCCCCAGTTGCCGCTCGAGGTCATCCGCCGCTGTCTGGGCATCCCGTACGTGCAGCTGCAGCCGCTGCCCAACTCGAATGCGATCGCCGATTGCTACAGCACCAGTGCGGGGATCAAACCCCAGCAGGTTACGGATCAGGAAGTCGCCCGGTTGTAATACCGTTTGGAAAGAATTGCAGGCCAGGCCCACACAGAGCGATCGCTGTAATTCAGGGGAGAGATCACGCAGGACTGACTGTAGGGCTTGCAGCGCGGCGATCGGTTCCTCGTCTTCGGTCTGAAGTTGCCGCAGAATGTTGCGCTCCGCCGCTGCCACATGCCAAAGCGGGCCAACTGGACGACAGCCCTGAGCCACGATCGCCTGCAGCTGGACATTGCCACTGAGGGCTAGCCCAATCACGCCATCGACCTGTCGGTCTTGAAAAAACAAGCTGGCGATCGCTGACTCTGCCCCCAAACCACTGGCCAATCCGCCCACTTTCACGGCCTCGGGATAGGCGAAATCCAGCCCTTGCAGCAGATCCTCAATCTTGGCGCTAAAGGGATCGACCATCAGGAGGAACTGAGGATCATCGCTGGGATTGACCCCGATCGCTTCAATCCAAGCTTGGGGTGGACTATCGAGATCCGGCAGCGCCTCGGGGCTGAGGTGAAAGGGTGTTGCTCGCACCCCGGGTAGACTGGCCAACAACAGCGTCAGTGCGGGTTGCTGCTCACATTCCACGCCGGTACCCTGCTGAGTGCCGACGATGCCACCGCCACAACAGCCCAGCAGACGGGGAACTTGCAGTTTTTCCTGCAGCAGCGGCAGCAGCCGTGGAAAATCGCTGGCAAAGCTGGCTGAAACGAAAATCAGGCCTAGATCAGGCGCAACAGACAGGTCAGAACAAGCCTGCGCCACCACTTCCTGCAGCGCAAGCTCCAAGGAAGGACGGGTTGAGAGAGCACAACTCCACTGCATGGGCGTGGCGATCGCAAAAGACCGAGAGCATTACCTGCCTGTTCTGACGATACTCTCCTGTGTGTGCTCTTGGGGGAAGCGAGAGAACCAAGGGGATGACCAATTCCAATGGATTGTGGCTCGCGGCTGGAACCCTTGGGCGATCGCACAAAAAGCGGACAGCGTTTGCTAGTGTGATGGTGACTGAGCGGAGAGCAAAACTCCGCCCTACGGTGCTGAGAAGGTCATCCGCATGAGCGACATTCAAGAAAAAATTGAACAGGCCCGGCAAGAGGCCCACGCTATCAGTGAAGAGAAAGGCGCGACCTCACCGGATGCAGCGGCTGCATGGGATGCCGTTGAAGAGCTGCAAGCTGAAGCCGCCCACCAACGGCAACAAAAGTCTGAGACTGAACCGTTCTTCGGTGACTACTGCAGCGAAAATCCCGATGCCGCTGAGTGCCTGATCTACGACGACTAGTCACCTCAATCAACGCTCACCCACGGGCGGTATGCTGATCGACAGGCTTGGGAAGAATTTCCTGAGCCTTTTGCGTGATTGAGCCTTGCTGGGGCGATCGCGCTGTTCTGCTGGCTAGGAACGCATGATTTCGCAAACCCTGCTGCGATCGCTGGTGTGGACGGACTATCGCCTCGCCGTGTTGATTTTGGTCTTCATCCCCTTGGTGCTGCTGGGCTGGTCGCTGTTCAGCAAACTGGAAGCGATTCAGCGGCTGATGCTGATCTACTGGCGGGTTGCCAGTCTGTTGGCGATCACCGTGTTGATGATGGTGGCAGCCCTGCCGATCAGCTTTCTGACAGGATTCCTAGCGCGACTACTGATTCCAATCAGCCTGTGGTTCTGGGTGGATTTGAACGAAGAAGTCGAGGACCTACCTCGCTTCCGTCCGCTGCGGCTGGGCTTCACCGCTTGGCGCTGGGCGGTCACAGTCTATTCAGGCTTTGGTTTGATCCTCAGCGCGCGATCGCTACCCTGCAGCTTTTTGCCCCGTGAGGCGATCGTTCAAGATGCCGTCTGTAATTTTTGGCTGTCGCCACCCTATGGCCTGCGGGAATGGCTGTTGAGTGGTTATAAACCGGGCCTAATCAGCTTTTTTGGGGTTTTTGGGCTTGTGGTCTACGGGCTGTGCTTGGTGCAATTCCTGCTGACTCGCCTGCCCCGTCAAGGTCGCTGCGCCCTCTAGGGCCACTGGAGAGGAAGCGCTGCCCATGACACTACCGATTCATCAGCTAGAGCAGTACAGCCTGCGCCACCGGGATTGGGTCTTGCGGGTTTTGGCCGAGGATCAGGGCAAAGCGGTCGAGTTGCTGGTCTTTCGAGGCTTCTCCAGTTCGCTGACCCAGCCGACAGACTTTGACCCGGATGTTCCTGTGCTTCCGGCGTCGGCGACGATCCAGTCAGTGCAGCGCTTTCGCAGTCCCTACAATGCGGAGCAGCCTCTCGCTCCTCCGCAGACTTGGGCAGATTTTGCTGCTGCACTGGAAGCGAAATAGGCGATCGATCGCCCACAAATTTAACAAATTGTTACGATGGTTACATCCGTTCGCAAGAGGTCGCTCTTAGCATGCCGGCACGTAACCAGGAGTCTCGCATGCCCGATCGCTTGCTGACTGCACCCCTCGCTGCTGTTGAAGATTACTTCCAGCGATCGCACGGACAATGGCATTCCCAGCGTCGTTACTACACCCTCAAAAGTGGCGATGTACAAGAGGTGATCAGCACGATTGGGGTCACAGCCCTCACCCAAGGTGATGGTGACCTGCTGGAATTAGCGGCCCTCCACCAATTGGATGTGCCCCTACTCTGCGGAGCTTGCGTCACTTGGCACAGCGAATACCAAGGGCCAGAAGGTAAGACCCAAACTGGACGCACCGTTTTTGGCGTCCTGGGCGATCGCCTCTACCGAGACAGTGGCTTTGCCACCCGTAACCCTGTAGTTGCCCAGTTCCAGCTCAGCAACCCTGATACCTTGACTCTGCGCAGTGAGTATGGGGGCTCTAGTTTTGAGGAAGAATGCCGTCTGATTGGACAGCATTACCGCACCCGCCAGACCATCATTTCTCGGGCAGGTGAAGAAATTATGATTGGTCAATACTTAGAACAACGGCTTGCCTAGGTTTGACCGTCCCGAGCGTACTCGTCTTCTAATTGACTAAGAGTTTCTTACCAAACTCCTTTGAGGCCAGGCTCTTGTTGGTTGCAAAATATACATAAATACCTACCAATAGATATTTCTCTATCAGAAAAATATTGAGCCCCCTACGCTTCTTGAGAAGGCAAGAGCCAAACTGTTCATCATGACCGGTTCGGTTGAGTAATCTTTGTTAGAACTCCGAATACTACCCGCTTCCGGCATTCACTTGCTCCTTAAACCCATGTACTCTTCAGCACATTCGGGTTCTAACGAATCCAACCTCATTGCCTTTCCCATGGCTGCTACTTCTAAGACTGCACTTCTCGTCCAAGTAGACCCCTTCCAATCTGAGGTTTGGTCCACGGCGTTGGCCTCTCAATCAATTACGGTCATCAAAGAAGGAGCAGATGTTGATCTCAGCAATATGTTGGGACAAATGGCCTCAGCAGGTCTCACCCTGCCCGACTTGATCATTGTTGACATGGCTACAGAAGGTATGAATCCCTTTGCCTTCTGTCGGTTTTGCCGGGAGCAACACCCCAGCGTCAAGGTTCTGTTAACTAACAGTACTCAGACCCAGATCGCGGAATCTGAACAGCGTTGGGCGATGTCTCAAGGGGCTCAGGATTTGTTGCCAGCCTTCCAAACCGATTCGCTGTTGACAGATTTACTGACAGCACTGGGGCGTACCAGTGGTGTTTTGGGATTGCCGAATCTCGATCAACAGGCCCTGATTCAAATTCTGCCGAAGTTGTTGGAACCCAAAGCTGAAGCGACTGAGACGGTTGCACTCCCTGCACCATCAGTGGCTGAACCCTCTGTTCCTCCAGCCCCTAAGGCTCAGCGGACCTACCGGGGACGCCCTTACTGAGCCGGCGTTTGCACCTCTTCCTTGGCTTCGGTCGCGCCAATCAAGGCAGCGAGTTCATCGATGTTGAAGGCGATCGCGAGCCCGACAGCGATCGCTACAACAATCAGAGAACCCCAACGGGAAGGCGTCATGACTTGCTCGCAGAAAACCTCTGTGTTGAGCTTAGAGGCTTAATTCGGGAAAGTCAGCCACCGAACTAGTCAGAGGTTAGGATTGCCAAGCAGACTTTAGCCAGTACTTCTGATGGCGTGGGTAGGGCAACGGCTGATCGCTGATCTGAAGTCAGCACCGTTGCGCAACATCTTGGCAGGACTTGTCTCAGGTCTATTGCTACTGGGTGAAAACATTTCTGCCGGCTTGCTGATATATAGCAATGTCCTGAGTCCCTACTTGGCTTCAGGTCTGGCAGCACTCTTGATCAGTACGGCCTGTCTCAATTTTTTTGCTGTGAATCGCCGTGGGTTGCCCTACGGTTTGGCGACGCCGGACTCACGGATCTACTCTTTGTTGGCTGTGATCGCCGCAGCCATCAGTCAGTCAGAAGCCTTGGCAGACACCCGCATGTTGGGCGTGACCCTGTTGATCTACTGGGTTGTGGCCACAGCCTGTATTGGGGTGGCGCTTTGGTTAATGGGTCGCTGTGGAATTGGCGAATGGTTGCGCTACATTCCGTACCCGGTTGTGGGGGGCTTTTTAGCGGCGACGGGTTGGCTGCTACTGACCGGGGGGCTGAATGTTGCCTTGGGCTTCAAGATTTCTGGGGCAACCTTAGAACGCCTCTGGAGCGTGGATTCGGCTGCCAAAATCCTGGTTGCAGTCGTCTTTGGCTTGTTGCTCTGGCAATTGGGCACGCGATCGAAGCGTGTTTGGATTACGCCAGTCCTGCTGCTAGCTGGCTTGGTAGGTGCACAGTTGGTGCGGGTTGGTTTGGGCTACTCCCTTGCAGAGGCAGCGCAATTCGGCTGGTTTTTGCCGCCGCTTGCCCCTCGCATCGTCTTCTTTTGGGATTGGCCCCGAATTCCTAGCATCGACTGGGCTTTGCTGCTGCCGCAGATTGCCCTGATCCCAGTTCTGATTTTGCTGGCGGCAATCTCGCTAACGCTCAATCTCAGTAGCCTCGAAAACGTTGAAAAACGAGAGCTGGATCTCAATCAGGAATTGCAAAGAACGGGGCTTGCAAACCTGATTATGTTGCCGTTCGGGGGCTTTTCCCCCGGCTTACTCTCCGGTAGCCGCAGTACCTTAAACCGCTTGGCTGGTGCCTCAACTCCTCTGGCGGCTGGGGTTGCTGCGGTTCTAATGTTGATTGCGATCGCCCTTGGAGACTTAGCGTCTTGGTTGTGTAAGCCCATCTTGGCGGGTCTCCTGGTTAACATCGGATTGGTCTACATCGATCGCTGGGTGTTTCGCTCGATTCGACTGCTACCTCAACGGGAATATTGGGTTACGATCGCGATTTTAGGTATTAGTATTGTCGGAGGATTTCTAGAGGCAATTACCGCCGGCATTGTTTTCAGTAGCTTGACCTTTGTTGTTAGTTATTGTCGTGCTCCTGCCATCCGATCAATGGCGACTGGTGCCTATCTCCACAGCAATATTGAGCGGGTAGAAACGCAACAATCAATTCTGCGGCGGCGCGGTGCTGTGCTCCAAGTGGTGTCGCTCCAAGGCTACCTATTCTTTGGAACGGCTCGCCGGATTGTGTCAACAGTTCGCGATCGCCTGCAGCAAAGTAAGGTTTCAATCAACTTAGTGCTGTTGGACTATCAAGCCGTGACAGGAGCGGATTCCTCAACGGCTGAAGTCTTCAGCCGCTTTGCCGTGGAATTGCAAGCGCAATCGATTCAACTTTGGGTGGCGGCGATCGCCAGCGACTATCAGAAACCCCTGCGACCATTTTTGCAGCTACTACCCGAGCATCAGCAATTTCCTGATTTGAATACAGCCTTACAAGCTGCGGAAGCCAAACTGCTGGATCAGTATGCAAGACGGCCCAAAAGTTTACCGTTTGCTTTGCTCTTACCAGAATTATTAGCACTTCCCGATGACTGTGATGTCCCACTGCAGTTCTGGCAGCGATCGCAACTGAAAGACGGTGAAGTGCTCTATCAACAGGGCGATCGCGCGGATACTATTTACTGGCTAGAACGCGGTGAATTGCATCTGCAAGCCACTGAGGCATGGGATGCCCGTCAAGTGCTGGCAGGCAGCCCCTGCGGTGAACTCGCGTTTTTACGCGGAGATACCCAGCCTCAAACAGCGATCGCCGTGGGTCGATGTATGGTCTACGGGCTAAACCGTGCGGCTTTGACTGAACTTGAGGCCAGCTATCCCACTGTTGCGATCGCGCTCTACCGTTGGCTACTGCACCGCCAGAGTGAGCAATTGCAGGATCAACAACTGCGGCAGCACTACTTGCAGGCCTAGAGTTTCGCCACTCTCTCAACAATGCTGGCTGCTGTTATTCGAGATGTGAGCCTACTGCTGCGGGCACTTCTGCTGCTGTTTGAACAGCCCGTGTAGGTTGATAGCGTTGGCGCAGCCAGACAAAAATACCTCCTGTCATAAACATCACTAAGCTGTAGATGGCTGCTGGAATGGCCATTGCTGGATTGTTTAAGAGCGTGGGAGAGGCCGCAATCGCGATCGCTAAGGTTCCGTTTTGGATACCGACTTCAAGGCCGATCGTGGTAGCACGGGCGTAGCCCAAGCGAGTCAGGCTAGCTAGACCAACTCCCAGTGCCATGGCCAACAGATTGAGAAGAAGTACAACGCCCCCCACGGACTGGAAGAAGGCGAGGATATTCTGCCGTTCTTGGGCAAAGAAACCAACAATGACCGCAGCCAGAAAAGCGGTCGAAATCCAACGCAGGCTGCGATCGGTGCGCTGGGCTAGCTGGGGGGCATAGTGCCGGACGAGCATGCCCAAAACAACTGGAATGATCGCAACAACGGCAATCTGAACCACCGTGGGGCCAAACGGTAGCTGAAAGGTCGATGTCTGATCTAAAAAGGCTTGGAGCCCGAGGTTGACGACCCAGGGAATCGAGAAAACGGTGATGAGGCTACTGATGGCGGTCAGTGTAATCGAAAGGGCAACATCCCCCGCCGCCAAAAAAGTAAAGAGATTAGAGGTTGGGCCACCAGGGCAAGCCGCCAAAATAATTACCCCGACGGCGAGCTCGGGAGAGAGGGGCGTCAGCGAGGCGATCGCAGATCCCGGCAGGGGCAGCATCACGAGCTGCGCGATCAAGCCGATCGCCACGGCCTTGGGCGCAATCCAAACCCGGCGAAAGTCCTGCACCGTCAGCGTCAGGCCCATGCCAAACATGATGATCACAAGCGCCAGCGGCAGTAGCACCGCTGAGAGAAAACTGGATTGCATGGTGGAAGAGGCCGAACAGGATGGAGGCGATTGTATCGTTCTCGTCCTGCAATTTTTGGTGCCTGCCGTGTCTGATTTCGTGCGTTGAGTCAGACTGGCAGGGCGGTGCTGTTTGCGAAGAGAAGGGTTGGGTAACCATGGGCGATCGCGGCCTGTCTGCCATTAGTGTCGCTGGCGTCAGCGATTACCTCGAAAGCTTGATTGGGGAAGATGTGCGCCTACGGCAACTCTGGATTTTTGGTGAGGTTTCCAGTTGCAAGCCCCACGCCGTTGGCCTGTTTTTCTCTCTGAAAGATAGTCAGACCACTGATCTGCTGGACTGTGTGGTTTGGAAGAACGGTCTGGCTCAGCTGCAACATCGCCCGGAAATCGGACAACAGGTTTTGCTGCTCGGGACAGTTCGGCTCTATCGCAAACGCAGTGGTTATCAGCTTCAAGTGGTGCAGTGTCTGCCATTTGGTGACGGGCTCAAGGCCTTGCAGCGCCAAAAACTGGAGCAGCGCTTGCAGGCGGAAGGTCTGTTTGACCGCGATCGCAAACGTCCTTTGCCGCTCTACCCCCAAACGATCGCCGTGGTCACTTCTCCGCAGGCGGCTGCTTGGGGCGACATTCAACGCAGCTTGCGGCAGCGATCGCCAGGACTTAAGGTCTTACTCTCGCCAACGCTAGTGCAAGGGGATCAAGCGCCGGCGGCCATTGCGACAGCGATCGCGCGGGTTGTGGCTGATGGTCGGGCTGAGCTGTTGATTCTGGCGCGGGGCGGTGGGGCACGGGAGGATCTGGAGTGCTTTGACGATGAGCAAGTCGTGCGAGCGATCGCCACCTGTCCGATTCCAGTTGTGACGGGGTTGGGCCATGAGCAGGATGAAACCCTGGCTGATCGCGTTGCTGATTGGGCTGCCCATACGCCGACAGCGGCGGCGATTCGATCGGTTCCTGCTTGGACAGAACTGCGCCAAGCCTGGCAACAACTCCGCCAGCGTTTGATTCACGCCCAGCGGCAACAGTGGCAGGACTATCGCCGCCAACTGCAGCATTGCCAAACCCGTTTGGGCTGGCCGCTGCTCCAGCGTCGTTTGCAACAAGCCCAACACCAGCAGCAATCTCTGCGTCAGCGTTTACAACAGGCCAGTCGCTTGCAACTCGCCCAGGAGCGCCAGCACCTCGATCACCTGCAGGAATTGCTCGCCATCCTCAATCCAGAATCTGTGTTGCAGCGAGGGCTACGCCTTGGTGCGGCGCGATCGCACCCTGATTCAGCAGGTGCAGGATCTGCAAGTGGGCGATCGCCTCTCGCTTCAGTGGGCCGATGGTACCGCAGGCGTCTGTGTGGAAACCGTTACAACCGCAATTGAGAACCAAAGCGATCGTTAAGAGCCTCGGGCTTGGACAAAGGACTGGCTAAATTGCCCAGCAGGGTCAATGGATCCTAACTTTCTCGTGGGGGCTCGGAGTTCATGAAGGTTTCTCGTCGTGCCTTGCTGGGGGGAGCGGCTGCGGTAGCCAGCGCGAGTGTGTTGACGCGATCGCCCCGCGCCCAAGCCCAGTCCAAGTCAACCCGTGCAGATGTGGTTGTTGTCGGTGCCGGTTATGCCGGACTCGCCGCTGCTTGGCAACTGCATAAAGCTGGCCTGAAAGTCGTGGTCCTCGAAGCCCGCGATCGCGTCGGGGGAAGGGTTTGGTCGATCGACCTCAAAGGTGGCGGCTGGCTCGATTTAGGCGGTCAGTGGTTGGGAGCAACTCAAGACCGATTTGCCGCCCTAATTCAAGAGATGGGCTGCCAAACCTATCCGACTCCTAACTTTGGCGACACCCTCTACCGAGGCGTGACCAGCAGTGGTTACTACCGTGTCAAAGCAGACGGCAGCAACTGGGAGTCCGTACCCGGCAGTGATTTGATCGATGAAGCTGATGAAAAGCTGTCCGCGATGGTCGATCAGATCGACCCGAAGGCACCGTGGCAGCATCCGCAAGCGGCAATCTGGGACGGCCTCACCTTTGGTCAGTGGTTGGATCAAAATGTGCCGGACGCGAATGCCCGCCGTTTCCTGATCGCCAGTGTGTCTTACGCCTGCGCCAGTCCCCAAGAAATTTCGATGTTGCAACTGCTGTTCATCATTCGCGCCTGCGGTGGCTTGGCGATGTTGGATGGCTTTGAAGGTGCCGCTCAGCAAGATCGAATTATTGGTGGTGCGCAAGTTGTCGCGAAGCGATTGGCAGAACGGCTAGGTTCACGGATTCAGTTCAATCAGCCCGTTCGCAAAATTCGCTGGAGCGATCGCGGCGTCACTGTGTTTACTGATCAGCAGGCGATCGCGGCTCAATCCGTTGTGATTGCGGTGCCGCCCACGCTGGCTGGCAGCATTGAATACGAGCCAAGCCTGCCCACCGATCGCGCCCAAATTACCCAGCGCTGGCCCCAAGGCTGTGTGATCAAAGTCGGCATGGTGTTTGAGGAACCGTTCTGGCGCAAGGATGGCCTCAGTGGAGCTTCGATTGACTACGGTTCCTTAGTTGGTGAAACTGCCGACAGCAGTACCCCGCCCGAATATTCCAAACAGGGCATTCTCACCGGCTTTGTCTACGCCGAAACCGCGCGGCAGGTTCTGAGATTGTCGGCTAGCGATCGCCGTCAACAACTGCTGGCTTCCCTACAAGGTCGCTTTGGCGATCGGATCCTCAAACCCGTCTTCTATCAGGAGATGAATTGGGCGATGCAGCCTTGGACAAAGGGTTGTTATGCCGGTTATCTCGCACCGGGGGCAACCTACCTGTTCAAATCTGCAGTCCGCGATCCGATCGGCCCCTTGCACTGGGCGGGAACGGAAACTGCGAGTCAGTGGCCAACGTTTATCGATGGCGCGATTCGTTCGGGGGAACGGGCGGCGCAGGCGATCTTTAGCCAGCGGTAGTGCTCACCCCCCAGAAGTTGAGCATCGTCGCCCGACTTGTGATCGCGGGAACCTTGAAAGTGCCGAACATCCTGCGATGCTAGCCAACCAAGACCGAACGATTGAGGGTTGCAGGGCGATCGGGCTGGCTGTCTCTGCGAGTTTAGAGTCGAGGAAATTGCATGTCTCAACATCTGGAAACACTAGCGCTGCACGCGGGTCAAAAGCCTGACCCCACAACGGGCTCGCGGGCGGTACCGATTTACCAGACCACTAGCTACGTCTTTGAGGACGCCGAACACGCCGCCAATCTGTTTGCGCTCAAAGCCTTTGGCAATATCTACACCCGCTTGATGAACCCCACGACCGATGTGTTGGAGCAGCGGTTAGCCGCTCTGCATGGGGGCACCGGCGCAGTCGCCACCAGTTCGGGGCAGGCCGCCATTTTTTATGCGATCGCGGCGATTACCTCCGCCGGTCAGAACATCATCAGCACCACTAATCTCTACGGCGGCACGATCAACCTCTTCCGCCATACCCTCAAGCGCTTTGGCATTGAAGTGCGCTTTGTCGATAGCAGTGATGCCAGTAGTGTTGCCGCAGCAATTGATGAAAATACTCGGCTGGTCTACACCGAATCGATCGGCAACCCCAAGGGCAATGTCGATGATTTTGAAGCGATCGCTGCGATCGCCCATGACTCTGGAATTCCCTTCATCGTCGATAACACTGTCTCGCCACCGCCCCTGTTCAATCCCTTGGAACATGGTGCCGATGTCGTTGTCTTATCCCTGACCAAACTGGCGGGCGGCCATGGCACCTCCCTCGGCGGCATTGTGATCGAGAAAGGTGATTTTCCTTGGAATAACGGCAAATTCCCCGAAATTGCAGGGCCGGATCCGAGCTATCACGGCGTCAACTTCTGGGACGCTTTTGGTAATCATCCCGAAGCGGTGGCCCCTGGGTTGGCCTACGTCCTCAAAATTCGGACAGGTTTACTGCGTGATATCGGTGCAACCTTGTCACCTTTTAACGCGCAGCAGGTCTTACTAGGCGTCGAAACCTTGCCCCTCCGAGCTGAGCGCCACGTTCGCAATGCCCAAGCGGTGGCGGAATGGCTAGAGCGGCATCCCCTCGTAACTTGGGTGAATTATCCAGGGCTACCGAGCCATCCTGACTACGATCGCGCGCAACGCTATCTCCCAAATGGTGCAGGCGCAATCTTGGGCTTTGGCGTCCAAGGCGGACTGGAGGCTGGTAAGCGCTTTATTTCAGCCGTCAAACTCGCCTCAAACCTCGCTAATGTTTTGGATGCCAAAACACTGGTCATTCATCCCGCTTCGACCACCCACCAACAGCTCTCGCCCGAAGAACAAGCCGCAGCTGGCGTCAGCCCTGACTTTGTGCGGCTTTCGGTTGGCTTGGAGCATTTAGACGACATCTTGGCTGACCTTGACCAAGCCCTGCAGGCTTCGCAAGTCGCCTAGGTTGTTTCGTACTGGGCTTGCGATCGCCGACCCTCCCAGCGTTTTGCCATGCCGATCATCATTCCGCAAGATCTGCCTGCTCGTCGCATTCTGGATGCTGAGTCCGTATTCACGCTGGGGGATGCGGATGCGCGGCGGCAGGATATCCGCGCTTTGCAAGTGGTTGTTTTGAACCTAATGCCGACCAAGGTGACAACCGAAACGCAGATCGCTCGGGTACTCGCCAATACGCCGCTACAAGTAGAACTCACTTTAATTCACACGGCTAGCTATCAACCAACCCACACCGACCCCGAGCATCTTCGTAACTTCTACAGCACCTTTGATCAAATTCGCGATCGCCAGTTTGATGGCTTGATTGTGACGGGCGCGCCGGTGGAAACCCTGCCTTGGCTGGCGGTGGACTACTGGTCGGAACTGACGACTATTCTGGATTGGAGTCGTGAGGCGGTGCGCTCCAGTTTGTTCATCTGCTGGGGAGCCCAAGCCGCGCTTCAGCATTTTCATGGCATTGAAAAGCAAACCTTGCCAGCCAAGCGCTTTGGCGTTTTTTGGCATCATCTCCGCGATCGCAGTTCTCCCTTGGTACGCGGCCACGATGATGATTTTCTGGTGCCGGTCAGTCGCCATACGGAGGTAATTGCGGCTGAGGTATTGGCTCAATCACAGTTGCAAATTCTGGCAGAAAGCTCAGAGGCTGGACTCCATCTCCTCTGGGATGCAGACCAACATCGCACCTATCTGTTCAACCATCCGGAATACGATGCAGACACCCTCGATCGCGAATATCGACGCGATCGCGAGAAAGGGTTGCCGATTCAGTTACCTCTCAACTACTACCCTAATGATGACCCGAATCAAGTGCCGACAGTGCGTTGGCGTAGCCATGCTCAACTGCTTTACACTAACTGGCTAAACTACGAGGTTTATCAACCACTGTCACGCTAAGATTTTAGACTAAAGCTATCAAAATCTACTTAGAACTTTGACCTTCATTCAAGCGATCGGCACTGTTTATCGTCCGGATGCACCGGGTTATCTAGTCAATGAATCTAGCCTAGAAAAAATTGATCATCCTTGGCGATCGCTTGTCCAATCTCTCCTAGAAGGGTGCCAATCATGCGTTGGGGCCTCTCTTCACAGCCTTTATCTACGAGGTTCAATCCCTCAGGGAAAAGCGATTCAAGGAATTTCAGACCTCGATAGCATTCTGGTGTGGCAACACCAATCGCCTGATCCAGCCGCCATTGATCACCTGCAACAACAACTGCAGCGTCAAGCCCCATTTTGCCAAGGAATTGAAATTGCTGTGATTGGCTACGATGCACTCCAAGTCAATCGGTCACTCCAAACATTGCTGAAAATCCAAGGCCTTTGTTTATGGGGGCAGGACTTAATCACGACTTGGCCCGCTGTTCAAGTTGGCCCCCAGCTCTTGATCCATCAACCACATCTTGAGAGGGATTTAGCTGCAGTTCAGCATGAACTTCGACAATTACTGCCGAGTTCTCCTCGTTTTCATGTTCGAATGCGTGAATCTTGCCGCTGGATAACTAAGCGCTTGCTGCGGACAGGCTATGAGTTAGTGATGGAACGAGAGCAGGCTTATACCCGCGACCTTTATCCCTGCTACGTTGGTTTCGCCCGCCATTATCCAGAGCAGGCCGGTGCTATGTATAAAGCTTTGGAATTGGCGATCGCTCCCTCACGTCATCGGGCTGGATTATTACTGTTCCTCCAGCAGTTGGGGCCTTACTTACTTCAGCAAGCGAACTCACTTCACTGACCTCTGCGTCTTGATCAGCTTCGACGAATAAAATGCCTGCCAAAATCAGCTTTTGAAGGAGTGGCGCGATCGCTGACTCAAAATCAAGGTCGGGAGCCCAATCACCGAGATCCATCAGGGTGAATTGACGGCAACTAAAAAGTCGCATGGCTAAGGAGATCGGTAGTCCTTTAAAGACCATCTGCTTAGAACCAATTAACACCTTAATCTGATCATCCTCAGCTTGCCACTGAAGAGAATGGAGTGGTGACCAAATAAATTTACCGAGCAAGCCCTGCGCTAAGGGATCGCCATGCAGTTGTAGAGGGAGTTGGATCGGTAGGTGGGGCTGATCTTGCCAACTCAAATATTGAAGATAGTCATCGATCGCTTGGGGCTCTTGCAAATAGGTAATCAGTTGATCGCGCAATGACTCTAAATGACCTCGCAGTTTGAAGGGATCGAAGTTGCATGAGCCTGCGAGGGGCAATCCCTGTCTCCAATGGGGCTGGTCTCTTAATTGCTGTTGCAACCAATTGACCCAGTCCAAGCCAGTAGCGGTGTGAATGCCAATCGTGAGATGGAGAGATGCCGTTTCTTGTGCGATTGCATAATGCCAGTGCCCGCGTGGAATGTAGAGCAGATCGCCCAGGGCTCAGTACTTGCTGAAGATAGGGCGGTTCTTCAGGAGGAAGGCGATCGTAAGAAGGCTGATCAGCCGTGGGGTAGGGCAGCGTTTCTGGATAGATCAACCATTCCTTTTCACCTTCAATCTGCAAAATCAGCACATCATGAGTATCGTAGTGACAGTCAAACCCCTGTTGCTGTGCCGGTGAACTATAGAGATTGATATGACAGCGATAGCCGAATTCTTGCCGGAGGTTTGTGGCTAGGTGCTTGAGGGCTGGAACGCGATGATGAACGCCATTCAGAACTAAGGTCGCACCTTCTTGTAAACGCGATCGCCAAAGTGTTGGATTATCGCCGGCAGGCAATGACTCGCCGTCGCGGGAAAAGCGCAACTCTGACTCTCGGAAGGTTTGATAGTTCAGTAAGTCATTGAGGTGATTCCAGGAAAATAAGGACTGGAACCGCAAACTGTCTCCAGCGATATAAACGGATTGTTGAGCCCAATAATGACTCAGAAAGACCGAGAGGTTTTGGCTTCCCAATAAGTCTTGTAATTTATTCATATTGTTGTCAATTTCTGGTTGCGGCAGCTTTATTCTGTTTCAAAAAGTGTGAATGATTGGTTGTTCTGCTGGAACAATGTTCCAAAGAAGTTCTTGTAGTCAGTTCTCTAGAGCTTTTCACCACAATGGTTCTGCATCACTAAATAACTTGTGAGAGAGCCAAAGTCGATCATATTTTAACTCTTCTAGAGTCGTCGCTAGGGGCGATGATCGTACTCAAGAAACTGGCTCTCTCGGCTAGCATTTAAAGACCCAGAGTTGGAGCCTAGCCAAAGTCAGAATTGTTGCCATTGCGACGTTGGTTGCCAGAATCTGACTGATTATTGGAGTCACTATTGTTACGGGAATTATTACCGAAATCACTCCCTCCAAAATCATTGCTGGCAATCAATGTTGCTGGGGTTGCAGTGGGACTCAGCTCAGTTAATTCGACTTCGATTGCACTAGAACGGGCTTGAGGCACATTGACTGCTTCAGTGGCACCTGCAGCCATTAAGGGCAGTAAGAGAGCAGCCTTAGCAGCGATATGGACAACGAATTTGGGACTCATTAAACATCTCAAAATGGCTCAGGCAATTCCAAGTCAGCACTTAGAATTTGCATGTCAGGTACTGACGCGATCGCATTGACTGATGTTCCCTGTCGATTCCATGAACAGCTGAGCTCTCTTGCCCTGTCATTTCCCAACAGCCAGCGCTGGGCCGAAAGAGTTGGCTTGAGCAGCGATCGCTGCTGTTGGAAAGCACAACTACCGACTCAAACCGTGAGGTCCGTCAGAGGACGCAGGACCTTCAGCTCAGCTCATGCAGAGTCAATGCATCCACAAGCGCTGGTCTTGCGTATCAGAAGCAGTACAACCATTCCTCAGAAGCCCCCAGGGAGCCGGGGGCTTTTTCTTGCGAGATCAGGGTGCTGCTGTGACCGGCTGATCCAGTGGCCAGTCTTGAATGGGAAGGCCCAAGGTCTGCAGCTGAGGTAAAAGCGCTTGGCGATCGCCCACGACGAGGATCGGCATTTGGTCGAGCAGAATCCAGCGCTGTGCAACTGTTTGCACATCAGCTGGGGTCACCTTGAGTAGGGCCTCTCGATAGCGCCAGAGAAAGTCTTCGGGATACTGGAAAAACTCTGTCCGCAGCAACCGACCCAAGGTCTGATCCGGCGACTGAAAGTTAAACACGAAGCTATTGAGTAGGCGATCGCGGACTTGCTTTAGTTCCCGCTCGCTGATCGGCTGCGATCGCACGGCAGCCAGTTCCGTACGCAGGGCTTGAATCAGTGCAGCTGTGGTTGCTTGGGCCGTTTGACCGCCGGCGACAAATAATCCAGGTCGCTCAAAGTTGGGTTGCCCACTGCCGTAGACGCTATAGGCCAGACCTTGGCGGGAGCGAATTTGATTGTAAAGTCGCCCCGATAGTCCATTCAGTAGTTCGTTGAGGACGGTTAGCGCTGCATAATCTGGGTCATCCAACCGCCCCCCCAGGCTGGCCATCTGCACCGTACTTTGGCTGAGCTGGGGCTGATCGATGAGGTAGACCGCAGTCGCTGGCACTGTAAGCTGAGCTGAAGCAGCTGGTGCAATTGCGGCCGTTGCAGGTGGCTGCCATTTCCCCCACGTCGTTTGCAGGCTTTGACAAAGTTCAGCTGCCTGAAAATCACCGACGATGCCTAACCAGAGGCGATCGGGACGGTAAAAGCGTTGATGAAAAGCCACTAAATCCGCCCGTTCTACCTGTTGCACATTGGCTGCAGTCAAGCTGCGGGCCAAAGCGTCCGTTGGTCCATAGACCAACTTGGGCAGTTCGCGACTAGCGATCGCTTCGGGGCGATCATTCTGCCGCGCTAGGGCGGCTAGGGTGCGATCGCGCAGTTGTTGCAGGCGATCGGGCGGAAAAGCCGGGGTGGTCAGTACCTCAAACAAGCGATCGAGGACAAAGGGAAAGTCAGGACTGAAGCTGCGGAAACTGAGGCTGGCGACAGTCACGCCCGGATTGGATTCCAGCATGGCGGCCCGTTCCTCTAAGGCTTGATCGAGTTGCCCAACGGGATAAGCTTGGCTACCCCCCTGCCTTAGCAGTGCAGCCGTAAAGTCTGCAGTTCCCCACGCATCAGCAGGATCCAAGCGGGAGCCGGCATCCGCCAAGAGCAACCCACTGACCAGGGGCAGAGTGCGATCTTCCAGCAGATAGACCCGCAGGCCATTGTCCAGACGACAGCGATCGATATCAGGACGCTGCAGATCGACTGCCGCGATCGCGGTCACCGGCATTTGCAGCCAGCAGAGGACAAGCACCGCAGCCATCAGCAGCCAGCGACGGATCACGTCCCCTCTCCTAGGATTTGGCCCACCAACTGGCGATCGCGCTGAAAGAGCCGGCGGGCAGCCCGCTGCAGATCTAGGGGCGTAATCTGCTCTAAAGCTTCGAGGTCGCGGAAGAGCTGACGCCAGTCACCAGCCTCCGCTTGGTATTCCGCTAGTTGCTGCGCCAGACCTGCGTTCGACTCTAGGCCTTGCAGTAGATCCATCCGCAGTTGATTGCGTACCCGATCGAGTTCTGCCTGACTGAGGGGCTGCTGCTGCAGTTCGGTGACGGTTGCCGTAATCGCTTGAACCACTGTCTGAGGTGTAATTCCAGGGCGTGGCGAGGCTGAGATCACAAACAGGCTGGGCAAGCGATCGCCCGGAAAGTTGGGGAAGGCTTGGGCCGACAGAACCAAGCGATCGCCTTCGACTAAGGTCTGATAGAGCCGCGATCGCCGACCGCGACTGAGGACTTCGGCCAGTAGCTGCATCGCCAGTTGATCGGGATCTCGGGCTGCAGGCATTGGGTAAGCCACGATCGCCCAAGGTTGACTGCGGGCTTTGATCGTGACCGTACCAGCCTGAGGCTTAGCCTTCCCCTGGGAAGGTGGTGGCAATGGGCGAGCAGGCTCAGCCCCAAAATACTGGTTGGCCCAGCGGCGCACTTGGGCTGGGTCGACATCGCCCACAATCGCGATCGTCAGATTGTTGGGACCGTAATACTGCTGGAAGAACTGCTGAACCGTGGCGCGATCGAGGGCCGCAATATCGGCTCGTTCACCAATCACAGGGCGGCCGTAGGGCTGATTGGGAAAGGCCTTCGCCTTGAGAGCTTCGAGCAGCTGGCTGACTGGATCGTTATCCAAACGCTGCCGTCGCTCTTCGAGAATGACAGCCTTTTCCTCAAAGAATTCTCGGAACACCGGCTGCCGGAACCGCTCCGCTTCCAGCGCCATCCAGAGTTCCAATTGCTGTGCTGGCAAACTACAGAAATAGGTGGTTGCGTCAGCGCTAGTGGTGGCATTCAGCCCGATCGCTCCTGCATTTTCGAGGCGCTGACCAAACTCGTTCTGCCGAACGTACTGAGCGGCTTGGGCTTGAACGGCTTGAAAGCGCTGCGTCAAGGCTGTGGCGTCCTGTCCCTTCGCCTGGGCTTGCTGAAGTTGACGGTTGAGCTGATCCAGCTCGGTCAAGAGTGGCGCTTCCTCGGCATAGTTGCGGGTGCCGATCGTTGTGGTGCCCTTGAAGGCTAGGTGCTCAAGAAAGTGAGCAATGCCCGTCTGCCCCGGTTGTTCATCGGCTCCACCCACAGCAGCGTAGGTCAACACCGAAACCACAGGGGCCTGAGGCCGCTGCATGACAATGAATTGCAGGCCATTGGGCAACTGAAAGTCATCAATCTGAGCCTGCGCCGCTTGCCAGTAGGGACGGAGATCGATCGGAGCTGCGATCGCCCGACTCTGGCTGACGACAAAGACGCAGAACAGCACGGTCAACCAGAGCAGTCCGCGACGGCGCGATCGCTTTAGGCCTTGTCGGAACAACTAGCGCGAAGCCCGTGAAACAGACACGGCATAGGTATCGAACATCATGCCGACGACTGCGCAGGTCGCCCCGATCACCAGCAGCCCGCAGAGGGGGTTACCGCTGCCAAAGGTGTCGCAAAAGTAGCGCAAAATCTCTAAGCCCGACTGTCCCCAACTTCCAATTCCAGGGACCCAACTGAGGCTAGTCATGGCGAGCCAGAGCAACCCCATCACCGCCAATGGTGCAACGAAGCCCACTGTTCCGGCAACCGCGAGCGATCGCAAAAAGCGTTCTGGAAGGGGCCGAAGGAGCATGGGCGACACCAAGGGCAGGTCGGTTGCTTTCAATCTAGCCATGCCCCCTCAGACGGAACTGAAATCGTTAAAATTCTTAAGACTTTGTTAAGTTATTGCTGGCAACCGAGGCTGTGATCGCGTTTGGCCTGAGTGTCGCAAACAATCTCTAATCTACATCTACCCAAAATATTTGATTGTGGGAGTCTGTCCTCAGGTCCTAAGGAACCGCGACCGCTGTTGCTTCGACAGTTCTCGCCTGTCAGTCCCAGCTTAGCGAGGAAGGCTTGCTGTTTGCATCCGCGACTTTGCAGCAAACGCAAAGATAAGGCCGGTCACAGAGCGGCACAACGTTGTTTGGTAGGCTAAGCTGCGATCGCCTGCCGCTATGCGGAGAACTCCTCTGAACGGCCTCAAGCGCTGGGTCAATCGACTGTTGCTCGCCCTTTTGTTGGCTGGGCAGGTCGTGCTGCATCTCTTCCGCGCCCGGATTGACCCCTACAACACCCGGGAGCAAATGGCCAACGTGGGGCCATCCTCACTGCTGATCACGCTACTGACGGGTGTTTCCGTTGGAGCGGTATTCACCATTCAAGTTGCCCGCGAGTTTATCAATTTCGGAGCCGGGAACATCGTAGGGGGCATCTTGGCTCTGGCACTCTTCCGCGAACTGGCACCCGTGTTGACGGGGGTCGTGGTGGCGGGTCGGATTGGCTCAGCTTTTGCGGCGGAGATCGGCACGATGCAAGTCACGGAGCAAATCGATGCGCTGTTGATGCTGCGCACTGATCCCGTTGACTATCTGGTGGTGCCGCGGACCTTGGCCTGCTGTCTGATGATGCCCATTCTCTGTCTAGGGTTTGGCCTGATCGGGGTGACTGCCGGTAGTCTGGTGGCTCAATCGGCCTACGGCATCCCGGTTAGTGTCTTTTTTGATGGCATCCGCAACTTCCTCGAACCGTGGGATGTCGTCAGTAGCCTGATCAAAGCCGTGATTTTTGGCTGGGTGGTGGCCGCGATCGGTACGAACTGGGGCCTGACAACCACTGGCGGTGCACGGGGCGTTGGCGAATCGACGACCGGTGCAGTTGTTACCGCACTCCTAGTGATTTTTGTGCTGGACTTCTTCCTGTCGCAGCTGATGTTCAGTGGCGTGGGAGATGCCGCTTTGCAGGCACCCTAAACAGTAGCAATGGCAAAATAGCGAGGACAGCGATCGCGTGAGCGAAATACGTCATGCCGACTGATGTGGCAATCCCGCCAACTGTTCTGCCCTTAGCGCCGAGCTATCGTCTACCGGGCATCTTGATCGTTGCTGCGATCGCACTGCTGTTCTTGAATCTCTGGTTAGGTCTGGGGATCGCGGTGTTTGGGCTGTTTCTGCTCTACCAAGCGGCGACATTGCGGTTGTTCTTTACCCCCACCGACTTGGACATTTATCGGGGCGATCGCCTCCTCCGTCGCTTCCCTTACTCGATGTGGCTTAACTGGCGGATCTACTGGTCGCTCCTGCCAATCCTCTTCTACTTTCGCGAGACCGAGAGTATTCACTTTCTGCCGATTCTGTTTGACAGTCAGGAGTTACGGACGGCGCTCGAACAGTTTTGTCCGCCTCGGTAGTTGTTGTTCCTAGGGTTTTCCATGCTGCCAGACGATTTCTCGGTATTGCCCTCAGAACCAGAAACGCCGCCTGTGTTGTTACCAGAGCTGGGGCGAGAGCCAGAAACGCCGGCTGAGCCAGCACTGGAGCTGCCTGCGCCCGAATCCTCTTTGACTGAGGAGACTGTGGCGACACCCGTGGAAGATTCGCCCCCACCGGCCGAAGCGTCACTGCAGCGTCTCACCGCGATCGCGCTAGCCGATTTAGAAGCGCGACAAGCTGCTCTCTTGGCTTCGATTGAAAAACTGGAGCGCCGCCGCGATCGCATCCAGCAGGAAATTCGCAGCAGCTTTGCCGGCAAATCCCAAGAGATTGCTGTGCGGGTTCAGAGTTTTAAAGATTACCTAGTTGGCAGTCTGCAAGACCTAGCCGCCTCGGCAGAGCAGCTGGATTTAGTCCCCCCACAACCGATCGCTGCCCCTGAAATCATTGCGCCTCCCCCTGCATCAGTAGAAGCAAAAGCACCTCTGCGGCCTGGCTTTGCGGATCCCGAATTTGCCCCCGAAGCCGAATTGATCGAGCAAGAACTGAATCGCTATCGCCAGTCACCGGACTACTACGGTCAGCCGTGGGTGCTGCGTCGCACCTTCGAAGCAGTTCATGAAGAGCCAGTCCGCGAGTGGTTTTTTACGATGGGCGGCCGGGGTGCGCTCCGTAGTTTTGGTAGTCGCCAGCAAAATGTCCTGATTGCTTCAGCTGTGATTTCCGTGCTCAATCACCTCTACGGTGAGCGCTTAGTACCGCTGATTTTGGCGAGTACGCCGGAACGACTGGGTGAATGGCGGCGCGGCTTGCAGGATTGCTTGGGTCTATCGCGGGAAGATTTTGGCCCAAATCAAGGTATTACGCTATTTGAGTTTGCCGATGCGCTGGTTCAAAAAGCCGAACGCATCGAAGAGCGGGGTGATCTGCCTCTGATCGTGATTGACGACGGTGAAGACAGTGTCAGTCTGTCCCTGTTGCAGTTCCCGCTGTGGCTGGCCTTTGCTCCCGATCCGCGCCAGCCCAGCTACGACTTGTTTTGATCCAAGCTAGGGCGCTCATTCTGGGGCGATCGCCAATGACGGCGGAGCCCCCAAAGAATGACCAATTGGAAAGGAAGCAAGGCTAAAAACTCGCGGGCGACAACAGGCCATTGCAGTTGAGACAGGGCGACAAAGTAGATTCCCCCCATCACTAGCAAGAGGCTGCGGTTAACGAAGAAGCGTGATTTCATGAGACGCCCAAGTTAGAGAGGAGCGATCGCCCAAGGCGGTGGCCAGAGCCCGGCTTGCCAACTCCACCAGAGACGGGTGCTGTAGTAAAGCAGGAGGCCTACTAGGAGCGGTAGCCAGCTGTGACGAACGAGCGATCGCCACGGCAAGAGCGATCGCTGTCGCCAGAGTTCCGCTAACCAGACGAGACCGATGGCCAAACCGATCGTGAAGAGGGGCGGTCCAAACACATGAAACTGAACCGCCTTTACCCAATCCCCGCGCCAGGTGGCCGCTAGCGATCGCGTTAAGCCGCAGGTGGGACGGGGCAGCCCCGTTAGCGCGAGCAATGGACAGGTCCAGCGGGTGGGAAGGCGGTCGCTGCTGTAGAGCGCAGTGTAAAGCGCACCCGTTCCCAGTAAGAGCAGTCCGACCTGTCGCTGTTGCCGAAAGCGATGACTAGAACCAGGGTTTACGGCCGGTGATGTAGGTGGCCTCAAATTGCTCATCAGGCTTGGTCAAATAAATAATGCCTTCAATGATGCCAATGATGCTCATGACTGGCGCTAGGAAGCCGCAGCTCAGGATCGAGACTAAGAGCATAATGACGCCCTCAGTGGTGTATCCCAGAACAAATTTGTGAATTCCTAATGCACCCAGGATAATGGCGAGAATTCCAGCCAAAATTTTCTTGCTGTTGGTCTCATTAGATGGTGATGTTGTCATCGTTACTCACTCACTCCGAGGAAAAAGTTTCTACTTAATTCAAGCATCTTCTGACGAATTGGCAATCCCGACAATATCTTCGTAGGCTGCTGTGATTGCACAAATGGACCAAGGGATCGTAAATAGCAGGCCAATTCCGCAGGGTAATGCTCCAGCAAAGTTAATCAGACCCAGAACAATCAAAAAGCCAAAAAAAGTCAACCACTTTTTGGTGATTAAACGGCGGCTCAACTCCAAGGCTGCCCAAGGCTCAAGGTTTCGCTCTGCGACAAGAGGTAGGGCAAATACATAGGCGATCGCTAGATAGATTCCAGGAACAATCAGGAGGACAAAGCCAATCAGTGTTAAGGCACTGGTTAGCAGTGACGTCAGAAAAAAGGGTAGAAAGCGATTGAAGCCGCGAAAGAAGTCACCGAACTCAACCCGTTGCTGCTTGATCGTTTTAAAGGCTACTAAGAAAAAGCCAGCAGAGAGTGGGCCATTAATGACCAATTGAATGGCTCCACCTGGTCCAAAGCGCAGTCCAGTGCCCTCCTCATCTGCGACAAATGCGGCATCTAAACTGGAGAGAGCTATGGAAATTAGGCCAACAATAATTAAGTAGGCGATGAAGAGGCCCAAGTTCTGTTTGAAAATTGCCCAGCCTCGAGACAGATAGGAACCAAATCGGAACTCATAGTCGCGGTTGAGTAAGTCTTCGTTGCTATTGAAAGAGCTAGAAGCCATCACGATCGCAGAGGAAGTTGACGTTTTGAGTATCCTGGCGATCGCAAAGAATAGCGGCAGTCTTAAGAAAAATTCAGGCTAGATAGTGCTTTCAACCAATGGATCCGCATTCTGTAACTGTTGATAAGCGGCGATTAGGCAGCAATAAAATAGTGGTGTTGTTAAGACCAGACCTAAGCAACAGGTGATGATTGCGATCGCGCTGCTCACGACAGTCCAGCCCGCAATGCCCAGTGCGGCGATTCCCCATTGCGATCGCAGCAGTTGCAGACTGACTTGCATGGCAGGCCAAGCCCGGAGATGGCGATCGGCAATTAAGAGGAAGGTGAACTGGTAGGCCACCATCAGGTAGCAAAAGCTGGCCAGGCCGATCAGTCCGAAGACGCCACTGATACTACCGATCGCGATCGCAACAGTGCGATTGACCTCCCACCAGCTCCAGAGCCCAACCGCCCCAATCAGCCAGGGACTCCAGCAGATCAAGGCAATCGTACTGATCCAAGTCACTGCCCAAAAGGATTGCCAAAACAGGAATGGTTGCTGAAAGCCGATCCAGAAATCACTCAAGGGGCGATCGCGATCGCAGAGCCGCTGCCAAATGCCCCAGTTCAAGCCCAAGGTCAGCGGTCCAACAAAAAAAGGCAGTGCCAGCCACCCCAGGATTGGCAGACCTTGCAAGCCACTTTGAATCAGCAAACTCACTGCAGAGAAGCCCAGCAATTCCGCCGGATAGTGCTGGAACAATTGCCAGCCTTCCTGCCAAAGCGATCGCAGTTTGAGTTGAGTCATGAGAAGTCTCTGCGATCGCTAGCGGTACTCAATAAAAAACGGCTCCTGCAGGAGCCGTTTTGATTGTGCATCAGAGGCAGCAATTAAGCCGCATCGATCGGTTTATATTCCGCTGGTGCCAAGGCATTGCCGCGTAGCAAGCTACCGAGGGTTTTGGCCGTGATTTTTAGCTGCACTAAGGGATTGGCCGGCACCACGGTTTTGTAGAGGTAGCTGTCGAAGGTCAGACGCTGCACATCTTTGTCGTCGCACATTTCCACGAAGGCTTCACGGGTTGCATCCGAGCGATAGAAGACGGTTTGCAGCAAGTCCAGCACTTTGTAGGTGGTGCCGTATTTTTTGTCCCAGCGACGCAGATACTGCTTCAGATCCGCTTCGGTAGGAATGCGAGCGCCGTTGTTCGAGGTTTCGACGATCGTTTCGGCACACATCCGACCCGATTTGGCCGCGAAGTAGATGCCTTCACCTGAAGACTTAGTCACGTAGCCGGCCGCATCGCCAACTAGTGCTGCCCGGCCAACAACCCGACGCGGACGCGGATGCTCGGGGATCGGGTGTGCTTCGACCTTGATGATCTTGCCGCCTTCCAAACGGTTTGCAGCCCGAGCGCGAATGCCTGCTTGCAGCTTCTTGATCAGGCGTTGGTTGACATGCATCGTGCCCGTACCGACTGCTACGTGGTCGTATTTGGGGAACACCCACGCGTAGAAGTCGGGCGAAACGTCGCCACCGACGTACATTTCCGCCAGATTTTCGTAGTAATGCATCTTGTCTTCAGGCAGACGGATGCGCTCTTGGAAAGCAATCGCGTAGTTGTAATCGCCCGCATCGATCGCTTTGGCGATACGCGAGTTAGCGCCATCCGCCCCAATCACCACATCCACTTCTAGGGTCGAAGGAATGCCTTCTAGACTGCCGTTGGAGTGATCGGCGTAGTGCAGCACGTAGGGATCGCGATCGCCCTTCGGCAGTTCCAAACGGAAGAGCGTACCGTTGATCAGCTTGGTGCCCAGCTTGGCCGCGCGATCGCGCAGGAAGCCATCCAGTACCTCCCGACGGGTCATGCCGATGTATTCGTCGGCATTGTCGAGATTGATGTTGACCTCGCGGTTGGACGGCGAAATCATTTTCATGTTGCGCACGCGGCGATCGATGATCTCCGCCGGCAGGTCGAACTCGCTGACCATGCAGAGCGGGATTGCACCGCCGCAGGGCTTTGCGTTGTCCAACTTGCGCTCGATTAGATAAGTCTCAATACCGGCTTTGACGAGCGTTTCCGCTGCACAAGATCCCGCCGGTCCGCCGCCGACCACAGCCACCCGAAGTGCCAACGCTTTGCCCTCTAACGTTTCTTGGCTACAGGTTGGGATCCTATCACGGGCATTTCGTCGGCCCCGACAGGGCTTTTGCGTCTGTGTCAAAGCTGAAACAGACGTTAACAGAACGACAGGATCCACTCATCCTCTCAATGCCAATCCCAGGGTTGAGCCAGGTCATTGGTCAGGATTGATTCGTACCCTCTTGGCTTCCGTCGCTCCCTCGCAGGGGGTGAGTAGCGCGCCCGCTGGACTTGCATCTCCCCTGTTCTCTGGGCGATCGCCAGCCTCAGTCTCGATCGAGTGCTCCAGCTGCTCAGCCCGTTTGAGCCGGAGGATACCTTGGGCTCCGCAAACGTCAGCGATACACTAAGAGCCAGCGATCGATTGCCCTGTCTGGTAACTCGCTGTTGTCTTCAGAGAACCCGTGACTCGTCAGAGACCTGCAGCTCGTCCCTCCGATCGACGTCTAAATTCACGCCAATTGCGGCGTAGTTCCGTGCAGTTGGGGCGACAGCTTTCTGCGCGATCGCAGCATCGAGTCGGCCAATGGTTCAAATGGTTGCGCCCGGGCCTCCTGATCAAGCGCTGGATGTTACTGAGCATTCTGGGCTTTTTTGCCGCCCTGCTCGGCGCGGCGATTTGGGCCGATCTGACGCCGGTCTACTTCCTGCTGACAATGGTGCGGAACGGCTTGGGGTTTGTGACCCAATTGTTGCCCAACTACTGGAGTGGTCCGCTGTTGTTGGGTGTGGGTCTGCTGTTGCTTTACCTAGGGCAGTCGCGGACGGTCGGCTCGATTACCGAGGCGCTGCGGCCCGAGCAAGAAGAAGAGCTAGTAGATGTCCTGCTCTCCCATCGACGACTCAGTCGTGGTCCTCGGATTGTCGCGATCGGGGGTGGCACTGGCCTCTCGACGTTGCTACGCGGCCTGAAGCAATACAGCACTAATCTGACGGCGATCGTAACGGTCGCTGACGATGGAGGCTCGTCGGGGCGTCTCCGTCGTGAAATGGGCGTGCAACCACCCGGCGACATTCGCAACTGCCTGACGGCGCTCGCTAACGAAGAAAAACTGCTGACTGAACTATTTCGCTATCGCTTTGCCAGTGGTGATGGTTTAGTCGGCCACAGCTTCGGCAATCTCTTTCTAACGGCGATGACGGCGGTTACAGGCGGTGATTTTGAGAAGGCAATCGCAGCCAGTTCCAAAGTTCTCGCAGTGCAAGGGCAGGTATTGCCCGCTACGCTTTCGGACATGCGCCTCTGGGCGGAATTGGAAGATGGTCGCCGCATTGAAGGTGAGTCACAAATTACTGAAGCAGGGGGGCGGATTGTGCGGCTGGGTGTGACGCCTGCTGATTTGCCAGCCCTGCCCCGTGCCCTCGAAGCGATCGCTGCTGCGGACTACATCATCATTGGTCCCGGAAGCCTGTTCACCAGCATCATTCCCAACCTACTGGTGCCCGCGATCGCCAAGGCCCTAGCGGAGAGTTCTGCTTACCGGGTTTATGTCTGCAACATCATGACCCAACCCGGTGAAACCTTGGGATATACGGTGGCTGACCACATTCGTGCGATCGACTCCGTCTATCCAGAACCGTTGTTTGATGCGGTCTTGGTGCAGCGTCAGCCGCCTTCTGAGGCTGCAGTTCAGCGCTATGCGCGGCAAAATTCCCAGCCGGTGGAAATCGATCGCGAGGCAGTGCTGCAACTGGGTCGGCAAGTGATTCTGGCGAATGTGATGGAAGAGGATCCGCAAAACCACTGTGTCCGCCACCAACCGACGCGCTTGGCTGCAGCCCTAATGCGTTGGTATCGTCGTTCTGCGAATTAAGCCAATGCAATTTTTCCTGCCGGATGCCACTGCGACCCATCAGTTCGGAGTCCTGTTGGGACAGAGGCTTCTGGCTAGCAGCACCCTCTTACTGGAAGGAGATTTAGGCAGCGGCAAAACAACGCTGACCCAAGGCATCGCCCAAGGCTTGGGCATCCCCGACGTGGTAGCCAGCCCAACCTTCACCTTGGTCTGTGAGTACAGCGAGGGGCGCTTGCCCCTCTACCACTTCGACCTCTATCGCCTCGAGGCACCTGATGTAGCGCGCTTGCTGCCGGAGTTGTACTGGGAAGGTGTGGAGTTTGAGCCGGGGCTAGTGGTGATTGAATGGCCGGAACGCTTACCCTACCGTCCTGCTGCTTACTGGTCTCTCGTGCTGACACCCAGCCTTGAGCTTGAGGGTCGCCAGCTTGTTCTGACGCCTGTGAATCAGGACCCAACAACCGTGGCCAATCTCGAGGTACAGCTTGCTGCGCAGTTCAGAGCAAGGCCTGCAACTGCTGAATCGTAATCCGGCTAGTCCGCTCCCAAGAGAACTGCTGCGATCGCGCTAGAGCGGCAGCACTGAGCCGTTGCTGTAGCCCCGAGTCTTGAGCAATCGCCTGCATGGATTCAGCGATCGCTTCCGGTTGCAGCGGGTCGAAGTACAGACCGGCATCCCCCACCACTTCGGGCAAGGAGGAACGATCGGCGACAAGCACGGGAGTTCCACAGGACATGGCCTCTAAAACGGTCAGGCCAAAGCCTTCCCAGAGGCTGGGATGAACGAGGGCGATCGCTTGGTTGAGGATGATCGGTAGCTCTTTCCGGGGGACATAGTTTTTGAACCGCACCACCTCAGTCAGCCCCTGAGCTTCAATCTGGGCCTGCACTGCTGGCAGAAAACGGCGATCAACGGGGCCGACCAGCCAGAGTTCGCAGTCTAATTGCCGCTGGATCAGGGCAAAGGCCTTGATCAATCGTTGGAGGTTCTTGTAGGGATTGAGCCGGCCTACATAGACAAAATAGTTGCGGCGGTCGAGGCGCAGCGGCCGAAACTGTTGGCGATCGCAGGCGAGAGGCGTGATCGTCAAACGCTGTTCTGGCACCTGATAAAAAGACTGAAGATCCTGCGCTGTGGCTTGGGAATTGCAAAAAATGTGGGTTGATTCTTTAAGTAGCCTTGGTAGATGACTGCGGAAATACAGTGTGGAGAAGGAACGGCTGGGGAATCGCAGGGGGATGAGATCATGCACCGTGATCACCTTGCGGATCGATTGTCCTAGCGGCGCTTCTGGTACTGGAGAAAACAGTAGCCGGCTGCCTATCTGGTGATAGATCTGCCCGAGTTGGGTCTGTGTCCAAATGAGCCGTCGCAGATGTCCCTGCAGACCTTGGATCGCTGTCATATTGTTGGGAATCTGCAGGGTTGTTGCCCCTGGCCATCTGCAGGGCGAGAGCAAGACCGGATGCAAAATCCGAATTAGGTGGGGAACTAGTTGCAGACCGTAGTGACTTAAGCCCGTAGCCTCTTGATTGAGATAGGCCAAATTGATCAGCAGATCAGAAGAGGCCGGAACGAGTCCTCCGATGGAAGCTGCTGTTGTCGGGTAGGTCGGCATGTCACCAATTTGGACAAGGCAATTCCGACCTACCCTAGCGGATACCGTGACTAGGAATGGCACAATGAGCCGAAATAAGAGCAGCTCAATTGCATGCGGTCATCTACCCAGTGGCTTGGAACTCTGGCTACCCTTGGCTTCCTCTTGGGGGCAATCAGTGGTGGGGTTGTCTTGCCAACTTCGGCTTTCGAGCTTCCCCAGCCACCGATCGCTCAATCTTGGCCGTTAAAGTCCGCGATCGCTGCTGCAGGTCTGACGGTGATCGGTTTACAGGTGGCAACGACCCGCCGCTGACCCACGATCGCCATCCCCTAAAGCAGTGGACCAACTACAAACCCTAAACCAATGCCAACCAGCACCACCTGCCAAGTGGGGCGTTTCCAGCGCACCAGCGCCAAAAGATTACCGGCAAAGAGCAGCAGGCTGAACAGCAGAATCGCCGGTTGATCACTTTGCAGTGAGGGACGTGCCAGGGGCCAGAGGGTCGCTGCGATCGCTCCGAGCACAGCAGGGCTCACCCCCCGCAAAAACTGCTGAATGCTGCGGTTCTGACGCAGACGTTGCAGGATTGGAGCAGCCAGCAAAATAAACAGAAATGAAGGGAGAAAGATCCCAACCGTTGCCGTGGCTGCCCCGCTCAAGCCCGCGACCGCAAAGCCAATGAAGGCAGCCGTCAAAACTACTGGCCCCGGGCTGAGTTGACCGATCGCCACCCCATCGACAAATTGCTGGGCGGTCAGCCATTGCCACTGCTGCACGACCTGTTGCTGCAGCAAGGGGATGATCACCAAGCCGCCACCAAAGACAAAGGTGCCAGTTTCGAGGAAGAAGCGAAACAGCGGAGCACCCCGCTCGGACCACTGTGCCCAGCCCCAAAAATCTGTCGGGCCGATCGCTGCGGGCAAGAGCGGTAACCAAGCCGCTTGCGATCGCTGGGCCCAGAGCCAGCTGACGGCTCCAGCTAGCAAGAGAATCAAAAAGACAGGCAGGATACCGCTGAGGGTTAAAATTAGCGCCCCAATCGCTAAGCCCCAATGCAGGGGCTCCTTGAGAACGCGCTGACTGAGGCGGAGACAGAAAGCAACAATAATCGCCGTCACGGCGGGGGCTGCCCCCAGAAACAAGTCTTGAACGGACGGAACGGTTTGGAAGCGAAAGTACGCCCAAGCTAGGGCAACAACGATCGCAAAAGCGGGCGCGATAAAACAAACGCCACTGACCACGCCGCCGATCCAACCGGCTTGGCGATAGCCAATATAAATGCCCATTTGGGTGGAAGCTGGCCCCGGCAACATCTCGCAGAGGGCAATTCCCTCGCTGAACTCTTCGGGGGTCAGCCACTGACGCCGCTGAACGACTTCTTCTTCCATCATCGCTAGATGGGCTTGGGGCCCACCAAAGCCGATGGTGCCCAGCTTCAGAAAAAGGAGAGTCAGCTCTAACAGCAGGGGGCGATCGGCCATAGCAGCGCAGTGTTCGTCAACGGTTGTAGGCTAAACCGATCGCGATTGCCTTGTCTGTCCGCTAGCCAACTTGGATAGCGACTGGCATCCCTAGGGAGACTGTGGTGTCACGAGCACTGTCAGTTCCGGAGTCGCGATGGTTGTGGTGCCAGTGCTGGGCAAGAGTGTGGCCGGCTGCCCACGGAAGGTTTGATCGAGAAAGGCCAAGGTCAAGCCTTGGAACAGCAGGTTGCCTGCTGCTTGGCTAGGACCGATCAACTCGGGTGGCAAAGGGATCTGGAAGCCTTGGGGTTGCTGATTGTTGGGTGGCAGCACGGTGAAGTGCGTCCCTTTCACGGCAAGAGCTAGCCACTTCTGACGGGTGCCGAGCTGCTGAAACGCAGCGATCGCCTCGGGTTGGGGCGGTGTGACGACATCGCGGCTTCCCCCCCAGATCAGGGTAGGAACTGTTACCTGCGAGAGGCCGGCGGCCCCAAAGACATCGCTGGCTAGGCCATCAGCAGCAACAGCGGCCACAATGCGGGGATCGGTCAAGGTATAGCTCGGTTGCGGCAAGTTAATGGCGATGCACTGCAACAAGGTGGAGAGGTTATTGCGGAAGCGATCGAGGGGTTCACATTGCTGTCGCGCATTGACCGGACTGAGAGGGGCGCCCGCCACTGCCAAGGCCCCATAACCTCCGTAGGAATGACCTACAACCGCAGCTTTTTGGGTTTGAACCCGAGCGGCGGCTGGTGTGGTAGCCAACTGGTCTAGGACAAAGCGAATGTCCGTTGGAATATCAATCAAGGCCTGAGGTCCAGGCGGGCTGCTGATGCCGACTAGGACGTTCTCGAACGATCGCGCACTGGTGGTCACATGCTCGGGCAGGGCGACGGCATAGCCGTGGGAAGCCAGATGGCGTGCCAGATAGGCAAAGGTCTGGCGCGTTTCGCCCAAACCATGGGAAACCACCACTAGGGGCAAATTGCGGGATGTGCCGCTGGGCAGGTATAAATCCGTCGGCACAGGGCGATTGCGTTGGGGATCCTGCCAGTTAAAGCTCTGGACCTGAACGCTGTTCGGCCCCGGTGCTTGATAGCGTTGCTGCAGTGCGGGATCGGCGGGCTGACTCCGTTGCTGCAAGCGATTGACAACGCCTTCGGTGGCTAAGAGTTGCTCGTTGAGCTGCTGGATATAGCTCAAAAAGACATTGAGATCGAACAGGATGGTTTCGGAGGGAAACGTCTGAATCGCACTGAGAAATGACAGCCCTTGCGGCGATTGGGCTGCGGTTGTGATGGCTGTGGCGATCGCTGGGTCAGTTAGGGAAACAGGTGGTTCCGCCCGGATCACATTGCCGACACGGGTCAGAAAGATGCTGAAGGTATCGCCCCGATTGACAATCTGCTGGATCGCGTTGGGCGAGATGGGCACGGGAGCAATCAAGGCCGAACGAATCGACTGCTGGACTTCCGGTGAGAGCAAGGCCAAAACCGCTCGCAGATCAGCGCCGACGGGGCGCCCCTGCGCAAAATTGGCGAGGTCATCGACCGCAATGGTGACATCAGTCCCGGACCAACGAACTGTAATCCTTTCGGCCGCTGAACTAGGGGCGGCTGTGAGCACCGCAGCCCCAAAACCGAGCACGGTACTCAGTAGCGTTGGGAACCAAGACTGGGGCTTGAACATCTTCTGGCTATCCTTAGCAGCGCGGACAAGAAAAGATGCAGCGATTGGAAGGTAGGGACGAGGCTCCAACGCAAGGGCCGTTGCCTCAACCGCTGACTAGTTCAACGCTAGTGGGCGTTCACTGGAATTCAAGGGATTCTCAAGAAAATTGTGACATTGCCCAGCCGGTGCGATCGCCCATCCTCCTTGCTCCTCGAGACTCAAGCAGGGCAATCAGCGGGCTGTCATCGCTTCAGCAGCAGGTAGTAGAGGCTGCCGGGCCCATTGACATCACCAGCACGAGCCTTGGCGATTGCGCCCGTGCACCAAAAGACATCGACGCGACCATAGCCACGGATGGCGCTACCCGTATCTTGGTCCAGCACATAGCGGTAGGATAAGCCGCCGCGATCGCCGGCCAAGGGCGCTTTGATGAGGGCGAGTGCACCCGGCGGGAAGAGGGTTTTATCGGTGGCAATCGAGCGACCTGGCGTCAGAGGTTGGCTGAGGCTGCCGGTGGCGGCGGCGCCAGCTGTCGGTTTGAAGAAGACAAAGCGATCGTTGCGGGGCAGGTAGTCGCTGAGGCGATCGGGATTGGCGGCAAACCAATTGATCAACTTGCCCAGCGTCAAGGCTTCGGCTGTAAACACCCCGTCTTGCACCAGCTCTTGGCCAATACTGCGGTAGGGATGCTGGGTGGCTCCGGCGTAACCCACCGTGAACTCACGGCCATTGGTGAGCTGCAGGCGGGCAGAGCCTTGGACATGGACCAAAAAGGCCGCTAGCCGATCGCTCAGCCAGACCAGTTCTGTTCCAGCTAAGGGACTGCGATCGCCCAAGAGGCCATCTTCGCCTTCGATTTGGCGGCGCGTCAGGTGGGGCTGTGCCCAGCGATCGAAATCAGCGGGCCGTCGGTAAAGGGGGTAGCGATAGGTTTCGGTGCGGGTCAGGCTAGCGGGATACACCGCCTCGTAGTAGGCCGTGAAATCGACGCGATTGTTGTTGTCCAGACCGGGGGATTGCCACAGTTGAAATTCCCGCCGCAGCGCGGCCTCAAAACTGGCTGTATTGCGACTGGTCTGCAGCAACTGACGAAAGCGTTGCAGGCTGCGCTGTACCCAACGGCGATCGGGTTGGTTGGCGGGACGATCGCGGTAGGCTTTCTCGGCGGCCGGTGTAGCTAACCAAGTCAGACTGCGGTCAATCGCCGTAATCATTGCTTGGCGATCGCGGGCCGTTTGCCATAGCCCCGTATCTTGTCCGGCTGGCCACTGTGAACTGAGCTGGAGGCCGATGGTTGGCGCGGCTACTGGAGCAACCATCGGATTGGCTGCCGGAGCAGGTTGTGTGGCGGCGGGCTCAATCCAGCGATCGCCCCCAAATAGCCCCAGCACTGCTAGCCCTAGCAAAAGTTGCGATCGCATGCGCCCCGACCTGTTGGCTCCACTGAAATCGCCGCTAGTGTAACAACGGCCCCGCGACCATCGTTGCCCCCTGACCCCGATCGCGACACCATTGCCTCGCTTGACCGCTTCGCGAGACAGTAAACAGCGGACCAAGGGGCAAATAGTGATGGGTACAGCGCCGGGAATCATTGGACGGGTTTTGGCTCCGGCCATTAAGCTCTGGCTGCACAGCCAAGCCACGATCGCGCAGCTAGATCTGACCATTGGCGGCAGCAGTCGTCAATTGCTGGGCGGCACAATTCCCGAGGTCGCGATCGCGGCACAAGGCATTGTCTACCAAGGGCTTTGTCTGGAGCGCATGTCGCTGTTGGGCTCCGAAATTCGCGTCAATCTGCCTCAGATGGTGCGCGGCCAAGCCTTCCAACTTCTGCAGGAAATTCGCATTGCCGCTGAGGTGCAACTGCTGGAAGCTAACTTCAACGACTCACTCAGCTCCGAGCTTTGGCAACAGGCGATCTGGCAGATCTTGGCGGACTACTGGCAACAGCTAGGACTCTCGGTAGAGCAGCTGGCGACCCAACTACAGTTTCGCCTCCGGTCCGATCGCCTCCACCTGCTGATCACGCCCGACACAGAGTTATCCCTCGGCCTCGCTTTAGTAGATCCGCAGACTTTACGCCTGCACAGTCCCCAGTGGCAGTCAGCGACCCAGCCCGCGCCTGATTTGAGTGGGCTTGAGGCCTATGCGATCGCCCTCGGTGAGGATGTCTCGATCGCCAGTTTGGTGATTAGCGACGGCAAGGTCGATCTGACGGGAGAGTTCCGAGTTCTCGCGACAGCGGCCTAACGCAACAGCGGTAGCAGCAGCGTCACGAAGTAGTACATCATCGGTGCCGTAAAGATGTAGCTGTCGGTGCGATCAAGGATGCCACCGTGTCCAGGAATGATCTGACCGGAGTCTTTGACGCCAGCATCCCGTTTCATCATCGATTCGGTTAGGTCGCCCAGCAAGCTACAGCCGCCGATGATCAGGCCCAAGCCCAAGCCGGTGAGCAATGGATAGGGCCAAGCTAAGGAAAAGGCCCCGATAGTGGCGACGGTCATGCTGCCAAGTAGGCCAGAAATCGCGCCTTCCACGGTCTTCTTGGGGCTGACTTGGGTGAGCTTGGTGCGTCCCCACCAACGCCCCATGAAGTAGGCGCCGATGTCAGCGGCCCAAATGCAGAGGAAGGCCAGCAACAGTAGGGCTAGACCTGGCGGTAATTGGTTAAACGGTAGCCAGCGATCGGGCCAGAAGCCGCCGAGGGGGAGATTACTACTGGCAGCCGATCCGAGCGATCGCAGGCGCACCCAGTAGCTGGGCAGATAGCCGGTGTAAAACAGGCCCAGAATTGAGGCGGCAATGTCGGCAATGCTGGAGGGCTTGGGCTTAAATTGCAGCCAAGCGCAGATCAGAATGGCTGTTACTGGCAGGATCGCATCGGTGAGGGAAGGGTTGAGGTTCGCGACAATCAGCAACAGTTGACTGACGACCAAGGTCGTCCGTGCCGCCGGCATCATTCCCTTGAGGCGCACCAACTGGAAATATTCTTCCAGGCCAAGGTAGACCATAATTCCAAGGCCACAGGTGAAATACCAGCCGCCCAACGTCAGCAATCCCAGAGCGATCGCGATCGCCACCGTGCCACTGAGAATGCGGGTCCAAGGCATGAGGAGAAGTAGTCCGCCAATTGTTTACTGTGGCACAAGGACTGATGACTCTCTCGAAATTGCTCCAGAGAGCTTCATCCGCCACGGCTGCAGCGTCCCTGCTTGAAACTGGTTGAAATCCTCCCTTGGGCCAGTTGTTGAAAACGGCAATTCGCGATCGCCCCTCCGGAGTCGCAACCCAAAAACCTAGGGATCGCTCTTGCCCAATCGCACCGTGCAAGGAAAGCACCACAGTAGAATGGGCTCTTGGACCCTTTCGCGCTGCCCTGCTGCATGGCCCCTGCCAAGCTTTCTCCTGCTGATAAGCAAGCGTTGCTCGAGCGCTTTCGCACTACGACTGCTCCGGTTGCTGCTTTGGCTGAACAGTTTGGGGTCAGTGTCAGTACGGTGTCGCGGATTTTGCGCAGCAGTTTCTCGCCCGAGGAATATGAGCAACTGCGCGATCGCCGCAGCCGATTGACGGAAACGGCAGATTCAGTTGCAGTGACCCCAGAGGTGGATTCAACGCCGGTAGTACCGAAAGCTGCAGACCCGTCCGCGATTGCTGATCCTGAGCCGCTCCCAGCAGAGGCGATCGCACCGGAGCCAGAACCAGCCAGTGGTGGACGTCGCCGCCGTCGTCGTTTTACGGCAGCTAGTACGGACAGTGCAGAACCTGCAACGCCGGAACTGCCGAACAAACCTGAGGCGATTAGCATCAGTGCGCCTTTTTTTGCCCCGCTAGCTGTAGAAACGCCCGAGCCGGTGACTGGAGAGGAAGCGATCCCACCCCCCACTCCAATCTCAGAGCCGAAACCTGCGCCGGAACGGCCACGCCCAATTCCGAAAACCCCCTTCACGGAAGCGGCGATCTTTTCAGAAACAGAGCCAGAGATTGAACCCGGACAATCCACTGCTGCAACCCAACACATCAGTAATACCGCGATCGATTTAGAACTAACCGCTGATGATTTGCGGGGCGGAGTTGCTGCGATCGAAGATGCAGATGAATTTGGGGATGATGACAGCGAAGACGATGAACTCGTGTTCGACGAAGACGATCTTGCGGCTGATGGGGACAGCGATCGCACAGAGGCTGCGGCGACCCTTGAACTCTTACCCCTAGGCATTGCACCCCTCCCCCGCACTAGCTATGTCGTTGTCGATCGCACAGCGGATTTGGTCACCTGTTCCCTGACAACTTTGGCGGAATTAGGAACGGTAGAGGCGGATCATGCGGAAGCCCAAGCATTGCCGCTCTTTGATAATCCCCGCACCGCTAAGCGTTTTTGTAAGCGCAATCAACGGGTGATCAAACTGCCCGACAGCCAGATTTTGTTAAAAACTACGCGCTGGCTGCAAGCGAAGGGCATTCACTGTTTGCTGATTGATGGTCAGGTCTACGCGCTGGATCGCTAAGGGCTGCGCTGAGTCTAGAAGCTATCAAAACGCTTGCTGACCAAGATTGGGTTTGAGCACTCTGCTGAAGTTGCTCAGATCTCACTCCTAACGTTCGTTGAACTTAAGCGATCGCAGAAGGTGATTGCAGGCTATTTTTGATGTCATAAAATTATGAAATTCTGCTTGACTTCAGTTGGTTTTTGCTAGCTGAAAATGACTGGAATAGATGACTGAAAATCAGCAATACGCAACTGTCTTGGCTGAGTAGAGAAGCGATCGCGCGATCAAGCCTTGGTCATTTGCTTTTATGCTGGAGAAGACTGCTGTTTGAATGCTTCTCCTAGGATTTTCAATGCCGCGATTTGCCCTGCTCAGTGTTTCCGATAAAACTGGCCTCGTTGATTTTGCACGTCAACTGGTCGATCGCTTTCAGTTTCAGATTGTCAGTAGCGGTGGCACCGCCAAGCAACTCCTAGAAGCAGGTATCCCCGTTACGAAAGTTGCAGAACACACGGGCTCACCCGAAATCCTCGGTGGCCGAGTCAAAACCTTGCATCCCCGCATTCATGGCGGCATTTTGGCGCGCCGCGATCGCGAAGAGGATCAAGCAGATTTAGCGGCCAACAACATTCAGCCGTTTGACTTAGTCGTCGTCAATCTCTATCCCTTCGAGGCCACGATCGCCCGTCCTGAAGTGACGCTGGCAGATGCGATCGAGCAAATTGACATCGGCGGGCCAGCAATGGTGCGGGCCTCGGCCAAGAACCATGCTCACCTAACGATTCTGACTAACCCCAGCCAGTACGAGCCCTATCTGACGGCCCTGGCCGATGGAGAGGGACAAATTCCCCTCGCGTTCCGCCAGCAGTGCGCTCTAGCGGCTTTCCAGCACACCGCTGCTTATGATGCGGCGATCGCGACTTATCTCGCTGAGCAATTTGAAGCGACCAGCGATCGCTTGCAACTGAGTGCTCAGCCGGTGCAAGTCCTGCGCTACGGCGAAAACCCCCACCAGGCGGCGACTTGGTATCAAACCGGTGCTACGGCCAGCGGTTGGGCAGCGGCGCAGCAACTACAGGGCAAAGAGCTGAGCTACAACAACCTAGTTGACCTCGAGGCAGCACGCCAAATTATTGCGGAGTTCCCGGCGGATGGCCCCGCTGCTGCCGCGATTCTCAAACACAATAATCCCGGCGGAGTCGCCACAGCTGAGGCATTGAGTGATGCCTATCAAAAAGCGTTTGACGCGGACTCCGTCTCTGCTTTCGGGGGCATTGTGGCCCTGAATCGGGCGATCGATGCGGCAACTGCAACGGCGATGACCGGCACCTTCCTCGAATGTATTGTTGCCCCATCGGTTGAGCCAGCAGCGGCTGAGATTCTCGCAGCTAAGAAAAACCTACGGGTACTCACCCTGGCAGATTTCAATAGCGGTCCGCAGCAAACTGTGCGATCGATCGCCGGCGGATTCTTGGTGCAGGACAGCGATGATCAGCTGGAAACCGTTGATGCTTGGCAGGTCGTCACGGAACAGCAGCCTAGCGAAGCCGATTGGCAGGAGTTGCTGTTTGCTTGGAAGGTGGTCAAACATGTCAAATCCAATGCGATCGCGGTGACGGCGAATGGCGTCACGCTCGGGATTGGTGCCGGTCAAATGAATCGGGTCGGTTCCGTCAAAATTGCCTTGGAACAAGCGGGCGATCGCGCTCAAGGTGCCATTCTTGCCAGCGATGGTTTCTTTCCCTTTGATGACAGTGTTCGTACCGCAGCGGCAGCTGGAATTCGGGCGATCGTGCAACCCGGCGGGAGTCTGCGTGATGCTGATTCAATTGCAGCGGCGAACGAACTTGGCCTTGTGATGGTCTTTACTGGCACGCGCCACTTCCTCCACTAAAGTCTGACCCACTGCTGTTCTCCCGCAGGACTTTGCCATGCCCGATTCTGTTGTGCTGCCCGCTACGCTGCAGACCGCGCTGCAAACAGCGGAGCAGTTACTTTGGGATCGGGCCTTGGTTCGCTATCACGATCAGTGGGCGGGGGCGATCGCGGCACTGCCTGAAGATCAGGAGTTGGCGGCAGCGAACTACCGCGAAATCTTTATTCGCGACAACGTGCCGGTGATGCTCTACCTGCTGTTGCAGGGCAAAACTGACGTTGTCCGCGACTTCTTGCAACTGTCGCTTTCTCTCCAGAGCCAGGCACTGCAAACCTATGGCATTCTGCCGACCAGTTTCGTCTGTGAGGAAACCCACTGCGTTGCTGACTATGGTCAGCGGGCGATCGGGCGGGTGGTTTCTGCTGACCCTAGCCTTTGGTGGCCGGTGCTGCTACAGGCCTATCGGCGGGCCTCCCATGATGATGCCTTTGTCCACAGTCCGACTGTTCAGCAGGGGTTACAGCGGTTGCTGGCTTTCCTGCTGCGTCCGGTTTTCAACCAAAACCCACTGCTCGAGGTGCCCGATGGGGCCTTCATGGTCGGTCGTCCATTGGATGTGGCGGGCGCACCTTTAGAAATTCAAGTCCTGCTCTACGGGGCACTGCGGGCTTGTGGGCAGTTGCTGCAATACACCGAAGCGGCCAATGCTGCCCATGTGCAAGCCCGTCGCCTGCGGCAGTATCTCTGCTGGCACTACTGGGTGACGCCCGATCGCCTGCGACGCTGGCAGCAGTGGCCCACCGAAGAATTTGGCGATCGCAGCCATAACCCCTACAACATTCAGCCGATCGCCATCCCTGACTGGGTTGAACCTTGGCTGGGTGAGTCGGGTGGCTACTTCCTAGGGAACATACGGGCAGGACGTCCTGACTTCCGCTTTTTTAGCCTTGGCAATTTGCTGGCGATCGTTTTCGATGTGCTTCCGCTCAATCAGCAGGGTGCGATTCTGCGCTTGATTTTGCAGAACGAAGCCCAGATTTTGGGCCAAGTGCCGTTGCGGCTCTGCTATCCCGCTTTAACCGGATCGGCGTGGAAAATCCTGACGGGTTGCGATCCTAAAAATCAGCCTTGGTCCTATCACAACGGTGGTAGTTGGCCATCCCTGCTTTGGTATCTCAGTGCGGCGGTCTTGCACTACCAACAGCGGGGAGGCGATCGCAATCTCTGTCAGGTCTGGCTGAATAAGCTTCAGCACTACCACACTCAGCAGTGCGAGCAACTCCCTGGCGATGAGTGGCCAGAGTACTACGAGGGTCAGGACTCGGTCCAGATTGCTACTCGCGCCTGCCGTTATCAGACTTGGACGTTTACGGGATTGCTGCTGAATCACGCACTGCTCTCGCAGCCCCAGGGCATTCAACTGCTGAGTCTGCGGGGCTTACCCTAAGATTTGTGAAGACCTTTGCTGCCGAGCAGGCAGTAGCCTGTCCTAGCCCGGCGAGGAGAACACGCCATGTCAGACGAACTCAAGTTTTATCTCAACTTTGGCCATCCACTATTGATGTGGATTTTGCTGGGAGTCAGCCTCTATGCGGGCTATCTCGGCTTCCAAGTGCGCCAACTGCGGTCGGCGACTGGGGAAGAGAAAAAGAAACTGATTCAAGCCAAAGTGAATCAAAAGCACTTCCAGTGGGGCTCACTCATTCTCGCCTTGATGGTCTTAGGGACTGTGGGCGGCATGGCTGTCACCTACATCAATAACGGCAAGTTGTTTGTTGGCCCTCACTTACTGGCCGGTTTGGGCATGGCCGGTTTGATCGCTATTTCCGCAGCGCTGTCCCCATTCATGCAAAAAGGTAATGAGCTAGCGCGGGGCACCCACATCGCCCTCAACACCGTGATTGTTGGCCTGTTTGCTTGGCAGGCTGTCACGGGAATGGATATTGTGCAGCGCATCATCGCTCGCCACTAGAGCCGAATCGCCGCGATCGCAATTCAATCAGGTCGCTTTTAAGCAGTCCTTCCGTTGGGTTGGACTGCTTTTTGCTGGCTGTGGGGCTTAATCTGCTTGCATAGGGCAAATATGTTAGGACGTTGTTGCCTGAGCCGATTAACCTCTAACCCATGGTCAGGACCAGCTAGTTTTACCGGTAGCGATCGCTGCTGCAAGTCTCAACTGCAATCTTGTTGAAAGGAACTGGGGGTGTCGAGTCTCCCGGTGGATGTATGGGGGGCGCAATCACCCCCACGGATAGAGGCTGTTGACTCTACACCAGCCCAGAACTAGATTGTCCTAATCTGCTTGCGGACTGCTGGCTACAGCACAATGATTCGCGAGCCGGTTTTCGGGATGCTGGCCTTCTGTAGCGTGACAGTACTGCCCGGACGTTGAACGGGTGTGCCCTGCATCAGTTCGAGGAATGGTTGTAGCGGCCCCAACTCGCAGCTGTCCTTATTCGCTGCACTGGTGCGGTATTGGGTCGGAATAATCAATCGAGGTTTGAGCAACTCGATCGTGGCTTTAGCCTCTTCTGGGTTGTAGCTCTTGGGGCTACCGCCGACAGGGATCAACAGTACGTCAGGACTACCCAACAGGATTTGGTTCTCGATGGTGATCGGGGCAGCCGCACCGCCTAGATGCAGGATTGATAATCCCGCTTGAGACCAGCCCCAAGCGACGTTATTGCCAAAGCGGCGACCCCCGAGGCGATCGTGGGGCAATTTCACCCCTTGAATCTGCAACGAACCCAGCCGATAGACGCCCGCTTCAAAGAGAATGCGAGGATTACCTGTAATGGCTTCGGCGTAGCCTTCATCCAGCAAACGACTACTGATTAGCACAACGCCTGCTGACTGCCGAGGCAGCGGTAAACCTGCGGTGCAGCCACCTGGCTTAAAGGGATTGACAACGATCGCGGGCAGGCCGCCACCCGTGAAGCGGAAGCAACTGTGGCCAAAGGATTGAATTTGCAGGGAACTAGCTTGGGCCTCAGCAATTCGGGGCAAAGTTGTGGCGATCGCCCCCAAACTTCCCCAGCCCGCTGCTTGCAAAAACTGACGACGCTTCACGAATTCACACCCGCCACAGACACGGCTAAGAGCCTAGCATTCAGGAGACGGCACTTTGGCTAAAAAGTTTGCCAACATCCGCTTGCCAGATTGGGTGAGCACGCTTTCTGGGTGAAACTGGACGCCTTCCACATGAGGATATTGACGGTGCCGAACCCCCATGATGGTGCCGTCTTCCACCCAAGCGGTTACTTCGAGGTCTGCTGGACAGCTATCGCGATCGATCACCAAGCTGTGATAGCGAGTTGCCGTGATTGGATTGTCGAGCCCCTGAAAAACGCCGACATCGTGATGCAGCACGGGTGAGGTTTTGCCATGCATCAGCTCTGGCGCAGAAACAATCTGACCGCCGTAGACCTGCCCAATACTTTGATGACCCAGACAAACGCCCAGAATCGGTGTGGTTGGACCAAATTCAGCGATCGCGGCCATGGAAATGCCTGCATCCTCAGGACGGCCCGGGCCAGGCGAAATCACGATCGCATCTGGTTTGAGTGCTGCAATTCCGGCCAGATCAATTTGATCGTTGCGATGCACCACAATTTCTTGGGCGATCGCATAGTCGCTGGCCAGTTCGCCCAAATATTGGACGAGGTTGTAGGTGAAGCTGTCGTAGTTATCGATGACGAGCAGCACAGCGACGATCCGGGAATAACAGTCCTTTCCAGCGTACGATCTGCGGCTCCATTCCGGTGAGTGCTCACCACAAGAGGCTGAGACGAAGCCAGAGCGGCGGCAGGAGCAAGGTTGCGGCCACGAGGACAGCGGCGATCGCGGCGATTAGGACCGCACCAGCAGAACAATCTTTAGCGATGCGAGCCAGTTCGTGATATCTCTGCTCGACTGTGAGATCGACAACGGATTCCAAGGCTGTGTTGAGTAGTTCCATCACCAGCACGGCAGCCACTGTGAGGGTCACGATCGCGCGATCGGTGGCGCTGAGCCCCAAACCGAACGCTAACCCAACGGCGATCGCGCCAAGGACTACATGGATCCGAAAGTTGCGCTGGGTTTGGAACGCGTAGCTCACGCCCATGCCGGCATAGCGGAAGCTACTGAAGAGGTTTGGCGCAATCCGCCAAGCATAGCCGCGGCTTCGAGCTAGATTGGCCTCCAGACGACTCGGAGGCAGTTGAGTGTCGGGCATGTAGGCCTCCCTAGACAGCCATTGTGCACAGTGTGACATTCTCCCGCGATTGTCCCCAGAGGTGATGGCTCGATCGCCTCGGTTGGCATTCAATCAGCCTGCCCCGCAGCTAGGTCAAGAGAACATCCAGAACTTGAATAAACCCTATCTTGGCAAGCAGGGAAACTGGCTCTCCTGCCTCGTTTTCCCAAATCTTGTGAGGGATGCTCTAGGTAACAGGGGCACTCCTAATTCAGCAGCTCAATCCCATTTGGCTATGGCAGCGATCGCTAATCGGCAATTGAAAGCAAAGAGCTGTTCAGTCTATTGAATTCAACGATTTGTAGCCCCTACCGCTGGATCTCTCTATTTAATCTTGGCAGGCATGAGCTATTTTGCATTAGCTAATCTCTAGAAAATCCAGTCTTGAAAGTCCCAGCCTGAGACGGATTTCACCTAGGGAAAAGGCTATGAAAGATATTCATCACAGGCTGTCTCAGAAATGGCATCTTGATAGTGATTTCTAGTGGGTATTCAATGCTGATTGCCGATATTGTATTAGACACTCACTGCCACGAAAATTACAATTTTTTGGCTAGGAAAATTGATGGCTATCAGGCACCTAAATGTCTGTTGAGATCGGCAACTGCTCAGGCTCTTGTTCGAGTCAAAAGGAGTTTGTGAAATCAGGATATAATCTGAAACCTATGATTGCTACTGTTCTCGACAGTCATCAATTTATTTGTGCTTTTAGCTGAGGCTTAGGCGATTGTGCCCTGCAAGAGTTGCTCTACCCTCGTGTTGATAAAGTGAATTGATTGAGCTAAGGCTATATTGCAGTAAAATCAGGTCACAGACGGGGTAGAACCGTTGACCTGACGATATTATTCCTCGCGAGCCTCAGCCCACAATTCCCTGCTGCGATAACAGTTTGGATATGAGGACCCCTTTCGATTATTTTGATTCCCTTTCTTACATTGTGAATGGACAAATTTCACCGCAATAACAGTGAAATTGCCTGCTCTTAACCACGGTGACGGAAAAACAGAGCTTCAGAAATCCGCCAGAGCAGGGGTGACCCTACACCCTCAACTCAGGGCTTTAATCCAGGGACGTACTTTAGCTGTCCGGTGCAGTGATGCGCTGACCGGTGCCCTTGATGATTGCAGCCGAGCCAGTTGAGCGATCGGCGATCACAGCTTAAGGCTCCGATGATGGGGGTTGGCTGACTTCATCCAACCAGCGGGGTGGCACTGGAACCGCCACCAATTGTAACCAACGCTCTTGTTGCGTCAGCATCGCGGCTAGCTGCTCTTCATTGGGGTGATCCCAACCCAGGAGATGGAGCAGGCCATGGGCACTCAGCCAGACCAGTTCTGTCTCTAGGGCATGGCCTTGGGCTTGGCGTTGAGCCGTTGGTACTGAAATAATCACGTCGCCCAGATAGAGCGGCTCCTCAGGATCGAAACCCAGCGCTAGCTCATCTTCTAGGGCAGCAAAAGCGAGAACATCCGTGGGTTTATCCAGCTGGCGATAATCGCGATTGAGTTGCTGAATTTCTGCATCATCGACAAAGCGCAGGCAGGCTTCGTAGGTAGGGGCCTGCCAATCTTCTGGTAGCTGTGGCTGGATATCTGTCAACCAGCGATCGAGCCAATCTTGCCAAGGCAAATCCGGCAGGCGATCGCTGCAGGCCATCTGCACCGTGAGGTCTAGTAAAGCCACGTCAGCGCGTCAGGTAAGCCAAACCAACCAGTAAACCTATCAAGCCTAGGGTCGTCAGGCCAAAGTGAAAGAGCGACTTGCGTCCCTTCCGTACCATGTTGCGCATGGCGAGTTTGACATAGCTATCTCTGGCTGGCGCCGAGGCAGTCGTTGTTTCCGGCGGTGAGTCAGGCGTTGTCATCGCTGCAATCCAGATCCTTAGACAGTGGTTTCGATCAACATTTGGTTATCTTGGCGCAGATAGGCCTGGATAAAGGGATTGAGGTCGCCATTCATCACATCGGCGATCGCCTTGGTTTCTACGCCAGTTCGGAGATCCTTAACCAGCTGATAGGGATGGAAGACGTAGTTGCGAATTTGATTGCCCCAGGCTGCTTCCACCATATCGCCGCGAATTTCCGCGACTTCCTTGGCTTTCTGTTCCTGCAAAACGACCAGTAATTTCGCCCTGAGAATGACCAGGGCTTTCTCTTTGTTCTGCAGCTGCGATCGCTCTTCGGTACAGCGTACTGCGAGGCCCGTCGGCAGGTGAACAATCCGCACGGCGGTCTCGACTTTGTTGACGTTCTGGCCGCCTTTGCCACCGGCGCGGGAGGTGGTGATCTCGAGGTCTTTCTCAGGAATCTCCAGGTCGATATCAGTGTCGAGCACCGGCATCACCTCTACCCCAGCAAAGCTGGTCTGGCGCTTGTCGTTAGCGTTGAAGGGAGAAATGCGGACGAGGCGATGGGTCCCCTTCTCGGCTTTGAGATAGCCGTAGGCGTACTTGCCCTCAATCTCCAAGGTGACCGATTTAATGCCCGCTTCCTCCCCTTCGGACAGCTCGGTAATCCGTACCTTGTAGCCTTGGTCTTCGGCCCAGCGGGTATACATCCGCAGCAACATCTCGGCCCAGTCTTGGGCATCGGTGCCGCCAGCCCCAGCGTTAATCGAGAGGATCGCTCCCTCAGCATCATAAGGGCCCGATAGCAGTTGCTGTAGTTCCCACTGATCCAGCTCGCGCTGCAGTCGCTGGACGTTGGTTTCCGCTTCTTCAAATAGGGCAGGGTCGGGCTCAATCGCCAGCAACTCCAGAATGGCGGTGATATCGGCGTCGAGTTGTTGCCAGTCCACCAGTCGCTGAACTTGGCTTTTGCAGTCATCAAGCTGCTTGAGAATTTTCTGCGCTGTGGCCTGGTTATCCCAAAAGTCAGGTTGCGCTGCTTCTTGTTCTAAATCTTGAATCCGCGCTTGTAGGGCAGGAACGTCAAAGATAGTCCTGAGCGTGGCTCAGGCGGCTACGGAGCGGTTCGTGCTGACGTTTAATCTCAAGCGTGTCCATGATCGATGAAGCGCTGACAGGCGCTGATCCTAGCACCGCGATTGCGGTCGACGAGCGTAGGGCAGGAACGTCAAGGGCTGGGCGCTCAGCCTTTAGAGTGAAGGTCGGGATCAGGATTGACCTCGCGATCGCGGCATCATCTGGCGGCTGCCATGCCTGTTTACTACTTTTGGGGAGAAGATGAATTCGCCCTGCGACAAGCGGTGGAAAAGTTGCGCGATCGCAGCGTAGATCCAATGTGGGCGAGTTTTAACAGCGAGCGGATTCCCCCAGAACAAGCAGATGGGGTGCTGGTTGCTCTGTCGCTAGCACTAACGCCACCCTTTGGGGCGGGGCAACGCTTCATCTGGCTGCCGGAAACGCCCTTGGCCCAGCAATGTTCCGATGCGGTCTATGCCGAGCTGACTCGCACCTTGCCCCAAATGCCCGAGACAACGGTGTTGCTGTTCAGCAGTACGGGTAAGCCAAATGGCCGACTGAAATCCACTAAGCTACTGCAAAAAGTTGCGGAACTGAAGGAGTTCTCCCCCATTCCTCCTTGGCGCGGTGAGGCGCTCGAGCAACAGGTTGTCCAAGTTGCCCATGAGGTCGGCGTCCGTTTAGATCGCGAGGCAGTGGCTTGTTTGGCGGCAGCGGTGGGCAATCAAACCCGCCAGCTCTACAGCGAACTGGAAAAGCTGAAACTCTTCCAAGGCGATCGCTCAGAGCCAGTGACAGCCCGCATAGTCCAAGCCCTAGTCAGCACAACGACTCAAAACAGCTTGCAACTGGCAGCTGCCATTCGCCAAGGGGACTGCGATCGCGCCCTTAGCTTGGTCAGTGACTTGATCGCTAGCAACGAACCAGCGCTGCGGATCAGTGCCACGCTGATTGGTCAATTCCGCATGTGGCTCTGGGTCAAACTGCTGCAGGAGCGGGGAGAACGAGATCCGCAAGCGATCGCCACGGCAGCGGGAATTGGAAATCCCAAGCGTGTCCATTTTGTTTTGCAAGAAGTGCGATCGCTCACCAGTCGTCAGCTACAGCAAACCTTGCCCCTCTTGCTCGACCTCGAATTTGGGCTCAAGCAGGGAGCGGATCCGCTTGGGCATTTACAATCCCAAGTGATTGCCCTTTGCCAATGCTGCCAACCCCCGCGATCGCGTCTGTAGCGGACGGAACTTTTCCCAGACTCCCCGCTTCAATAGAACTAGGTCAGCAACGCCCCAAGAGACTGCTACGGTAATTTCGGCTCTATGATTCATCACTGGTACAAGTCCTTGCTACCGCTCGTGCTTGCGGTCTGGCTCATGCCGCTAGCCGCCCGAGCTGATGATTTTCCGAGCCCTGAGGAAATCGATAGTTTTGCGCGGTCTGCGCTGGAAATTGAGCAACTGCGACAGACAACACTCAATGATATTCGTGACAAGCTGGGGCAGTCAGCGGTGCCCTCCCTGCGGTGTCATCAGCGGGATGTTTGGCAGCAGTACGAGCCGAGCGTGCGCCGATCATTTGAGCAGTTTTGTCGCCAGTCGGCCCAAATCCTCGATCGCAATGGCCTGAGCCCCAGCCGCTTCATCGAAATTCGGAAGATGCAAAACAGTAATCCGACCCTCAAAAATCGCGTTCAAACCCAGCTAATGCAGCTGATGCGCTAGTGCGCTTCGTCAGGCTTAAGAACTGAATCGGGGAAACAGGCTGCCTCTTGCTCAATCCCGTTCCCCCACTGTCCCTAGAGCAAGCCTGCTTGGGCTAGTCCTAGGACGAAACCAGCACCCAGTAGATGGCCAAAGCTGGCGGTTGCCAATAACTCGGGCAGACCAAAACCACTAAAAATTGCGGGTAGCGGCACCGGTAATGCCGGGCCCACGCCGCGGTTGCGGATGGCAAAGTAGCCGATCGCGATCGCAAACAGGTTGGCGGTGATCATGATTGCGGCGACATTGGCGTTCCATTCCACCGTGGTTGGGTTCATCGACTCTTCTCCTCGTTTCAGCTAGCCAGCATGATAAGAATCAGGCTGCCTGCCTGACGCAAGGCTTGCCAATACTTAACAAACTGCCAATGCACCATGGGCCTACGCATTAAAATCTGCGGACTGCGCGATCCTCAACAAGCGATCGCGATCGCCGATCTGGGCGCAACGGCGATCGGCTTCATTGCGGTACGGCAGTCACCCCGCTATGTTTCCCCTGCCCAAGTCGCTGAGATTGCTCAGGCTTTGCAGAAGACCCATCCGACCGTCAATCGTGTCGGTGTGTTTGCCAATGCCACGGCTGAAGAACTAGAAGCCTACGTGGCTGCGGGAATCACCAGCCTTCAACTCCATGGCGATGAAACCCTAGCAGACAGTCAGCGTTGGCGCGATCGCTTCCCTGCATTGGAATTGATCAAAGCCCTACGAATTCGCTCAACCGCTGACTTGGCGCTGGCAGAGTCCTTTACAGACTGCGTAGACACGCTGCTGCTCGATGCCTACCACCCTCAGATGCTGGGAGGGACTGGTGCAACCTTGGATTGGCAGGCATTGCAAGCCTTTCAACCCTCTCGCCCTTGGCTGCTTGCAGGTGGTCTAACACCTGAGAACATCACGACCGCGCTATCCCAGCTTCACCCCGCTGGTATTGATCTCTCCAGTGGTGTTGAGCGATCGCCCGGTGATAAGGATCTGGAGAAAGTTACGGCTTTATTCTCTTCTCTAGCCAGAAATAGTCTCTTGAAATGATCAACAATTATCTCAAGTCCGTAGGAATGCCGAGTGGAAATATTAATCAGAGATTGCTGGATCCCTAACAACTGTATCGACGTGAAGATAACGGCGGACTGCTTGGGCGATCAGTTCTGATACTGATGTCTCTAGCTGCTCTGCTGTTGCTTGAAGTTGATGAACCTCAGACAGGCTTAGAGTAACTTTTATTTCTGTTTCTGATTGTGCTTGGGCATAATTTTGATAGCGTTTAATCTCTGAGCTGAGTGAATCCACTGAATGCCACTCACCCGACTCTATCGATTGAATCAAGATTTCTTCTTCCGATCGAGCATGGTTATTCATGTTAAGAGCCTCGATATCTCTTTGTCATTTTTCGGTTGGGGATAATCGTTTTAAGGAAAATTGTTTGATCGTCTTCAATAAAAGGAACACAGTAGATATAGTTGTTGAACTTGACAATAAAAATACGTTGATGCGGATATTTTTCAGGATTGTGATGCTGAAGAATATCAAGAAGCTGGCCTTGCTGAATTGCAAGGACTACTTGCTCAAACTGCACACCACGTTCAGCTTTTAACTGCTTATTTTTCTCTGCGTCCCAGCAAAAAGCTTTCATGTATTCCAGGGCAATGATACGCGCCAGAAGACTCCTTGTAATGACCTAAGCAGATACGGGAGGAGCAACTCCCACCAATTGCTCCAAGGATAGTAGGCAGCCTGGCAATTTAGACAACCACTATCGTTCTATCCAGCAACTAACCCCTGCTGATTATGCAGAGCGTCTTTAGGACAGGACGGGTTGGCGATCGATCGCCTGCCGTAGTTCCCGACAGAGTGTGGCCACCCCTTCCACGCCCTGCTCTTGCAGGCGATTCACGAAGGCGCTGCCAACGATCACACCATCGGCGCCCCAATCGCGCACTTGTCGAGCTTGCTCTGCTCCCGAAATCCCGAAGCCAACCCCGATCGGCTTATCAGTCCCTTGGCGAATTTCTTGCAGGAGATCCGCAACACGGGACTGCATCCCTTGGCGCATCCCAGTGACACCGGTGACGCTGACAAGGTAGATAAAGCCACGAGCCTGCTTACTAATCGCTGCAATGCGATCAGCGGAACTCGTCGGTGCAATCAGCAGAATCAAATCAATGCCACGCTCAGCTGCGACTTCTGAGAGACGTTGGGACTCTTCCAAGGGCAGATCGGGTACAACCAAACCATTCGCGCCAGCTGCCGCGATCTGATCCAAGAAGGCTTCGAAGCCGCGGTTCAGAATTGGGTTGCAATAGGTAAACAGCACAATCGGCGCTTTGATCTGCGATCGCACGTCCTTGAGCAGTGCCAAGACATCATCCAGTCGCGTCCCCGCTTGCAGGGCACGCGTTGCTGCTGCTTGAATCACGGGCCCGTCAGCCAGCGGATCAGAGTAGGGCACACCCAACTCGATCAGGTCAGCACCTTCCCGATCGAGGGCCAGCAATGCCTGACGGGTGGTTTCTAAATCCGGGTCGCCCGCCGTCAAAAACGGGATCAATGCACAGCGTCCCTGCGATCGCAGGGCGGCAAAGCAGTCAGAAATTGCAGTCATGCCCAGTTCAAAGACGGCCAAAGTCTGATCTTAGGACTGAGAGGACTCTTGCGATCGCGCTTGTCGCTCAGCTTCTACTTCAGCTTGCAGGCTAGCCAGCTCTTCCGGCGACAGTTCTTCAAGGCGTTTTTGCAAGACGGCTTCTTCGTAGTCGCGTAGTTGCTGCGCGTAGGTCATCCGCTTGGTCAATACCCGAAAGACATAGGTCAAGCTCCAGAGCACCACGCCGCCCACCAGCAGGGCTTCGCTCCAAATGCCCGCATCAAACTCGGCTAAGCCAAAGCGCTGTAGGACGCTGTAGAGCAGCGCCCCCGTTCCCACCAAGCCTGCTCCCAGTAGCAGGATGTCTAGGCGTCGCATCTAGGCTGGGATCTGGCGCGATCGCGGCCGGAAGTTCAGCAGCGGTGCCAGCAACAGCAGTCCTGGGAAGAAGAAGAAGACCAAAAAGTACATGAAAGCCCGTTCCCAAGAGCTGGCGACATACCAGCGTTTTTGGAGGTACAGGTACAGTGCCGCCGGAACCACCAACAGATAAGCCCCAGCGAGGGCAAGGTACAAGGCTGCAATGATCAGAGTCACAGTCATACTCAGATGCTTGGCTCTGATTTTAAACGCTTGCGTCCAAGCCCTAGCCAATGGTGGAATGGGGAAAGCAACAAGGGGGCGTGGCGGAACGGTAGACGCAGCGGACTTAGAAAACTGGGCCTCGATCGCGAAAGGGATCGAGTGGCAGCTCTCAAACTCAGGGAAACCTAAAACTTTAAACATTAAAGTCATGGCAATCCTGAGCCAAGCTAAAGCTAAACAACTAACAGCTTTAGAAGGTGCAGAGACTAGACGGGAGCTACCCTAACGGATTCAGCCGAGGGTAAAGGGATAGTCCAATTCTCAACATCGCGATTGTTGATGGCAGCGAAAGTTGCAGAGAGAATGAAAATCCGCTGACTGTAAAGGTCGTGAGGGTTCGAGTCCCTCCGCCCCCATTGACAAACGACCTGTGGCGATCGCCTGGGCAGATTGCCAAATGCGCACGATTGCAGAAATCAATGAAAAAATCCAGGCCGGTCGCGCCGTTGTTTGGACAGCTACGGAGGTTAAAGCCCGTGCACCGGAGTTAGGGATCGCTGCGATCGCCCAGCAAGTTGATGTGATTACCACCGGCACCTTTGAGCCGATGGAAGCCTCGGGGGCGATCCTTAATCTCGGTCAAACCGATCCGCCGATCAAAATTCGCCAATGCTGGTTGAATGATGTGCGCGCCTACTCAGGCTTTGGCGCAGCAGATTTACTTTTGGGTGCCAGTGAAGAAAGTGAGGATCCGGAAGCAGAGTATGGCGGCGGGCAGGTGATTGCCGATCTGATCGCGGGTCAGAAAGTGCGATTGCGGGCGATCGGGCAAGGAACAGATTGCTATCCGCGCCGCAGCTTTGAAACCACGATCGATCGCGACAGCATCAACCAGTTCTATCTCTTCAATCCCCCCAATCTCTATCAAAACTTCATCGTTGGCGTGAATGGTGGCGACGAGACGCTCTACACCTACCTCGAGCCGCTGCTGCCGAATCTGGGCAACGCTGTCTATGCCAATCCGGGAGCGATCGCTCCACTGTTCAATGATCCAGATCTGGTCAGCATTGGCATCGGTACCCGCATTTTTCTGGGCGGCGGTGTTGGCTACATCGCTTGGGAAGGCACGCAGCATTTCCCGCTGCAAAAGCGTTTACCCAATCGCACTCCGGTGGGTCCAGCGGCGACCTTGGCGTTGATCGGTGACGCTAAGCAGATGTTGCCGGATTGGGTGCGGGGCTGCTATTTCCAGAACTACGGCGCGTCCTTGATGTTGGGTGTTGGCATCCCCTTGGCGGTGACTACAGAAGCTGTCGTTGCGGCCTGTGCCGTCACGGATGATCAAATCGTGGCCCCGGTCGTCGATTTCTCGATCCCGCGCCGCGTCCGTCCCACCTTTGGTCTGGTCAGTTACGCCAAGCTCAAGTCCGGCAGCATCATGCTGGAAGGCCAACGGATTCGAACAGCACCACTCGCCAGCCTCTATCGATCGCAGCAGGTTGCCGAACTGCTCAAGCAGTGGATTGAAGCCGGTGAATTCCTTCTGACCGAGCCGGTTGCTAGCCTACCCAGCGATCGCCAGTTCCAACCCCAGGATCAGCGTTCGCCTTCAGCTCTCAACGACGAATAGCGCCCCGCGATCGCGCAGAGTCATAATCTGTGCTTCATCCAAGCCGACATTGCCGCCAAAACGAGCCCCCACTACATTCGCGCCGGTGAAATTAGCACGGCTCAGATTGGCTTCCCGCAGATCCGCTTGGGAGAGATCCGCTCCTGCCAGATTGACCAGCGCGAGGCTTGCCCGCCGGAAATCTGCCCCACGTAAGCGCGCATCACTGAGCAATGCTCCCGAAAGATCGGCTCCAGCCCAACGGCTATGGCGTAGATCTGCCCCGGAGAAATCAACATCATTCAGGTTGGCCCCGCGCCAGTTGGTGCGTCGTAGGTCACAACCACTCCAATCACTGCCGCGCCAATCCACACTGGTGAGATTCGCGCCCACGAAATCCTGTTGAGGATCAAGGCCCAAAGACTGCCAGCCGTCATAGCCTGCCAAAACCGTTGGCAAGAGTGCGGCTAAAGACTGATCCCAATCCAGTGTTCGCTCCGTGGGTTCTGTGGTTGAAGCCAAAATGGCCCCGTCTGGCGTGGATGGAAGCGATCGCAGCCAATGTTTAAGAATCAAGCGCTCCGCCAAAACCTGGGCATTGGGCGAGAGATCGTGGTTCCACAGTCCCCAAGTTTGAACAAGCACTAAGTCCGCTAAGGTGACGACCCAGTTGACCGGATAGGGCTGAGTGTGAGCCGGTAGCCGCCAGCGCAACTGAGTAAGACCCGGTCGTTCTCGCCAACCCACCCAACCTGTAGGCGTTTGCTCCCACTTCAGATCGTGCGGGCCATCTACGAGTAGTGCGAGTGATTTCGGCTGCACTTGTGGAAGTCGTCCACCCCGAATCGCGAGGGTGACTGTGCCCGACAAACAGTCAAGCGAGGGCTGGGGCAGGGATACGACTAAATCAACAGCAGGTGGGGCTGTCACCTGCCAGGACAAACTGGCACCCGTTGGTGCGGTCGTCTTGGTGGCCATCTGCGCTACCCTCCGCTCTGCTCGCAACCTAGCACGCAGCGGGGATCAGCCGAAAACTCTTGCAAACAGTCTTCATAGGCAGGCCCCTGTTTGATCGCTGTTATCAACTACTGCGATCGCAGCAACCTTTGCCGTTTTTGGAGCATTGAAAACAACAAGTTTAGATTGTCAAAATATTTCTAAATGTAAATTATTTGCTGGCATGCTGCTAAACTGCCTTGACGCTTTTCAGTTAAAGCGTCTATGGTACGATGCATACCCGGGTATAGAGAACACTCGGATTCCATGCAAGACAAGCCAAAAGTTACGTTCTATTTGCCCCCTGATCTGCATCGGCAGCTCAAAATTCGGGCAGCCGTGGATCTCGAGCCGATGTCTGCGATCGCTGAGAAAGCCCTTCAGTTTTATCTGGAGCATTCCGAGGTCGTAGAAGAAGCCGCCAACGCTCACGGCAGCACCTTCCGGGTTTATCACTGTCCAGATTGCACATCGCCGGTCGTGCTGAAGCACGGAGAGCTAGCCTCTCTGCGGCATCAGCCCAATGTTTTGCAAGATGATGCCAACCTCACGGTTGAGCCCACACCTACAACAGCCACCACTTCGGACGAAGAGCTGGTTCCCTGCTAAGTAGGGACCGGTGCTTTCCCGGCCAAGCCAAGAGCCTGTTGGGTATCTGTCCGTCGCTTTGCGAGGTCTTAACTCACCATGCGCGAAGAATTGGGCATTCTGCTACAAGCGCAGTACCCGCTGATTTATCTCATCACTTCGGAAGAAGAACGCAGCGAGCGCTCCCTGGCAACGCTGGCTCAGACTTGTGGGTCGCGGCAGTTGTTCCTCTGGACGGTGACCCACGGCGTTATCGAATACGGCCAGCCCCGGCAAGTCGCTCACCACAGCACCGTCTCACCTGAAGCTGCAATCGAGTGGGTGGTGCGTCATAAGGGGCCAGGTATCTATGTTTTCAAAGACCTGCATCCCTTTATTGAGTCTCCAGCTGTTACGCGATGGCTGCGGGATGCGATCGCCCAATTTAAATCTGCTGAGAAGACAATCATCCTAATGTCACCGGTGCAAACGGTGCCGGTGGAGCTGGAGAAGGATGTGGTTGTCCTCGATTTCCCGCTGCCGGATCTGGCGGAATTGGGATCCGTGCTCGATCGCGAACTCGACCGGCGATCGCTGCCCCGTCCTTCTGAATCGGGTCGTGAAAAACTGCTGAAAGCAACCTTGGGATTGACTCGTGACGAAGCCGAAAAGGTTTACCGCAAGGCGCAAGTGACGACGGGGCGGCTGACTGAAGCCGAAGTTGATGTCATCCTCTCGGAAAAACAGCAGCTGATTCGCCGCAACGGCATTCTAGAGTTCATCGAAGAAGATGAAACCCTCGATGCGGTTGGTGGTCTAGAAGAACTGAAGCACTGGCTGCGGCAGCGATCGGGCGCCTTTTCTGAGAAAGCACGCAGTTACGGTTTGCCCCAACCCAAAGGCATGTTGATCCTCGGGGTGCCGGGCTGTGGAAAGTCGCTAATTGCGAAAACAACCTCGCGATTGTGGGGACTACCGCTGCTGAGGCTGGATATTGGTCGGGTCTATGACGGCTCGACTGTGGGGCGATCGGAAGCGAACTTACGCAATGCTTTGAAAACGGCGGAATCGATCGCGCCGGCAATTCTGTTCATCGATGAGCTGGATAAAGCCTTCGCTGGTTCAGCGGGTTCTGCAGATTCAGATGGCGGTACCTCCAGTCGCATCTTCGGTTCCTTCCTGACTTGGATGCAGGAAAAGCGATCGCCGGTGTTTGTGATGGCGACGGCAAACCGCGTCGAACGGTTGCCCGGCGAATTTCTGCGCAAAGGTCGCTTCGACGAGATCTTTTTCGTCGATCTCCCAACGCCGGAAGAACGAGCGGAAATCTTTCGCATTCACTTGGCCAAGCGCAAGCGTCCTCTCGATCGCTTTGACCTTGAACAACTGGCCAAAGTCTCGGATGGCTTTTCAGGTGCCGAGATTGAACAAGCTTTGATTGCAGCGATGTATGAGGCTTTTGCCCAAGAGCGCGAATTTACGCAGCTCGACATCATTGCCGCAATCAAGTCCACGCTGCCCCTCTCCAAAACCATGAATGAACAAGTGGCAGCGCTGCGGGACTGGGCTCGACAGCGAGCTCGACCCGCTGCGGCCTCCGTCGCTGAATATCAGCGACTGGAGTTCTAAAGGCTTCTCCCCTGATCCCAACAGGGGGAAGGCTGGTTTGATCCCAACAGACCAGCAGTTTCTCACCCGTCTGGTTTGCCTTTGGGCAACCCGGGACTCTCCCTCTCTCCACCATTGATACAGGAGTCTCTCCGATGTCTCACTTCAGTACCCTTCGCACCAAGATTAGTGATGCTGTGATCCTGAAGCAGTCGCTGCGCGATCTCGGAATTGCGGTGCAAGAAAATGCCGACGTGCGAGGCTACAACGGCCAGCGCGTGCGGGCTGACTTGGTTGCCACTCTGGAAGGCGACTACGATCTGGGCTGGTCGCGCAATAGCGATGGCTCTTTTGATCTGATCGCTGACCTCTGGGGCGTCGCCAAAAAGCATAATCAGACCGAACTGATCAATGCCATTAACCAAAAATACGCCGTCAATAAAACCCTGGCCGAGGTCAAACGGCCTGGCCTAAGCAATGCCAACGTCAAACTGGTGTTGCAATAGCTCTTCCCTTGGCGTTCCACGATGGAAGGGGTAGGACAACCTACCCCTTTTTTCTGTATCGGTGTTTGGTCTTGAGGGAGTGATGACTTGTTAAAGCTAAGCCGTCACCACTTCAAGCGCTTCGGCACCGATGTCGGCGAGCAGTTGGCGATCGGCCTCACAGACAGGATTCGCTGTGGTCAGCAAGGTATCGCCGTAGAAGATCGAGTTAGCCCCTGCCAGGAAGCAAAGGACTTGGGCTTCGCGGCTGAGGGCGGTGCGACCCGCACTGAGGCGAACCCGCGCTTTGGGCATCAAAATCCGAGCGACGGCGCACATCCGCACCAAATCCAACGGATCGAGGCGATCGCGATCGCCTAAAGGCGTTCCTTCAACTGGCACTAGGGCATTGATTGGCACACTTTCGGGATGAGGATTGAGGGTTGCGAGTACCTGCAGCAATCCGGCGCGATCGCGCTGCCCTTCTCCCATGCCAATGATGCCGCCGCAGCAAACACTAATGCCGGCCTGCCGCACCCGTTCCAGCGTGGCAAGGCGATCGGCATAGGTGCGCGTCGAAATAATCTCGCCGTAGAACTCGGGGCTGGTGTCGAGGTTGTGGTTATAGGCCGTCAAACCAGCCTCAGCCAGCCGTTCCGCTTGGCGATCGCTGAGCATACCAGCGGTGACGCAAGCTTCGAGTCCTAATTGGCGGACGCCTTGCACCATTTCCAGCATGGCGTCGAACTGCGCCCCATCCCGGATTTCCCGCCAAGCCCAGCCCATGCAAAAACGACTGGCACCAGCGGCCTTGGCCCGTTCTGCCTGTTCTAAAACCGTTTCGATTGGCAGGGTGGACTGAGGATCGACCTCAGTGTTGTAGTGAGCCGACTGAGGGCAGTAGGCGCAGTTTTCGCTGCAACCGCCGGTCTTGACGCTGAGCAAGGTCGCCAGTTGGATGGCGTTAGCCGGTTGATAGTCGCGGTGAACCGTCTGCGCGCGATGAACTAACTCGAGGAGCGGCGTGTTGAGGAGATCTTCGATTTCTTCGAGAGTCCAGTCGTGGCGGATAGCTTCCATCGTGCTCGCGATCGCGACCTTAGGATCATACTCGCGCCCCGATCGCCTTAGACGGCCCAACTCACCGGCAGCGCCGAACCTGCAGGGCTGGTGGCCGGATCGGTTTCACGATCGAGCACTGAAACCACTTCGTCATAGAGCGCTTGTGCCTGCTCGGGACTATTGCCAATGCTCGTGAGCCCCAGCTTGCCGTACTGCGACAGACAACCCATGAGGTGAAACACGGTGCCGGTTTTGGTGCTGCTATCGAAGTGGAGTTGGTTGGCGGCAATGATGTCCATCAGGTCTTGAGGCAAGACGCCGCGATAGCGCGGCGATTGCAAATTGTCAGTGGCAACATAGTATTTTGGCTGGCCGAGTTCGCTACAAAACTGGCCGGATTGAGGATCGTAGTAGCCGTTGGTTAAATACTTGAGCGTCATAAAGGGATGGGTCGTGCCGCCCTTGCGCAGGTTGATCTCGATCGCCTGTAGCTCCCAGTGATCGCCGCCTTGATTCACAGCAACAAAATCGACACCAAATCGCTCCAAGGCCCCGCGTTGAGCGAGGGCTTCACCGATCTGCTCGCCCCACTTTTGCAGTTGCAGGCGATAGGCCGGATCGGCTGGGAAGCGGCAGCCCAAATAAATTTGTCCATCCGGTCCTCCCAAAATCTGATCGTGGGTCGAGAGGATTTCTACTTGTCCACTCGGATGAATGCAGCCTTGGACGCTGGGCGATCGCTTCACTTCGCCCTCAATGAATAATTCGGCGATCGCGCCCAAATCAGTGATCCGTCCTTGGAAGTTCTGCCAAGTTTCATGAGCCGCTTGAAAACGCATCACCGGAAATTGCTGAGCGATCGCCTGACTGGCAGCGGTCAGTCCTACGCGATCGGGTGATTGTTGCGCGATCGGGCGTAAATCCAGCAGCGCATTCCCTTCCCCGGAAAAGCCTTGATTGAGCTTGATCACAAAGCGCTGAGCTTGGGGCTGGTCTTGCCAGAGTTCAGCTGCTGCTGCTGCCAAGTCTTCCACACTATCCATCAGCGGACTGCCCGCCGGATGGGGCAGCCCACATTCTGCAAAGAGCGATCGGCTACCGGCTTTGGTGCCCCATTCCAATAAATCTGGATCAGCGGCAAACAGGGGGACCCGGAGAGCCACGGATAATTCCCGCTCTAGTGGACTGCTGTTGAAGCAAGTCATAAAGGAACTGCCGGGGCGCAAAGCACGGCGAATCCGCTCTAGCAGGCGAGGGCGTTCCAGAATTTTCTGGGTTAGCGGTTTGAGCGAGGAATCGCAAGTCGAGAGTAGGAGCAGGCGATCGCGAGCGTGGGAAAAGGGAATCCCTGGCAGCAGTTGTAGGTAGTAGTCAATCACTAACGGTGGTAACGGTTCCGAGGTGACATAGATGACGCGGGTGCGCGGATCACGTAGCCGAATCAGGGAAAAGAGGAGACGCTCTTCGTAGAACAGGACGCCGGAAATTTTCTGCAGCTCATGGGCATCCAGGCTGAGGGAGGGGACGACCAAAATGTCGTAGTCGCTGGCTAGTCCTCCTGCTTCAATCCCACACCAATCGCGGCGCAGCTCATTTTGCAGTTGCTGAAACGACTGCCGCACGGCGTCCATCCTCTTGGCTCCAGTGCTAGGGGTGAAAAGGTTAGGTGGCAGGTTGCAACAAGGCGAGCAAGCCGCCAATCAAAGCGCCGATCGCAAGCACAGCAGAGGATAAGAAACTGATGCCAAACCCAGGCCCTCGTTTCTCGGGGGCTTGATAATAGCCCCAGGCATAGAGGATGCGGCCGAAGATCCAGATGCCGCCCAAGCTTGCGGCAGCCGTTTCATTGACGAAGCCTGCAAACAACCAGAGGCTGGGCAGGAAAAAGACCAGTTGCTCTAGCGTGTTTTGCTGAACGCGGTACACCCGCTCAAACTCGGGTGGCCCACTGACCTGCGGTGGTTTCACTTGGTAGCGCGCCCGAGCGCGTCCGACGTTGAACGCTAAGACCTGATAGAGAATCAGCGCTAGGGCAGAAATCACAGCAATTAAAGGGCTCATCACTGGGTCGTAAACCGAAAGATTGAAGATATAGCCTCAGAATGCCCTACCCGCTCTAGCTTGCCTAGGCTCAAGCCAACATCCCTAGCCACCCCCCAACGATAGAGGTTCCTCAGAGCCGCATGGGAACTGGAGGTTGCAGCACCCATGGGGACTGGGCATGCTGGCAGCAGTAGACCCTGGGATCCCTAGTACTCGCTATGACTCAACGGATTACAGCCCTAACAACAGCGGCCCTACTCTGGGGAAGTGCGATCGCAGTCCTGCCCCCTGAGGCCGTGCAGGCCGCCGAGGTCAATCCCACCCTCCTGCGTCGCTGTCAAAGCGCTTTAGCGGAGCGGATTGGCCAACGCATTCAAGTTCAAACTGATACGCTTTCTTCCTACTTCATTTCTAATGCCGAGCAGGGAATTCGAGGCCGAGGGAATCTCGACAGCAGTGGCAACTTTCGGCCTTTTCAATTTGATTGCCAGCTGAATACGCGGGATGGCCGGGTTGTTAGCTTGGAATATAACTATCAATCGGCTGGGAATGATGACACAGTCAGCGACAGCTTAAGGCGGAGTTGCCAAGAGGCCCTTGCCAATCGCATTGGGCAGCGAATTCTGCTCAGCGCTGATACGCTACGTGCTTACCCAATCTCGAGGAATGAACAGGGCGTAAGCGGAGAAGGCACCCTCGATCGCTCTGGTAACTTTCGGCCCTTCACCTTTGACTGCCAGGTCAATCTCCGCAATGGCCGCGTTAAGCGCATTAGCTATGACTATCAAGCAGAAAACAATCCCCCAGAGATCAGTCCAGCCTTAGTTCAAGCCTGCCAAGCGGAACTCCGCAATCGTCTGAGCCCTCAAGTGCGCCTCCAGCAAGCGAGTCTCCGCTCTTACTTCATCTCCAATGCGGAGCAAGGACTGCGGGGTGATGCCGTCCTTGATCGCAACAGCCAACCTTTTCGCTTTGATTGCCAAGCAAATCTGCGGACTGGCCAAATTACGCGCCTCGACTACGACAGTGCTGGAGCGATCGCTGAGCTCACGCCGATCTTCACCAACTTCCAAGATGGTGATCGCGTTACCAGTAACGGTTTTGTTGTGATGGGTCGTACGCGTCCTAATGCCCGTGTGCGGATTGAAGTCCGATCGAGTGCAGCGGTCTTGGGTGGACTGATTGACATTGGCAACACTGTCTTACTCGATCGCGAAGTCATTGCCGATCGCGATGGCAACTTCTCTGTCCAAGTCCGGCGTCCAGTCGTGGTTTCCAGTAGCACTCGCTATGTGGTGCGAGCCAGTGCCAGCCTGAATGGTGAAACTCGCCAGAATGAGATTGTGCTGCGGCAGCAATAGTCCAGACTGAAAAATCACAACTGAGGGGGAGGATGGACAAGGCCACCTTCCCTTCTCAGTGAGTGGTGCGCAGGTTTGCCGCTGTTTAGTGCGATCGCGGCAGGACTTAACTGAGCTTCAGAGAAGACGCAGGGACTTCATCCCAAGAAGCCACTGTCCGCAATTGGGCACGCCAGCCGTTGGCCCGCTGTTCTGGTGTCAGATTGCGCTCAAAGGACTCATGGCAGTCGCGAGCCTGCTGCTCGTCGCAAGTCGCAATGCACGAGTAAAGAATGCCCGCCGGGTCGAATTGTTCATTTACCCAAATCACTTTGTCGGTTGCCATAGGGGGTTGCTCCTACGCTCAGCTGGATTTAGCGTCTTCTAATCCAGTGTAGACAGTAGTTTTGGCTCCGTTGAGCACTGTAGCCTTGGGCGATCGCTCTAAACATTACATAAATTCACAAAGTTTTCGTTACATAAAAATAGTGTCTACTTAGCTAAAAATTAAGGGTTTTTTACACCTTTTTGACAGTTAATCTCCTAGCCTAAAAAGCAAGAGTTTTTAACTAAGACTCTTGCCCTTTACAACCTCAAGATCGATATGACCAGCATTCTTCGCGAGCAACGCCGCGATAACGTTTGGGATCGGTTTTGTGAGTGGGTAACCAGCACCGACAACCGCATCTACGTGGGTTGGTTCGGCGTGCTGATGATCCCCACTCTGCTGACCGCCACCATCTGCTTCATCGTTGCGTTCATTGCAGCCCCTCCCGTCGACATCGACGGCATCCGTGAGCCCGTTGCCGGCTCTCTCATGTATGGCAACAACATCATTTCCGGCGCTGTTGTTCCTTCCAGCAACGCCATCGGCCTGCATTTCTATCCGATTTGGGAAGCCGCTAGCCTCGACGAGTGGCTGTACAACGGTGGTCCTTACCAATTAGTGGTCTTCCACTTCTTGCTGGGTATCAGCTGCTACATGGGTCGTCAATGGGAGCTGTCGTACCGCCTCGGTATGCGCCCTTGGATCTGTGTTGCATACAGTGCTCCACTCTCGGCTGCTTTTGCAGTGTTTCTGATCTACCCGATCGGCCAAGGTTCGTTCTCGGACGGCATGCCCCTGGGTATCAGCGGCACCTTCAACTTCATGTTCGTGTTCCAAGCAGAGCACAACATTTTGATGCACCCCTTCCACATGCTGGGTGTGGCTGGTGTGTTCGGTGGTTCGCTGTTCTCGGCAATGCACGGTTCGTTGGTGACCAGCTCGCTGGTGCGTGAGACGACCGAGACCGAGAGCCAAAACTACGGCTACAAATTTGGTCAAGAGGAAGAGACCTACAACATCGTGGCAGCCCACGGTTACTTCGGTCGCTTGATCTTCCAATACGCATCGTTCAACAACAGCCGTTCGCTGCACTTCTTCCTGGGTGCATGGCCGGTCGTGGGCATCTGGTTTACCTCCATGGGCATCAGCACCATGGCGTTCAACCTGAATGGTTTCAACTTCAACCAGTCGGTTTTGGATAGCCAAGGCAAAGTGATCAACACTTGGGCAGATGTGTTGAACCGTGCCAACTTGGGCATGGAAGTGATGCACGAGCGTAATGCTCACAACTTCCCGCTCGACTTGGCAGCAGGCGAAGCGACCCCGGTCGCTTTGACTGCGCCTTCAATTCACGGTTAATTGCCGGAATTACAGCAGTCTGAATAATCAAAAAGCGCCTCGAATGGGGCGCTTTTTGATGCTTGGATATTGATTGTAGACAACCTTTGGACTTGCGATCGCTAGGGATTAGAGATCGTCCAGCAGATCCTCTTCGTTGCTGTTTTCAGTCGGGGTTTGAATGCCGAAAACGGCAGAACCCAGCAAGCTGACATCCAGCTCCATTCGTTGCTCCATTTGTCGGAGAAAATAGCCTGTCATCATAGCTGAGGCGAGTAAGCCAGCTAAATTTTCCCGACTGGTTGCGATTTGAACATTGAAGCCTTCACTGGGCAACATTCCCAGCAGACCTTGAACATTTTGTTGAATGATTTCTTGGATATCTGAAGTCGCCGACTTTGCTACCCGCGCCATCACTTCTGGTGACTGATGCTGGAGGTACTGCAACAACGCATTGCCCTTAAGGGTTTCCGTGTCGCTGTGGAAAAAGTCAGAACTAAAGACCATTACGGCGGTTCAGAAACGTACCCAAACTCTATCGCATCACCATTACCACGTGGGTTTGGATCCAAGTTCGGTTTCCAGAACTTGCTAGGTTCGTTAGTCGACTTCTGGTGCTGCTGGAGCAGTGGATTCAGCCATCGCGTTGTCTGTCGATTGCGATCGCGCGGGAATCAGGGCTTCTAAGTTCATGCCCTCGGTTTGAAAGTACTGATGAAACTTGTCTGTGACTTCCAGCCAGTAGGAGCGGCCATTGGACTGGCGGCGTTTTTGGATAAATCCCTGTTCGACCAGCTCCTGCACTTGCTGATAGGCTCCTGAACCGCGTAGATCAACCAGATCAGTCTGGGCGATGCGACCTTTGAGAGCGATCGCGGCGAGGGTTCGCAGGGTTCCAGTGGTCAAATCGACCGGCAGCAGTTCATGCACCAGTTCCTGTAAGGCGGGGCGCAGCTGCAGGCAGAAACCCCGTTCATCCTCCAGTAATTCCAAGGCGCTGTCGCGATGGGCGTAGTCATCCATCAACTGCAACAGGGCATCAGCGGCAGCATCGCGATCGCATTTGGCATGTTCAGCGATCGCGGTCAGGCTAAGGGGCTGACCCTTGAGGTAAAGGATGGCTTCGATGCGAGCGGCCAGAGAAACCGTCATCCGTGCGCTTCTATCATCAATCGAGACTGCGGCCTGTCAGTTCCACAAAAATATCTTCGAGGTTAGAGGGACGAACCATCAAGCCTGTCTTGTCGACCTGGCTCTCGAGGAAGTGCTCCGCCTCCGCTTCTGTGGGGAAGAAGTGATAGTCCCAGCGATCGCCCTTTTGCTTCACCACTAAGCCTTCGCCGTGCTGACGCCGCAGCTCCGCCAGCGTCCCGAGGGCAATCAACTGGCCGCCATCCAAAATACCGATGCGATCGCAGAGGGACTCGACTTCTTCCATGTAGTGCGTGGTTAGCAGCACCGTCATCCCCTGTCGGTTGAGATCGCGGATGATCTCCCAGATGCGGCGACGAGTTTGTGGATCGAGGCCAACAGTCGGCTCATCCAGCAGCAGAATCGACGGTTCATGGAGTAGTGCCCGCGCGATCTGCAGACGGCGCTTCATGCCGCCGGATAGGGTTTGGACGCGATCGTTACGGCGATCGCTCAATTCCACATAGTCCAGCCAGCGATTGATTCGTTCCTGCCGCTCGCGATCGGGAATGTGGTGCAGTCGCCCGTGATATTCAAGGTTTTCCCAGACCGTGAAGTCATTCTTGACGCTGACTTGCTGCAGCACAACGCCGAGTTGCGATCGCACGCGATCGCGATCGCGCTGGACATCGTAGCCGGCGATCGTGATCTGACCCTGACTGGGACGGGTCAGGGTGGTGATCATGCGAATGGTGGTCGATTTGCCTGCGCCGTTCGGTCCCAGTAGCCCAAACGATTCCCCTGGGGCGAGGGCAAACGAGAGCTGATTGACAACCTTGCGATCGCCGAACTGTTTGGAAACGGACTCGAGAACAACAGCGGACATGGGCAGGCAAGGACAGCGAGTCTCTGGATTCTAGGGCTTTTCGGCAGCTTGCAGGGGCGCTTGCTGCTGCAAGAGCAGGCCATACTCAATCCCTTCCACGACGGCTTGATAGGACGCCTCAATGATGTTGCCCGAGACGCCGACAGTGGACCAGCGCTGCGATCCGTTGCTCGACTCCACCAAGACGCGCGTTTTAGCGGAAGTTCCGGCTGCCCCATCCAAAATCCGCACCTTGTAGTCCGAGAGGTGGAATTGCATAACGGCAGGGTAAAAGCTGCCGATCGCTTTGCGCAGGGCTGCATCGAGCGCTGAGACTGGACCGTTGCCTTCCGCCGACTCCAAAATATCGCGACCGGTAACTGCAACTTTAACGGTGGCTAAAGCATTTAGCTCCTGCCGTTGCTTGCTGCAATGGACATGGAAATCCTTGAGGTCAAAAAAGTGAGGGCGATCGCCGGTGGCTTCCCGCATCAGTAGATCAAAGCTGGCCTCTGCCGCTTCAAATTGGTAGCCCTGACTTTCGAGCTCCTTGAGGCGCGCCAAGAGATCGCGACAAGCGGGATCGTTTCGCTGTAAGTCCAGCCCAAAACTGCGGGCTTTGGCAAGGACATTACTGAGGCCAGATTGCTCGGAAATGACGATACGGCGCAGGTTGCCGACTTGCTCGGGGCGAATGTGCTCATAGGTCAGCGGGTTGCGCTCCACGGCACTGACGTGGATGCCGCCCTTGTGGGCGAAGGCTGACTGACCAACGTAGGCAGCGTGATCATCTGGCGCGAGATTGACGATTTCGCTAACCAACCGACTCGTCGCCGTCAACTGCATCAGTTGTTCGGTTTCAACGCAGTCATAGCCAAGCTTGAGCTGCAGGTTAGGGATGACAGAGCAGAGATTGGCATTGCCACAGCGCTCGCCGTAACCATTGATTGTGCCGTGCACCATGCGGGCACCGGCCTGCACTGCCGCGATCGCATTGGCTACAGCAGTCTCAGAATCATTGTGGGTGTGGATGCCCAGTTGAGGCCCGGTTTGATCCGGCGCAAGGCTCGGGAAGCGATCCAGCACCGCCGCCACAATCTCGCTGATTTGATGGGGCAAACAGCCGCCATTGGTGTCGCAAAGAACGATCCACTCGGCTCCCGCTTCAATTGCGGCCGCCAAGGTCTGCAAGGCGTAATCTGGATTCGCCAAGTAGCCATCAAACCAATGCTCAGCATCGTAGATGACGCGGCGATCGCAGGTGCGGAGGTAGGCGATGCTGTCGCTGATCATCACCAGATTCTCATCCAGACTGGTTTTCAGCCCTTCGACAACATGCAGATCCCACGACTTACCGAAGATCGTGACCCAAGTCGTGCCCGCAGCAAGGAGGGCTTTAAGCAGTTCATCCTCGCCAGCGATTTGACCGGGACGACGGGTGGAGCAGAACGCTACGACTTCGGCTTGCTGAAGCGGCCGCTGCTGTAATTCCCAGAAGAATTGCACGTCCTTAGGATTGGCGCCGGGCCAGCCGCCCTCAATGAACTTCACCCCGAGGCGATCGAGGCAGTGGGCAATTCGCAGCTTGTCCTCTAGCGACAGCGACAAGCCTTCTCGCTGGGCGCCATCGCGCAGGGTCGTGTCGTAGACCGCGATCGCGGCAGAGGCTGGCCTGGTCATAAAAAATTCGCTGCTCTTCTCCCGAGTGTAGGCGGAGACGAGCAGCGGCGAGGGAGATGAACCCTAAGTGCTAGGGACGAGGAGCAGGCGAGACTGCCGGAATGCTTTCCCGCTGGGTTTCACCCAAGGTTGTGAAGTTGGGATAGATGCGACGGGGGACATCACCGTTGTTAGAGCAAGCCCGCAGCAGCTGGTCGCGGGTCAAGTCGAGGCCATCGCCAAGGCCAAGCACGCAGTTAGCGTAGCGCTCGGGCACTAGGCTCAGCCGGCAACCATCGGCAATCAAAGCGGGGGTGGCGTCACCAGCAGCCTGCAGCCGCTCGGCACAGCTTGCTACTGCTAAGGGTTTGCGAACGCTCCGGCAGGCGGCCAAGCTATCGGCAGCCGTCAATTTCAAACTGCTGGTCAAGCGATCGGTGCAGCTCGACAGATCAGCCGGAAACTGGGCACCGGCACAAGCATTGGCAGCCACGGGTGCGGCCAGACCTAACCCGGTCAGGGTTGCTGCGCAATCGGCAAAGTCCGCTGCTTGGGCGGCAGGGGTCGACAGACTGAGCCCAGCCAAGCTAGAGAAAGCGATCGCAGCCAAGGGAATAGACAAGCGGGTCATGGTGGATAACGGCCTCACAACGTTCACTGCAGCCAGCAGCAGATTCTTCGCAAGTTTTAGCATTCACTTGTTGCGATCGCAGCAATGGAGACCGTTTGGGGAAGGCCATCCTCTACAGTGAATGAAGGTTGCGCGTCTTGGCTGCCACCGGAGGACGTCTGATGCATCTCAGCGAAATTACCCATCCCAACCAGCTCCACGGGTTGTCGGTTGCTCAGCTTGAGCAAATTGGCCACCAGATTCGTGAGAAGCACCTGCAGACGGTTGCAGCGACCGGTGGGCACCTCGGGCCGGGCTTGGGCGTGGTGGAATTGACCCTAGCGCTTTACCAAACGCTCGATCTCGATCGCGACAAAGTGGTTTGGGACGTTGGCCACCAAGCCTATCCCCACAAGCTGCTGACAGGGCGCTATCACAACTTCCATACCTTGCGGCAAAAGGATGGCATTGCGGGCTACCTGAAGCGCACGGAAAACCGCTTCGATCATTTCGGTGCCGGTCACGCTTCCACCAGTATTTCTGCTGCCCTCGGTATGGCTCTAGCACGGGATGCCCAGGGCGAAGACTACCGATGTGTCGCTGTGATTGGTGATGGATCGCTCACCGGTGGCATGGCCTTGGAAGCCATCAACCACGCTGGTCACTTGCCCAAAACACGGCTGTTGGTCGTGCTCAACGACAATGACATGTCGATCTCGCCCAACGTGGGTGCGCTCTCTCGCTATCTGAATAAGATTCGGGTTAGTGAGCCGATGCAGTTGCTCACCGATGGTTTGACCCAGGGGATGCAACAAATTCCCTTCGTCGGCGGCGCCATTACCCAAGGCTTTGAGCCGGTTAAGGAAGGCATGAAGCGCCTCTCCTACAGCAAGATTGGGGCGGTCTTTGAAGAGCTGGGCTTCACCTACATGGGGCCAGTGGATGGTCACAACCTTGAAGAACTGATCGCCACCTTCCGCGAAGCGCACAAACACACCGGACCAGTACTCGTCCACGTTGCCACAACCAAGGGTAAGGGCTATCCCTACGCTGAAGAAGATCAGGTTGGCTATCATGCCCAAAATCCCTTTGATCTGGCGACAGGGAAGGCTAAACCAGCTTCAAAACCGAAGCCGCCTAGCCATTCCAAAGTGTTTGGCCAAACCCTGACGACCTTGGCCAAGAGCGATCGCCGCATTGTCGGGATTACGGCTGCGATGGCGACAGGCACCGGCTTGGACATTCTCCAGAAGGCGCTGCCGAAGCAATACATCGATGTTGGCATTGCCGAACAGCACGCCGTGGTGCTAGCTGCCGGTATGGCCTGCGATGGCATGCGTCCGGTGGTGGCAATCTATTCCACCTTCCTGCAGCGGGCCTTTGATCAAGTCATCCACGACGTTTGTATCCAAAAGCTGCCCGTCTTCTTCTGCCTCGATCGCGCGGGGATAGTTGGCGCGGATGGCCCGACACACCAAGGCATGTACGACATTGCTTACCTGCGGCTGATTCCCAACATGGTGCTGATGGCACCGAAAGATGAGGCCGAACTGCAGCGGATGCTAGTGACGGGTATTGAATACGACGGCCCGATCGCCATGCGTTTCCCGCGCGGGAATGGTATTGGCGTACCCCTGCCGGAAGAAGGCTGGGAGTCGCTCCCGATTGGGAAAGCAGAGCAACTGCGCCAAGGCGATGATTTGCTGATGTTGGCTTACGGCTCGATGGTCTATCCGGCCCTGCAGACGGCAGAACTGCTGAATGAGCACGGCATCTCAGCTACTGTGATCAATGCCCGCTTCGCCAAGCCCTTAGATGAGGAACTGATTGTGCCGCTGGCGCGCCAGATCGGCAAAGTCGTCACCTTTGAGGAAGGCTGCCTACCCGGCGGCTTTGGCTCCGCGATTATGGAGTCCTTGCAGGCCCATGATCTGCAGGTTCCGGTGTTGCCGATCGGTGTTCCCGATCTCTTGGTGGAACATGCCAGCCCTGATGAATCTAAGCAGGAGTTGGGCCTGACGCCGCGTCAGATGGCCGATCGCATCCTCGAAAAGTTTGGAAGCCGTCAACGGATTGGTGCTGCTTCGGCTTGAGTAGCGCGATCGTGACTGCGGCTTCTGAGACCTTTGATGTCGTCGTTGTTGGGGCCGGCCCGGCTGGTGGGCAATGCGCTCGTCGGCTTGCTCAAGCAGGACGGACAGTCTTGCTGGTCGATCAGCTCAAGACCTGGACTGATCATGACTTTTCGAGTGGTGGCACCCCTCTTGAAACCCTCGATCGCTTTCAACTACCCGATCGCGTTATCGGTAGTCGTTGGTCTCAGCTCCGGGTAGTGACAACACGAGAGGACCATACCTGGAAGAGCGCTCGCTCGCTGGGGTGTGTTCTCGACTTTGCGGCGTTGCGCCAGTTCCTCGCTGAGGAAACAACCACCCACGGTGGCTCAGTGCGGCTGGGTTGGCAATATCGCGATCGCCAGCAACTGACCGATGGTCGTTGGCAGATCCGGTTCCGCGATCGCCTAACCTCAAGCGATCGCTGGGTCACGAGTCGAGCCGTAGTTGATGCTACGGGTTCAGCCCGCAAGGTGATCTACACAGCGGCGGAGCCTCGGCCCGATTACCTTCGGGGTGTCGGCATTGAGTACCTGATTGAAGTGCCTGAGACGGTCTATCAGCGCTTCGCGGATGCCTTGCACTTCTACCTTGGCCATCATTGGTTGCCCAAAGGCTATAGCTGGATTTTTCCGATGCAATCGGGCCGGCTTAAGGTTGGGGCCTGCTGGTTCCATGGCGATCACCGTTTTCTCAAGCCTGACCAACCACTCCGGCACTACATTGATCTACTGCTGACGGAGCAGGTGCAGTGCCCAGACTATCGGCTGGTTGATGTGCATGGTGCCGCCATTGACTACAGCGGCGATCGCTGCGATCGCCATGTGCAAGCCTCAATTCTGGGGATCGGGGATGCGGTTTCGGCGATCAATTTCCTCGGCGGTGAGGGTATTCGCCATGGCTTGGAAAGTGCTGATCGCGCTGCGCAAGTCCTCGATGCTTGGCTTCAGGGAACGGTACCTGATCTCTCCAGTTATGAACAACAAATTCGTCGCCGTTTCGATCGCCTCTGGACACTCAGTCTCCGTCTGGGCATGAAGAAATACCTGCAGGATTCCGATGCCAAAATCGATCGCATCGTCCGCTGGTGCTGCGCCCTGTCCACCGATGACCTAATGGCGATTTTGTTTGACTACCGTTTCCAGCGCTTAGGCCGCCGGCTCGGGCGGTTCTTTTGGCTGTCGGTGATGACGCGGCTGCGGCTGCGCTGGCAACGCTGGCGGAGGCCAAGTCATGTCGCCTAAACCTTGGCTGAAGATTGCGATCGAAGAAAACCGCGAGCCGTTATTGCCGATTCCGGGCGATCGCTTTGCTTTGATCGACCCTCATCCCTACTCAGCCCTGGGAGCCAACTACGCCGAGCGATCGCCCTTTTGGCTGCGTGCCTCGGTTCTTGGTCGCTTATTGCGGGCTCAAGCCCAGCTGACCCTGCTCAAGCCTGGCTATCGGCTCCAAATTTTTGATGCCTATCGACCGCTGAGTGTGCAGCAATTTATGGTCGACTACACACGCCAGCAACTGCTTGCGGATCAAGGCTTGACCGAGGAAGACGTTGATCCATCCACCTTAGGGGTTGTGAATGAGCAGGTCTACACCTTTTGGGCGGTACCGAATGAGGATCCGAAGCAACCGCCGCCCCACAGCACCGGCGCAGCCGTTGATCTCACAATCGTCGATGCCAGCGGTCAGCTGCTGGATATGGGTTCTCCCATCGATGAGCCCAGCGATCGCTCTTATCCCGACTACTTCCTAGGGCGATCGCCTGTCGCCCATCAAAACCGCGACTTACTGAATCAGGTGATGACTGCTGCTGGCTTTGTGCGCCATCCCAACGAATGGTGGCATTTTTCCTTTGGCGATCAGCTCTGGGCTTGGCGAGTTCAAGTGCCGGCCGCAATGTTTGGTCGCTACGCCCTTCTAGACTTGGCTTGAGGCAGCATCACCTGCCCCGAAGCCATTTGACTAGAGATGTCGACTGTCGGCGCTGATAAGTCATGGAGCCCAATTCAAGTAGCGCCACAGTTGACTTTGGGCGACCTTCCAATGGCTTGGCCTAAAGCTCGAATGCAGTGATAGCCGGGGTGATCAGCACAGAGGGTTCTGAGTGGAGTCGATGACGGCCCTAGCGGCAGGCGCTGATGAGAGATCAATCAGCTGTTCACAGCACATAAATTTTGATCGTTGGCTAAATATAAGACCGGCTTCTCACTGAGATTGATTTTTGTTGCATAGGTACTGACTGTGCCTGCAAGTCATCTAATAGCGAATATACTCTATTTCAAATTCTCTGAATTCAGATTACTTTAATTGCTTGAACTATGAATGATCAGCAGCTTGAAAATCAGTTTAAGACTATTGTCAATACTATTTGTGATGCCTGGGGAGAATACTGGAATAAAAGCGATGCCGGCGCCAAGAAACGAGCCTGTCAATACTGCGCAAGCATCGTCAAAAGCTGGGTTGACAACAGTGTTGATGACATCACACTAACTCGCTACCAGAGCACGCTCCGCAATCAAGTCAGACAGGAACTAGCGGCCCGAGGCTGGATTTGGTTCCCCAGCAGCCCTGAACTCAATCGTTCGAGCTATTGGGAACAGCTGACCCCGCACTCGAATGTCAATCGCATTCCCATTACCGATGAACCCTGCACTTGGCTGACCACCTATGTCCAGTCTTTGGGGACAGCGCGGGACGTTGTTCGGGCGAGCTCTCTGCCGACTCAGGAGCTAGGGCCTCTCGAAGAACCTCAACCCCGCATTCCAGTGCCGCCCTCTGTTTGTCAGTTTCTGGTGGCCAAAGCGGTTTCTACCCTGAAGGAGTACCTAGGCCAGCAATCGCATCGCCAGACGGTGGCTTCACTGCGCATTCCTCCTCTGACAGAGGCTAGCAGTCCTGATCCGCAGGCCTTGAACCCAGTGATGACAATGGTGCCGAGGATTCAGCTGACCTACGATGCCGCGATCGCGATCGTGGTTCTAACGGGGCGACGTCCTTTTCTGGAAGTGCTGCGGGATGCTCGATTCCAAGCCAGTGACGATGGCTGCTTGCTGATTCATGGGATGCGTCAGGGGGACGATCCCCAGATCAAAACCTACAAAATCAGACCGCTTGCCGATCCGCAGCTGATTGCCCAAGCCCATGTCAAAATTCTGACGGATTTGATTGCCCTCGCGCCTTGGCATAGCCCCCAAGTCCACTTAGACGTCCTCAAGCAGCAGGCGGGCGCTTCCATGACTGCTGCGATTCAACAGTATTTGCCATGCCTGCGACCCGTGATCCGTCAAGGCTTTTCGATTGGGACACTGGCTCCGATCGATGGGCGGATTTGGTATGCCCAGATCGCCTTCCAACGTTGGCGGCAAGCAACAAACAAAGTGATGGATGAAGCATCCTTCATCAAGAAAGTGCTGATTCACAATGCCGCCACGGATCCTTTAAATACACTCCACGGCGATCGCTTGAGTCATCGCTGGACTGCAGTGGATTCAGAGGATCTCTCGGTGTTTCTGCCCTCGTTAACCTAGTAGGGGGCGTCTCATTGATCAAGGACTGGGGCGATCGCTTAGCGATCGCCCTCGGCAGGCACCGATCGAACGGGACTGGCGCGATTTGAACGCGCGGCCTAGCGCTTAGGAGGCGCTTGCTCTATCCAGCTGAGCTACAGCCCCAAACAAACACCCCAAATCGTAGCAAAGCAAGGGGAGCCGATAGAATGGCGGCAGCCTGCCCCCCCGCTTGCGATGACCCGTTTCTACAACGCCTTTACCCTGTTCCTGAGTTTGTTGGTAGAGGCTTTACCGTTTTTGTTGCTGGGGGTCTTTCTCTCAAGTTTGCTGCTCTGTTTTACCAACGAGAAAGCCCTGCTGCGGATTTTGCCTAAGAATCCTTTGGGGGGGGCTTTAGCGGGCAGTCTTGTCGGATTCCTCTTTCCGGCTTGTGAGTGTGGCAATGTCCCTGTGACTCGCCGCCTCATTCTTCAAGGAGCTCCGCCGGCGGTCGCGATGGGTTTTTTGCTCGCAGCACCGGTGATTAACCCGATTGTGATTTGGTCAACGTGGGTGGCCTTTCGCGATCAGCCCGAAATTGTGGTGTTGCGGGTTTTGTTCACGATGATTATTGCCACGTTGGTGGGTTGGGTGTTCAGTGCCCAAAAGGATTTGCGTCCCATTCTGCAGCGCCGCACCGCAGACTTATTGGAGTTGACTTGTCCGCGTCCCACTAATGACCAACCGGCCTTGCTCCAGCGCGGTACCTTCTTTTTGGGGCAGGGCAGTCAGCCTGCGGCCTCGATCGCGTTGGAAAGTGCGATCGTCAGTGAACTAGCGGTTCCGGCTGGCTTGTGGCCAAAGCTAAGCCTCGCCTTGGACAACACGCTGCAGGAACTGCGTGATCTAGGGGGCGTTCTGATTTTGGGGAGTGCCGTTGCTGCCCTGATTCAGACCTTTGCACCCCGCGAGTTAATCCTGAGCCTCGGGCAAGGCCCTGTCACTTCGGTGATCGCCATGCTGGTGCTGGGAACGGTGGTTTCGATCTGCTCGACGGTAGATGCTTTTTTTGCCCTTGCTTTCGCAAGCGTCTTTACGAGTGGTGCGCTTTTAGCCTTTCTCGTGCTGGGTCCAATGGTCGACCTCAAGGGCATTGGTATGCTGCTGACGGTGTTTCGCCCGAGGGCAGTGATCTATCTCTTTGGACTTACGACGGTGATGACCTTTTTGCTCTGCCTCGCAGTCAACTTTTACTTGAATTGACACGGTTTTCATGGTTCTTCGGCGTCTGACTTCTGTTGCGCTCTTGCCTTGGCTAGACTGCCTGAGCCTGGCGGCTTGGGGGGGACTGCTGCTGCTCTATTGGCTGCGGGGCGACCTCAATCTTTTAATTCACCCGGCCTACCAAGCTCTGACAGTGTTTACAGCGATCGCATTTTTGGGGATGGCGATCGCGCGGGGCTGGCAACTGAAATCCCAGCGCCCTTTCCCGCAGGCGTCCCATTCGGCCCTGTTGCCCCGTCGGCTGAGTATTGGTCTGCTGTTGCTGGTGGCGGTCGCCGGCTTTATCATTCCGCCGCGGGTGTTTGCCAATGATCTGGCACGCGATCGCGACCTCGCAGACTTAACGGGCTATAGCCGCAGTCGACCGCAGGCGTTTCGCAGCAGCCAGCGGCCGGAGGAACGGACAATTACCGACTGGGTGCGCACCCTCAATGTCTATCCAGAGCCGTCGGCCTATGTCGGCCAGCGGGTGAACGTGACTGGCTTTGCCATGCATCCACCTGAACTGCCGAGTAACTATCTTTTGGTTGCTCGCTTTACCCTGACTTGTTGTGCCGCCGATGCCTATCCCTTGGGACTTCCTGTGCGGCTTCCCGCAGGCGATCGCCAGTCCTATCCCGTCGATCAATGGTTGTCGGTGCAGGGCGTGATGCAAGCGGAGACTGTAGCGGGCAAAAAGCAAGTCGTGATTGCGGCCCGGCAAGTCCAACCGATCAGCCCACCCAGTAATCCCTACGACAGCTAAACCGCGATCGCTCCATGTCCGCAGCGCCTCAAGATTTAGGTCCTTGTCCGCTCTGCGATCGGCCCCTCTGGAAGGATCGGTTTGTCGATCGCCATCACTTTTTGCCTCGAAGTCATGGTGGCAAGGAATGGCAGTACATCCATCAAATTTGTCACCGTAAAATCCATTCCCTGTTCACTGAACAGGAGCTAGCGCTGTTCTACAACACACCCGATCGCCTGCGATCGCATCCCGAAATCCAGCGTTTTCTGAAATGGGTACGCCGCCATCCACCCGATTTCTACGATCGCCACGATCCCCCCAAGCATCGCCGCCGATAGCTCAATCGCTTGATCCGTCGAGATTGCTCAGAATATAGATCTCTTATGCGCTGCAATCTATGACTGCTACTGAAAAGCTCTATCAGCTGATCCAGACAATACCTGAAGAGGAGATCAATGAAATCCTGCACTTTGCAGTGTTTCTTTAGCAAAAACAGACCCCAACTCGTAAATAGGCTATTACTCTTGGTACGTTGACTGGACTAGGGGGGATTGATAAAAGCCATGGAACAACTTCTAGTGATCAGGATTTACAAGAAGACTATACTGACTCTCTAAACGAGAAGTATCAATAAAGGAATAGATTTGATCATGCCTTTCAAAGCAAAAGATCAACAGGGTAGCATAGTCCTTGCGACAGATTTTAAGTCAGTCCTTGAAATCAGAAAAAATTTTCCCAAAGGAAGACTTTTTTGTCCTTTCTGTCAAACATTAATGTTTCCCAGAAAGAGACAAAATACCTCATTGCACTTTGTTCATACTCATCCTTGCACCACAGTAATGGAACATCATCCGGAATCTCCAGAGCACTTGCAAGGAAAGTTGGAAATCAGTAAGTACTTTCAAGAAGTTTATAAGGGGATGATTGATGCCCAAGAAGCGTTTATTGAAATTGAACATCCAATTTCAGAAGCTGGAAAGAATGGTCGAATTGCAGATGTTGCAGTCGTTTTCTCGACGGGCTATCGAATTATTGGTGAATGTCAACTTGCCAAAATTGAAGCTGCAGATATCTATCAACGAACCCAAGACTACTACAGTATCTCTGCAGATGTTTTATGGTTCCTTGGTGGTGCTGCAGATACCCCAGAAAACCGCCAAGCTGCAGTTGATCTCGATGTCTTTGCCGGTACGATCAACTTTACCTACTCCACGTAGTTCACCTCTTCTCTCGGGCTCCGATTCTAGGAAAGAACAGGGGAAGAAAAGTTCTTCTAGATACTCTATTTTAGGGGGGCAGTCACATTTAACCGTTACTGCTTGTCCTAATCCTCAAGTCCTATTATTTCGTGCCCAAGATAACAAAAAAATTAATTGCCATCTCAGGGAAGTAGAAAACTTGAAGGAAAAACTTAATTCTTGGCCTAAATCACCTCATAATCGGCCTTCCATATTCAAGCAGCAACAACGGAAAGAACGCCAAGAAAATTACTTCTTAGAAGAAGCAGCTTGCATCGCTGATCAGTTAATTCGATTCCATGCAGAAGATACACGATACTCAAGAAAAAGATTTAACAATACATCCTTAAACTGTAGAGAATGGTATGGCGAAAGATGCCATTTAATTGCAGCAATGCTACCGCCTGAGGTTGCTGTGAAATTCAAAATTATTGCTTGTTACTGATGTTTGAAACCTTCAGTATGCTTGAGTGTCTAGTCAATCTGAGAGGTGATTGCAGCTGATTAATGCAAATGCCAGTTCAGTCTTCAATCTGCGATACCTCTCGAACAACAATTGATTAGGCAGTTCGGACAGCTTCGAGCAGAAGTGAGAAATAGAAGGGTGCTTTGTTGAAGGCCCGACGTTGCACTTGGAAGCCATTCGCCGCTAAGGCTGCTGCGATCGCGGTTTCACTGTGCTGATATGCGCGGGTCGTTTTGCTGGCCCCCGGGAAGAACTGTCCAATGCGCTTGAGCACATTCAAGACAGGGGATTTGGGCGCGAAGCTCACCAAAACCCGTTGCTCAGCTAAGCTGCAAAGATGGCTCAACATGGCCGCCGCGTCGGATTCTGGATAGTGAATCAACACATCCAAACAGATGACGGTGTCGTAGCGACCGCTCAGAGAAGCAAGGTCCGAAACTTCGAGCTGAATGTTGTTCAAATTGGGGATCTGACTGGCCCGCTCGCGAGCCTCTTCCACCATCTTGGCGGAGATGTCGCTGGCATAAACGGCCTGTGCCCCCCGCTGTGCTAGGGGTAAGCTGAGGCTGCCGACACCGCAGCCGGCATCACAAAAGCTGCGATCGCTCAGATTGCCATCGGCTTCCAGCCAACTCAGCACGGTGTCGACGGTGCGCTGGTGACCAATGCGGATGTTCTTCTGGACGAAATTGACCTCGCCATCGCCATAGATCCGGCTCCAGCGATCGAAGCCCGTGGCGTTGAAATAGTCACGAACGATAGTTTTGTCGTCGAGGGCTGTCATGGCAAGGGCGGCATCTTCGCAGACGATTCTAATATTCCGACTGACCTAGATCGACGTAGGAGTCGGTAATTCGTCGTTTTCGCAGAGCCTCTGCCAAGTCAGTTCTCCCGTGTCGGACTGGTGCCAGCGCAGCAGCTGACAGACGGGACGGGACAAATAGAGAAGACGCGGATCCGACCAATCCACCCCCAAGGCCCGCAGAGGTGCTAGGGTCGCCAGCATGATCGCGGTTTCCGGTTCACAGACCTGCCAGCGCACCAAATTTTGAACCCCTGCCAGTAGCGGCAGGGTGGTGCCGGCGAGGGTGCCATCTTCGAGTCGACAAGTGCCGGCGGTGACTGTGATTTGTCGTTCGTCCCAGGGATACTGACCGTCGGGTAAGCCCAAGGGAGCTAAGGCATCGCTGACCAGAAACAATCGGCGATCGCCCTCACCGGCTCGCAGCAACAATTTCAGCATAATTGGATCGATGTGCTGACCATCCGCAATCAATCCCGCAAACACGGTGTCCGTAGTCAATGCTGCGCCCAACAGCCCGGGCTGACGATGATGCAAGGGCGGCATGGCATTAAAGGCGTGGGTTACCATGGTTGCGCCCTGCTGAAAAGCGACTTGGGCCTGCTCTGCTGTGGCTTGGGAATGCCCCAAGCTGACAATCACACCCTGCTGACGCAGCCAAGCGATCGCTTCCCCTGTGGGATCCAACTCCGGTGCGAGGGTGACAATCCGAATTTGCGCCAAGTGATCGCCACAGATCTCCGATAGAACTTCGACCGTCAGCGGTTGCAAATGCTCCTGTGGGTGAGCGCCGCGCTTAGATTCTGCAAGGCAAGGCCCTTCCAGATGGAGTCCCAAAATTTTGGCGTGGCGGGGTGGCAAGGGCTGCGCCACGAAGTCCGCGATTGCCTCAATGGCCTGCCGAAACTGTGCGATCGAGCTGGTGACTAAGGTTGGGGTAAAAGCATCAACACCCTGTTCCCAGAGCCGGCGGCAAATGGCTAAGAGGCGATTGCGATCGCTGGCTTGCACTTCAGGAAAGGCCAGCCCCAGTGCCCCATTGATTTGCAGGTCAATGCCGCCCAGAGAGAGCCAGTCGCCCTGCAGGTCAATCATTCGCAGTTGGGGAGGCGGCAGGCGATCGAAGGTTTGCGACATCGGCTCAATCGACTGCACAATACCGGCAGCATCAAGCCAGAGACGCTGAACCTCTGCACAGCCCGGAATGCGAATATTCGTCAGCAGGGTAGGAGCAGCGGTCATCATCGGTCTGCATGTAACGGCCGACCCAGCAACTCAGGCCGATCGCCCCAATCTTACGTCAGTGACCATGTCTTCTCCTGTTCCTGCTGCACCCTCTGCGCTCACCCAGCCTGCCGTTGGCATCATCATGGGCAGCGACTCTGATTTACCCACCATGCGTGGCGCGATCGCCATCTGCCAGCAGTTTGGCATTGCCCACGAGGTCGAAATTGTCTCCGCTCACCGTACTCCGGTGCGGATGGTGGAGTACGCCCAAACAGCCCATCAGCGCAGCCTCAAGGTGATCATTGCCGGCGCAGGCGGTGCGGCCCATTTACCGGGCATGGTGGCTGCCCTAACTCCCCTGCCGGTGATTGGCGTACCTGTGCAGACCCGCACGTTGCAGGGAGTGGACTCGCTCTATTCGATCGTGCAAATGCCGGCTGGCATCCCAGTAGCAACCGTCGCGATCGGTAATGCCACCAATGCAGGGCTCCTAGCAGTGCAAATGCTGGCTAGCCACAACCCCGAACTACTCCAAGCGGTGCAGACCTATCGCCAAGAATTGGCGCAAATGGTGCAAGATAAGCAGACTCGCCTCAGTGCGATCGGTGTTGAGGCCTACCTCGAAAATGCTGGTGGTCATCACTAGGCGGATTGACGTCACAACCCATAAGCATCAGGGGTTCTCGGCTTCGAGACCCCTCGACTTATCTATGGAAATCATAATTTTTATAAATATTTGATTTGAGACCCTTGGGGCGAACTGTTACATCGATTACAAAACAACCTTGAGTCTCGCTGAATGCTTACAGAGATCTCACAAGGATACTGAACAGCTTGCTGCTCAGCGGTACCTAGGCTGATCAACTGTCCTTGCCCTGCTAGATTGACGTGCTGTCAAAGGAGTTGTTCCAAATGCCTCGAGGTGTAGCGCCTGCGTTTGCTGGGCGAAAACCGAAGGGATGGGCGTGGGCCTCCACTGCTGTTCCTGACTTTCAAGGGGGCTTTAAGCGCCTCATTAATCGTTTCCAAGGATCGAAGCTCTGGTTGGCCTGTGTGCCACTAGCGGCCACGATCGCAGTGTTTTGGGGTGTTGCGGCTAACGCGCAAGGTTCGGCAGATCCTGTCCCTAGCGCCCAATTCCTAGTCAACAACCTCTGGCTGATGGTCGCCACGGTGCTGGTGATCTTCATGAACGCCGGTTTCGCCATGGTTGAGACTGGCCTTTGTCGCCAAAAGAACGCTGTTAACGTCTTGGCGAAAAACCTCATCGTTTTCACCCTGGCTGCAACCGCTTACTGGTTCATCGGCTACTCGCTGATGTACGGAAGCCCGGTGGTCGATGGTTTCCTCTACTTCGGTAAAGGTGGTCCACTCGGTTTCTTCTTCGACCCAACGGTCTCGGCTGAGACGATCAAAAACGATGGTCTCATCTCTTCACTTGATTTTCTCTTCCAAGCAGCATTTGCTGGTACTGCTGCAACCATCGTGTCTGGCTCTGTTGCTGAGCGAATTAAGTTTGTCGACTTCATCATCTTCAGCTTGATCCTGACGGCTGTCATTTACCCCATTGCAGGGTCGTGGCAGTGGAACGTCGGTTCTGGCTGGCTCAACAAAGCGGGTTTCATCGACTTTGCTGGCTCGACTGTTGTGCACTCGGTTGGTGGCTGGGCTGCTCTGATTGGCGCCATCACCCTCGGCCCACGGATGGGTAAATTCCAGGACGGTCGCCCAGGTGCGCTGCCCGGTCACAACCTCGCGATCGCAACCTTGGGTGCGTTGATTCTCTGGATCGGCTGGTACGGCTTCAACGGCGGTTCTGTGTTGGCCTTCAATACTGCCGTTCCTTATGTGGCGGTCACCACAACGCTGGGTGGTGCTGCTGGTGGCATCTCTGCCACGATCACGTCTTGGTCGACCTCAGGTAAGCCGGACTTGTCAATGGTGATCAACGGCATCTTGGCTGGCTTGGTTGGTGTCACCGCAGGTTGCGATGGCTTCGGTATGGGCGGCTCCTTCATCGTCGGCTTGATTGCTGGCGTGCTGGTCGTCTTCTCGGTCTACACCTTCGAAAACCTCAAGATTGACGATCCTGTCGGTGCTTGCTCGGTTCACTTGGTCTGCGGCATTTGGGGCACGCTGGCAGTAGGCCTGTTTAACCTTGAAAAAGGTCTCTTCTACGGTGGTGGCTTTGGTCAACTGGGCTCTCAGATCCTAGGAATTATTTCCTATGGTGTCTGGACAGTTGTTGCTAGCGTCATCATCTGGAATATCCTCAAAGCCCTGCTGGGTCTGCGAGTTTCGCCTGAAGAAGAGCTACAAGGCTTGGATATTGGCGAACACGGGATGGAAGCCTACTCTGGCTTTGCCAAGGATGCATCTAACGCCCTGAGCAGCATCTCGGAATAAGTTCTTAACTGCGCTGTCCATCCGCGAAATCGTCCGCTTCCAAAGGAGGCGGACGATTTGTTTTGGAGACCCCCTTCGGGTCAACGAGCGATCGCTACTGAGTCAGGTCCAACGCAGTGAGTTGCTATCGGGCCGCAAACTCGCTGTCGAGGGTCAAAGCCAAGTCGCGGTTCGGCTCAACCACCAACAGGTCAACGTTGTTTTTGATCAGCAGGCCGCTCAGCAAGCCACCTACACCAGCGCCGCCCAAGACTTCCAGTACATCAATGCGGCGATCGCCCGTCAAGCCACTGATCACCGCTGCTGCTGCTGCCCCAACAGCTGTCCCGGTCAAAATGTTGCCGAGATTGGCGCCCCGCTGCACAGTCTCCACGTCGGTGATGATCTCGGAGCGAGCGTTGAGCGGTCGGGTCTGACCATTGGGCAGAACCAAGTTGCGGGCGACAAATTGTGTTCCAGCTTGGTTGCCGAGGTTGGCGGGACGAAGTTCGCCGTTGATTTGGCTACCGCGAGGGATGACCACCCGGCCCGATCGCGTCAGGTCCTGCGAAACCGTCAGGGTCAGCGGAATGCTTTCGCCTGGAGCCAGCAAGACGCGCTCAGCGGCGTCGTAGCGAACCGGAATCAGGCTGCCAGGAGGAAGGGCTATACCGGCGCTCGGAATGACCGGGATCGAGTTCTGGCTGACGATGTAGGGCGAGTCCACCTGAGCAACTTGACCATTGCTAGCCAGGGACTGGTAGAGGAAAGCTGCGACTTCCGCACGGGTAGCAGAACGATTGGGGTTGAGGAACTGCGGGTCAGGATAGTTGACCACGAGGTTGCGCTCTGTGGCAGCAGCCACGCGATCGCGGGCATAGTCTGGAATCGAGCTGTTGTCAGCAAAGATGCTGAGGGTACCGTTGATGTCCGATCGCGGGTTCAGGTTAAGGCCAGACCCCAGCGATACCAAAGCTTGAACTCGAGGAATGCTTTGCTCGGGCTGAAAGCGGTTGCTGGTGTACCCACTCATGAAGCCCCGGCTGTAGGCGGAGTCGATGGCGTTGCGGGCCCAGTAGTTACTCGGCACATCGCTAAAGTTTTGGGGCGATCTCTGGCTGCCAGTCGTAAATGCTTTGTCGAGCATGGCGGCGAATTGGGCCCGGCTGACCGGTTCATTGGGGCGGAAACTACCGTCAGGAAAACCGGTGATGATGCCGCGGTTAGCCAAGGCTTCCACAAAGGGTTGAGCCCAGTAACTGCTGGAAACATCGCTGAAGCGCGTCGACTGTGCCAGTGCTGCAGGGCTAAAGGTCAGGGTGAGGGCGCTACTGCTGCTGCCGATGAAGAGAAGCGAGGCGAGGCCCGCTTTGAGGGTTTGAGACATGAGAGTGACTCCAGAAAGGGGAGAAGTGATAGATGGGAGTTAACGGAAGGTCAGATCAGATAGCAGTTCTAAGCCGAGATCGCTGGAATCCAAGACGATGATTTGGGAGTTATCGCGCTGCAAGACGTCGTCAAAACTGCGATCGATGGCGCCGTTGTAGCCGGGCAAATTGCTCAGCAGGGTGCGAGCAGCGCCGGTGATCAAGACTGTGCTCAGGTCGGGACGACCGAAGGAAGGCTCACTGAAAATCAGGCCAGAGTGAGCACGAATCGGATAGACGCCGCCATTCGGCAAGATCAAGCGATCGCTGACGAAACGCAGGCCCCGTCCATCGGGTCGCAGCTGACCCAGAATCCGGCTATTGCGGGGCACGAGAACGCGACCCCGATTGTCAAAAATGTCGCGGGCCAAGCGGCCCTCCAGAGGCAAGACTTCTCCGCGGCGCAAAATAATGCGATCGCGACCGGGGAAGAACAGGTTCATGCGGCTACCCGATCGCAGAAAACGCCGATCGACAACGGGAATGGGCACCCCTCGGCGATCAAACTGATCAAACCGGTTGAAGCGATTCAACTGCTCCAAGCAGGCGCGACGATTCCCTCGACCGGGGCGTTCACAGCGATCCCATCTATCGGGCCCTGCTGCAGCGGGCTGCGCTTCGAGTACGGCGCCGCCGGCCAAACAAGCAGCGAGGGCGAGTCCACAAGTCCGTGCGAAGTTCATGGGTGCAGGAGAAATTAATGACAGCAGTAATGCTCTTTTGGACGCGATGCGGAAATGAATGTTCCAGCGATCGCCTCAGTGTTTTGGAGTTGTCTTTTTGACTTCAAGAAACGAAAGCTCGATCTGAAAAATCCTTTCTGAAAGAGGGATTTCAGGAACATAGCTATTAGTAAATTATCTAAAAATTTAAGGAATTCAGTCTAATCTCTGTCTGTGACAGTCTGGAAACTGGCTTGAAAATGGGTCTCAATTAGTTTGTGAATAGGCCAGTCCTGTAACTGTCTGATAGCTGTCTTCTGGCTGAGCTTCGAGAGCGATTGCCTCGGCTGGAATCAGTTGGTCTCAACGCCGTGGGTCGAGGCGATCGCGCAACCCGTCACCCACCACGTTGAAGGCCAGTACTGCAACAACAATCAGCAGAGCAGGTGGCCAAATCAGCCAAGGATTCAACAACAACATCGAGGCATTGGTCGCCAAGGACAGCATGTTGCCCCAGGAGGGATCTGGTTGTTGGATGCCCAAGCCCACGAGGCTCAAGACCGATTCCGCAACAATGAAGCTCGGCACCGCCAGCGTCGCGGCAATGATCACGTAGGTCAGGGTCTGGGGCAGGATGTGGCGGATGAGCAGGTAGAGTCGACTAGCCCCCATCACCTGCGAGGCTTGGACATACTCCCGTTCCCGCAGTGACAGCACCTGCCCCCGAATGACCCGTGCCAATCCTGCCCAATTGATCAGCGAGGTAATCGCTACAATCAGCAAAAACCGCTCGGCGCTACTCAACCCCGGTGGTAGGACAGCGGCCAGCGCGACCAGTAAATACAAGCTGGGGATGGTCATCAGCACTTCTACCAGCCTCATGATCAGTGCGTCGACCCAGCCGCCCCAGTAGCCGGCGATGCCGCCCACCAAGATGCCGAGCGGGAAGGTCAGAATCACACCGACTAGGCCCACACTCAAACTAATGCGGCTGCCGTAGAGCAAGCGACTGAACTGATCGCGCCCCTGATCGTCGGTTCCCAGCAGATGCAGTTTGCCGGGTCCTGTGGTGCCGAGGAGATGGCGATCGCCCTTCCAACTCAGCACTCGGTACGGATCGCCAACCACCCAGATGCGGAGAGGCGATGGGGCATTCCAGTCAGTGATCACTTCCCGCTGACCAGTCTCCAGATCGATGGGGCCCTGGCGCACTGGGTAGACATGGGGGCCAAGCCATTGGCCTTGGCGATTGCGCCAGAAGATTTGGCTGGGTGGCAATAGGGCTGCGTCGGCTTGCGAACTGTAGGGGTTGTAAGGGGCTAAGCAGTCTGCGCCCAAGGCCCCGAGATAGAGCAGCAGCAAGAGACCCACGCCCCAACTCGTCCACGATCGAGGCAATGGCGATCGCCGCTCAGTCATCCCGCAGGCCTCCAAAATAAAAGGGAGCCCATTGGACTCCCCTTTGACTTTAAAACTTGAATGAGGCGATCGCGGCTGACTTACCAGCTCGACTTAACCACGCCCGGCAGCAGACCTTGGTGCGCCATCTCCCGCAGCACGTTACGGCAGAGACCAAAGTCACGGTAGTAGCCCCGGGGGCGACCGGTCACCCAGCAACGGTTGCGCACACGGTTAGGAGCACTGTTGCGGGGCAGTTGTTGAAGCTTGCGATGCAGCTCCAGCCGTTCCGATTGGCTGGTTGCGGCCGCAAACTGCTCTTTGAGCGCTTCACGCTTGGCAGCGTACTTTTCAACTAGTTTTTTGCGCTTGCGGTCGCGCTCGACCATCGCTTTTTTCGCCATTAGCTTGCCTTGAAGAGATGCTTTGGAATTTAGACAGCATTCTCCATAATACCAGAGGCCTTTCGGGCTGTCCGGCGAAAGGTGCTGCAATGGTCAGCCAAACTGCAGCGATCGCAAGCAGGTTTACGGGCATCGCAAACGGCGCGGCCATGGTAGACCAACCGAATTGACCAGTTTTCCCAGTCGGGCTGGGGCAGCAGTTTCATGAGATCCTGCTCAATCTTGATGGGATCTGTGTGAGTGGTGAAGCCGAGGCGATTCGCCAGCCGTTTGACGTGGGTATCCACCGTGACACCAGCATTAATCCCGAAGGCATGGGCTAGGACAACGTTGGCGGTCTTGCGGGCAACCCCCGCCAGAGTCAGCAACTCTGGCATCGATTGCGGGACTTCGCCCCCGTAGACCTCGACAATGCGGCGACTAGCGGCATGAATGTTCTTCGCCTTGTTGCGATAAAACCCCGTGGAGCGGATCAGCTCTTCAATCTCACCCACATCCGCCGCTGCAAAAGCAGGAGCATCAGGAAAGCGCGCAAACAGCGCCGGCGTCACCAAGTTGACCCTGGCATCGGTGCATTGCGCTGACAAAATCGTCGCCACCAGCAGTTGTAGGGGCGTTTCATAGTCCAGCGAGCAGGGTGCTTCGGGATAGAGCTGCTTGAGCTCAGCCAAAACTGCCAGTGCCCGCTGCTTTTTAGACAAGCGAGGTGTCGTCACTGTTGGAGAAATTGCTGAACCCAAGCCAGTTGGGTGGTGTCGCGCACAATCAGCACAATACCCAAACCCAAGAGCAGCATCAGGCCCGTCTGCATTACGCCTTCCTGCAATTTGCGAGGTAGAGGCCGACCCTGGAGGGCTTCGATCGCCAGGAAGAAGAGTTGACCGCCGTCGAGGGCTGGCAGCGGCAGGATGTTGATCACAGCGAGGTTAACGCTGATCAAAGCAGCAAAGAAGAAGAGGTTGCCCGAGTCACTCGCTGCGATATTGGCACCCCATTCGACGATTTTGACAGGGCCTGAAACTTGGCCTGCCGTCTCTTGGAAGTTGGTCACCAGCTGACCAAAGCCTTGCACGGTGCGTCGAAAGATCTCCTCAAACTGCTGGGAGGCCAACCGCAGCACTTCACCTGGGCCTTTCGGTCGTCGGTAGTTGATTTGGCCATTGGGTGCGAGTTGCACGCCAATCCGGCCTTGGCCATCGGCCCCTGTCTCCGGCGTCAGGGAAAGTTGCAGGTTGCTGCCATTCCGCTGCACGGTGATTGGAATCGTCTGGCCGGCGCTAGTTTTGATCGTTTGAATAAACGACTTCACCGTTTGCTCGCCACTACCCAGGGTTTGACCGGCCTGGGCCGTGATGATGTCACCCGCTTGCAAGCCCGCGATCGCCGCAGGGGTTTTCTCCCCCATGACATGGGGCACGATGATGCCCGGCTGGGGCTGCAGCGATTGGGGGATCCCAACGATCGAAACTTGGGTGACCAAAATCACGAAGGCAAAGATGAGGTTGGCAATCACGCCAGCGCTGATCACAATGGCGCGATCGAGGACAGGGCGGTTGCGCAGCAGATTGGGATCGCGGGGATCGATGGTGCTGTCGGGGTCATCGTCAGGGAAGCCGACGTAGCCGCCTAAGGGAAAGGCCCGCAGCGCATACTCTGTTTCTTTCCCTTGGTAGCGCAGTAGCACAGGCCCAAAGCCAATCGAAAAGCGGTTGGCGTAAATCCCTTGCCAGCGTGCTGCCAAAAAGTGACCGGCTTCATGCACCACAATCAGCAACGCTAAGACAGCGATCGCAGCCAGAACTGACATGCGCAATCCTTAGGAGGGTCAATGGCTCTATTCTGACACCGGCGCTTTAAGGCTGGCCAATCACGGTCTGGCGGAGGTAGGGCTGTAGGGCTTCGGGCACGCGTACACTGCCGTCTGGCTGCTGGTAGTTTTCTAGAACTGCTGCCATGGTCCGACCCACAGCAAGACCCGAGCCATTCAGCGTGTGGACAAAGCGCGTCCCTTTTTGACCTGCTTCTTTGAAGCGGATGTTGGCGCGCCGCGCTTGGAAATCACCGCAGTTGGAGCAGCTAGAAATTTCGCGGTAGCGCCCTGCTGAGGGTAGCCAGACTTCAATGTCGTAGGTTTTCTGAGCTGAAAAGCCCAAATCGCCGGTACAGAGTTCGATCGTGCGATAGGGCAGTTCCAAAGCCTGCAGAATCGCTTCAGCATTGGCAAGGAGTTGCTGATGAGCTGCTTCGGAATGGTCAGGATGGACGAACTGATAGAGCTCAACTTTGTTGAACTGGTGGAGTCGAATCAATCCCCGTGTGTCGCGGCCATAGCTACCTGCTTCGCGCCGGAAGCAAGGGGTGTAGGCGCAGTAGCGCAGTGGCAGTTGGTCAGCGCTGAGAATTTCATCGCGATAGAGACTGGTCAGCGGCACTTCTGCTGTCGGGGTCAGCCAGAGGTCGTCGCGATCGCAGCGGAAACTTTCTTCAGAAAATTTGGGCAGCTGACCCGAAGCGGTCAATGAGGCACTGTTGATCAGGTAGGGAGGCGCCACCTCGGTGTAGCCTGCGGCCGTTTGGCGATCGAGCATGAAAGCGATCAAAGCTCGCTCCAAAGCCGCGCCCGCACCCAGTAGCGTTACAAAGCGACTCTGGGCAATGCGCGTCGAACGCTCGAAATCAAATAGTCCCAGTCGCTCGCCAATTTCCCAGTGCGGCGCAAATTCACCCTCACGAATGCGGTCGTCGCCCCAGCGGTGGATCTCGCGGTTCTCGTCCTCACTACTGCCGAGGGGGACCGTCTCGTCGGGCAGATTCGGCAGGGTTAATAGGTAGGTGTCGAGCTCGCTGCGGACCTGACGCTCTTGCTGTTCGAGGTCAGCAATCTGTTGCTTGAGCTGGTTCCCCTCTTCCCGGAGCGCTGCAATTTCTTCACTTTGCGGGTCAGCCCCTTCGCGCATTTTTTGGCCAACACTCCGCCCAATCTCATTGCTGCGGGCTTGGAGCTGGGTTCGCTCTTGCTCCCACTGCCGCACCTGTTGATCGAGGCTCAGCAGAGGCTGGATATCGTAGCTAGAGTGGCGGCGATCGAGGCGCGCTTGGGTCGCCTCAGGATTTTCACGCAGCAAACGAAGGTCGAGCACCGGTTCAGCAGGAATGCAGCTAGCGCAGACAAAGTTGCGCCTCACTCAGCATACTGGCGTGGCGGTGCTCAACTAAATGCAGGCGTTTTTAGAAGACCTGTTCGACTTCAGAAATTTCAGGAATCGATTCCCGCAGCTTGCGTTCAATGCCCATGCGCAGGGTCATGGTCGAGCTGGGGCAGGAGCCGCAGGCACCATTGAGGCGCAGCTTGACGATTGGGCCATCCAACTCAACCAGTTCGACGTTGCCGCCATCGGCAATGAGGTAGGGGCGCAGCTCGTCCAGGACGGTTTCTACGTTTTCGGGCGTCAGGGCCAAAGTCTCTGTAGCCATGCCATCTCGGAAGGTTCAACTACCCGCCATTGTGACGCAGGCCGCGATTGCTTGGCGGCTCTTGGGGTTGGCGAGTCGCTTGAAAAGTTCTAAGGCTGAGGATTGAGGCGCAGCGATCGCACTCTGAGCATTCCTTCATGGGCAAGAAAGTCCCTGCTTTTGCAAAGCTCACATTTCATTGAAGACTCTGGATCTTCTAAGGACTCCTCAGCCAGACTGCAAACAGCTCAGACTTCTCCACCAACCCGAAAGCAGGAGAAGCTGTTTTTCGGCCTCTAGCAATCGCTAGAGGCTCTTCTTTTGCGGAAAACGGCAGCTCCGGGTCAGGCTTGCGAGAATAGCGTCACCTGACTGGAAGCCTTGGGATGACCATAATGCTGACTGCTCGCCATCGCCCGGCGATCGCTCCTGCTGCCGGACAAGTGGTGCTGCTCCATGGCTTTGGGGCGAATGCAGAGGATCTCCTCGGACTCGATGCCGAGTTTGCGCGACCAGATCTGGACCTCTGGTCCGTCGAAGCGCCGCTGACTTGCCCAGGCACAGAAGCCGGTCGCATGTGGTACGACCTCTACCAGACCGATTGGCCAGGCTTGTCCGAAGCGATCGCTGCACTAAAAGCTTGGTTGCTGGCGTTACCCGCGCAAACCCAACAACCGCTATCGAGCACACTGCTATTGGGCTTTTCGCAAGGAGCTGCCATGACTTTGGAAATGGGCGCTCTGCTGCCCGTCAAAGGCTTGATGATCTGCAGCGGCTATTGGCATCCGTCGCTCGAATGGCCTAAGGCCCTAACACCAACCGCGATCGTTACCCATGGGACGATCGATCCGGTCGTTCCCTTCGCAGCGGGTGAAGAGATTCACCAACGGCTCCAAGCGGCTGGTTGCCAAAGTCAGCTCCTCCCAACACAGAGCGGTCACTGGATCGATCGCCCTGCGATCGCCGCACTGCGCGACTTTTTGAATCAGCAACTGCCACCCCACACTGCGGTGGCCAGCGACTGAATTCCCGAGAGAGCATCCAGCAAAAAGCGTAGGGATCTTGAGCGATCGCTACGCTTTTCAACACAAACTACAACGGAGTGAGTGAGCCCGATCGCCGACCTAGCAGGTCGCCAACATCGGTTCTTCTTCGTCTTCGTACTCTTCTTCCTCTTCTAGGAGGGCACGCAGACTGGGGAACAAGAAGTGATTCTCTTCAACGTACTGAGCGCCGAATAGGCCTTTTTCGGCCCAGAAGTAGCGATCGGTCGTGTGTTCGTTGCGCTTGACCAACAGCAGAGCCGGCGGTGCAATTTTCTCGGAATGGATGAAGTTGCGAGCAGCCGTCACAGGCTTGTCATCGCCACTGTCGATGCTATATTGAGGCACCAAGTCGAGAATTTTCCGTCCTTCTAGACGCCGCCGACTTTTCCGTTTCCGTCTTCTCGCCACGACTTTACCCCCTCGGTTCGGCCGATCTTGCACGTTACCCAGAGCTTCAAGCAGCCCAAAAAGAACTGAACGCTCTGTAATTGTCAATACAAAATTAACTTCCATCATATAGATAGTGCTGGGGTCGCACAAGCCGGACGTTACAGTCCGTATCAGTTTCCTTATGACTTTTTAAGTTTGGTGCGATCGCTCACCTCTTTAAGCAGTCCCCCTATCCTTGATCTCGCTAGGCTGTGGGCAAAGGCTCGCGTTAGGCTTGGCAGAGCTCCGTCTCAGATTGATGGGGATCGTGGATGACGACCGGGGTCGAGTTTTCGCAGATTTGCCAAGCGCAACTCGAATTGTTGAGCCAAGCGCTGGGGGCCAGTCTCAGTGCTGTTTACCTCGTCGATCCCCAAGCGCAGGACTCGGCAACCATGCTAGTGCCGATTGCCCTCTATCCGGTTACGCGCAATCCACCTTGGCGCCAGTTCGTGACAGTGCTGTATCCGTGCCGGCCCCGAAATTGGCCCTGCCGATTGAGCAGTTCATGCGCTCTTCAGAAATGGGCGAGCTGTCTTATCAGCGCTGGATTCCGCTGCGGCAGGGCGACCAAGTTTTGGGCTTGTTGGTGACCCGTCGTGACGATCGCGACTGGACGGAACCTGAAGCCCTACAACTGGAGCAAATTGCGGACACCTTGGCCCTGGGGCGATCGCTCGATCAACAAAATCAGCTGTTGCAACAACAACTGCAGCACCGCGATTACTGGCAGCTTCAAGAGCAAGATCGGCTCGAGGTTCTACTACACCAGATCAAAAATCCGCTGACGGCGCTGCGCACCTTTGCCAAATTGTTGTTGCGCCGTATGCAACCCGAGGAACGCAATCGTCAGTTAGCAGCGAGCTTGCTGCGAGAGAGCGATCGCCTAGCTGATCTCCTCAACTTGCTCAACTCACCTTCCCAGTCCGCTCCGACCGCGGCTTTACCCAGTGCGAATCCACTGTTGTTAAACTCGGCTTCGCCGCAGATTCCGACAGAAGTTGATGATTATTTGCCGCTGTTAATTGAGCGAACCGTCGCGATCGCCCAGGAGAAAGGGCTGGCCTTTGAAGTGCAAGATTGGCGACCGCTGCCTCCCGTCTTGGCACCCGCCAGCACCCTGCAGGAAATTCTGGGGAATTTGCTAGAAAACGCCTGCAAATACACACCAGTGTCGGGCTGCATCGGTTTAAGTTGGGTGGCTTTGGATACCGCTGCGATCGCCTTCTGCGTTTGGGATGACGGTCCTCAGATCCCAGCAGAAGACTTACCGCACCTATTCGAGCGCAATTTTCGTGGTGTCCAAGGGAAGGGCGAAATTCCCGGCAGCGGCTTGGGTTTAGCGATCGCTCGTGACCTCAGCCAGTCTGTCGGCGGTGATTTACGCTGCTACAGCCCTGCAGCGGCTTACCAGCCAGACTTACCCAAAACGGGTGTAGCCTTCGTCTTCACCGTGCCGGTTTGGACTAAACCTGCCCGATCGTGAAGCTAACCCAGATCAAGGCTTCTGTCCATTCCACGATTGCACCGTAGGTGTCGCCGGTTTGTCCCCCTAGTTTTTTCTGCAACCAAGCGCCGGTTGCCCAAGCCCAGAGGAGCCCGATCGCGAGGAGTTGAAGCGCAACTGTCAGGGAGTGGAATCGAGCGATCGCGCCAATTCCCAGCACTAAGGCGATCGCCCCTGGCAAGAGATCGATCGCGCCGCGTCCCGTCTGTTTATGGATTGCCCCCTTGCCCTCGGCTTTGAGGTAGGGATAACGGACGATCGCCAGCACTTGCGCCCAGCGCCCCCAGACTGGAATCAGCAAAATCAACAGCGATCGCGGGGCAGGAAGGTAGCAAAGCGCAATCGTTTTCAGGCTGATGATGGCGATCGCAGCGATCGCGCCAAAGGCACCCGTGTGACTATCGCTCATCACCTCCAAACGGCGATCGGGATTGGGAACCGCCAACCCATCCGCTGTATCCATCGCCCCATCCAGATGCAATCCGCCAGTCAAGGCGATCGCCAGCAAAACAATCAGCAAGCTGCGGAGCGGTAGTGGAAATTGACCAACTGCCAAGAGGCGATCGCTCACCGCCAGAATCAGCCCCAGAATGAGTCCAACGATCGGTGCCCAGCGGCTCATGCCCGCAAACTGCGTCGGCCAGCGTTGGGGTAACGGCAGCACCGTGTAAAAGAGAATGGCGGCATTCAGCTCAGTCCAGAGTTGCCGGATCATGTCGGGAAGCGCCAGCTACGGCGATAGCATGGATCGGCAGTGCGCGGTGGCTTCATTGACAGCGTTTCAGTTCCAAATCGATCGACAGTGCAGCCAAACACGGGGCCGAGCTTGCAGCTTTCACACGCCCCACGGGATTGTTGAAACCCCGCGCTTTATGCCGGTGGGGACGTTGGCTACGGTCAAAACTGTAACGCCTGCCCAACTGCGCGATACCGGCGCTCAGATGGTGCTGTCCAACACCTACCACCTGCATTTGCAACCAGGCGAAGAGATTGTGGCCAAAGCGGGCGGTCTGCACCGCTTCATGAATTGGTCGGGGCCAATGCTGACTGATTCCGGTGGCTTTCAGGTCTTCAGCCTGAGTGAACTGCGCAAGATTGAAGAGCGCGGCGTCACCTTTCGATCGCCCCGGGATGGCGCGGTGATTGAGTTCACCCCCGAGCGATCGATTCGCATTCAAAATGCACTGGGGGCCGATGTGATCATGGCCTTCGATGAATGCCCGCCCTATCCAGCTGAGCGCAAGGACGTCGAAGCGGCGGTGGCACGGACCTATCGCTGGCTGGAGCGCTGTATCAACGCTCATGAAAGACCCCAGGATCAAGCCCTATTCGGCATTGTTCAAGGCGGCGTCTATCTGGATTTACGCCAGCAGGCGGCCCGGGATCTCGTTCAGCTTGACCTACCGGGCTATGCGATCGGTGGTGTCAGTGTCGGCGAACCCTCAGAAGAAATTCACCGCATTGTGGAAGCGACAGCACCGCTCTTGCCCGCCCATAAACCTCGCTACTTGATGGGTGTGGGGACGTACCGCGAAATGGTGCAGGCGATCGCCGCTGGGATTGACCTGTTTGACTGCGTGATCCCAACTCGTTTGGCGCGGCATGGTGCTGCCTTAGTCAAGGGCGATCGCTGGAACCTGAAAAATGCACAGTTCCGCGAAGATTTCCAGCCGCTGGATGAAGACTGTAACTGCTACTGCTGCCAAAACTTCAGCCGCGCTTACCTCAACCACCTGATTCGATCGCGGGAAATTCTGGGCTATACCTTGCTCTCGATTCACAACATCACCGAGCTGGTGCGCTTCACGACTCGGATTCGCGAGGCTATCTTGAGCGATCGCTTCGTCGAAGAGTTTGGCCATTGGTTACAGCCATCCGCAGTGCCCGTATCGCCGTGATAGCATTCAGAACAACTGAGTCGAGTCTTGCGTTCAGAGAAGGGAGTTCAACGATGGAAGCTGCATTGCTCTTGGCGAAATTGCCGGAAGCCTACCAAATCTTCGATCCCTTGGTAGACGTACTGCCTGTGATTCCGGTGTTCTTCCTCTTGCTCGCCTTCGTGTGGCAAGCAGCAGTCGGCTTCCGCTAAGACTCAACACACAAGCTTTACGCGATCGGGGAGGTGGCAATGCCATCTCCCCGATTCTGTATATCTGCCGATTATCCAGCAGGATGTGGGACAAGAAACCAGTTGCATCTAAGTACAAGATAGCTGTCTAAAACCTTGTATTTCATTGGTTTTAATTCAGAATTTAAAAGTTCCAGCACTCGACTTATGCCGCACCACTAAAATTTTCCGATCAGATGCATCCGCTCAGCGACACTGAACGTATCTCTCTTGGACAACTGATTTTTGTGGTTTGGGAGAGTCTCAGGATGAACTCGCTATATGTTGTGAAAAGCGATCGCTCAGGTCAGGGTAGCCTCTCACCAGAGCTTGCCGATACTGGAAATATCGCGCTTCAGAATTTGAGTGATTTACTCCAGATCAGTGACTCTCTTGATCTTGCAAGCCTCACTGCAGCCCTCAAGGGTCATAGCTCGCTCACTCCTTCCTTGCTGGATGCAGTCAACGGTTTATTGATGGCCGATTATGAGACTGCTGTCATTGATAATCTTCTATGCGTCATCAATGGGCTAATCAGTGCAAATCAAACAATGCTTGTTCAAGGGCTGCTAAATACTGTTCATCGCTGGCTCAAGGAAAACGCCTCTCCAGCAAGTCTTGAAGATGTGATTACAACTGTTCAGTCTTCCATTCACCAGTTGCAAGCGATCGGAGCTTTGGCAGGAAATCTCCCCACTTATTTGTTCCTCATGACTGCAGCCGATACTATTGACCAGTCACCAGAAACATCCGCTAAAAAGACCTCTGCTGTTGGGAAAGCTTTTGCATTGCGAGTTTTGCCATCCCTTCACTAGTGGCAGTCCCAAGGCTCACAGTCGAAGGACAAGACTCAGCTCCCTAGCTGCTCAGCGTGGAAGCGCAGGTGATCATCAATGAAGCTGGCGATGAAAAAGTAGCTGTGGTTGTAGTCCGGCTGGTAGCGCAGGGTCAGTGCTTTTCCTGCTGCTTGCGCTGCCTGTTCTAGCTGCTGCGGCAACAGTTGACCGGCAAGAAACTCATCGGCTTCACCTTGATCCACCAAGATCGGTCGATCCCAAGCGCTGGTCTTCAAACATTCGCAGGCATCGTAGGTCAGCCACGCGCTGCGATCGCTTCCGAGGTAAGCGGTCAGGGCTTTCTCACCCCAAGGACATTGGCTGGGTGCGGCGATCGGGGCAAAGGCCGAAGCTGAGCGATAGCGATCGGGGTTGTTCAGCGCTAAAGTCAATGCGCCGTGACCGCCCATCGAATGACCGGAAATCCCCGCGCGATCGCAGTCGATCGCTGGAAAGTGTGCTGCCAGTAATGCCGGCAACTCATCCCGAACGTAGGTCGCCATTTGGTAGTGCGATCGCCAAGGATCCTGCGTCGCATCAACGTAAAAGCCTGCACCTTGACCGAGATCCCAGCCGGCATCATCCGCAACAGCTGCCCCGCGGGGACTCGTATCGGGAGCAGCGATCGCCAATCCCAATTCCGCAGCAGCACGCTGCGCCCCCGCTTTGGTGACGAAATTTTCGTCTGTACAGGTCAGCCCTGAGAGCCAATAGAGCAGCGGCACAGAACCTCGATCAGCTTGTGGCGGTAGATAAACCGAGAGGGTTGTCTCACTATTCAGTGAAGTGGACTTAAAGCCGTAGCGCTGCTGCCAGCCGCCAAAGCTGCGGTGTGAAGAAAGCAGTTCCATGGCGATTAAAAGGTGATGACGGTGCGAATCACTTTGCCTGCGTGCATATCCTCGAAGGCTTCGTTAATTTCCTCGAGTGGGCGCGTCTCGGTGACGAACTCATCGACCTTGATTTGGCCGTTAAGATACTGCTCAACATAACCCGGCAGTTGGCTACGACCCTTAACGCCACCAAAAGCACTCCCGCGCCAAACCCGTCCAGTTACCAGTTGGAACGGTCGCGTTGAAATTTCTTGACCGGCTCCGGCCACACCGATGATCGTCGATTCGCCCCAGCCCTTGTGGCAGCTTTCCAGCGCAGCGCGCATCGTGTTGACATTGCCGATCGCTTCAAAGCTGTAATCGACGCCGCCATCGGTCAACTCAACAATTACTTCTTGGATCGGGCGATCGTAGTCCTTGGGATTGATGAAATCGGTCGCGCCTAACTGTTTGGCGAACTCCGCTTTATCGGGGTTGATATCGATCGCCAGAATCCGACTCGCTTTCGCTAGCACTGCCCCTTGAATGACGCTGAGGCCGACGCCGCCCAGACCAAAGACCGCAACAGTCGAACCCGGCTCGACTTTAGCGGTGTTCAGAACCGCACCGATGCCGGTGGTGATGCCGCAGCCCAGCAAACAGACCTTATCCAGTGCGGCGGCTGGATTGATTTTGGCGATCGCAATCTCCGGCAGCACGGTGTACTCCGAGAAGGTTGACGTGCCCATGAAGTGATAGATCGGCTGGCCGTTGAGACTAAAACGGCTGGTGCCGTCTGGCATTAGGCCTTTGCCTTGGGTAGCGCGAATCGCTTGGCAAAGATTGGTCTTGCCGGATTTACAGAACTTACATTCGCCGCATTCTGGCGTGTAGAGCGGAATAACGTGATCCCCAACGGCGACAGAAGTCACACCCTCACCGACTTCAACGACGATCCCTGCCCCTTCGTGGCCGAGAATACAGGGAAAAATTCCCTCGGGATCGGCGCCACTCAGAGTAAAGGCATCAGTGTGGCAAACACCCGTCGCCACCAGCTTGACCATGACTTCGCCGGCTTGTGGAGCCTGAACATCAACTTCCTCGATCGTCAGCGGTTGACCTGCAGCCCAAGCGATCGCAGCGCGTGATTTCATCCGTCCAGTTTCCAGCAAAAGCCATTACTACTATCGCCTGACCGCTTAGGATTCTGGCTGGCCTATCGCAGTGGTGCTGAATGAGAGTGAGTGTTCGCCCTGTCTAGGCTGCGAGTGCACTGCTAAAAAACGGCTGATCTCAAAGCGGACGCTTGCCATCTGACTCTAGGGAGAGGCCTAGCCAAAGGCGATCGCGGCATTGCAGGCCATTTTCAAAGATGGGAGTCGGATAAGTGCGGACAAAGTAGTCCGGCTCACAGGCTTCGAGGCTGAACCCTAGCTTCTGATAAAATGCCAAGGGATCGAGACTAGAGTTCCCTGTGGCGACAATCAGTCGTCGTCCTCCCTCAGCTTGTGCTCGCGCGATCGCTGCGACCATCAGTGCCTTACCAATCCCTTGGCCGCGATAGTCGGGTTCAACCGCCAGATTCATCACCTCAAAGACTTGTGGGGACTGCGCTTGCAGGACGATCACACCGATGACCGTCTGCTCGTTGAACATCCCGAGTACCGTCGAATCATGAATGTAGCGCTCGATTTGCTCTCGGCTAGGATCCGCCTCTAGTAATAACGGCCAAGGCCATTCACTGGCGGATAACTCACGGTATTGCATCAAAAGGGATCGACTTTCTTGCCACTGTCGGGCAAAGCGCGAGCTTCAGCGCTCATGAACAGTCAGTGAGCTACTGCCTCAGCGAAAACGAGATTGTCATAACAGATCGCCGTACTCCTGAAGCAGAGCGATCGCGTCAGCTAGCCGTTGTCGGGATTCGGCGCTGTCGTTGAGTTGCTGCTGTCCGATCGCCACAAGGACTTGAGCTTGGATTCGAGCTCGGCGAGCTTCTTGTTGTTCTCTTGCAGCATCTCGGTTTCGGCTTTCAGCGCGTCGATTTCGTCCAATTCGCTGGCCGTCCCATTCAAGAAGGACAAGAGCGATCGCCACCAAGGTCGCGATCCAGAAGCAGTTGTAGGCGGCGTCGAAGAGTTCGGCACGGCTGTCGGGGATGAAGGGGAGCGAGAGTCCGGTCCAAGGGAGGGTGATGTCTTGTGGCTCATAGCTACGAAAGATGACTCCGATGGCCAGTAAGAGAGTGAGGAGAACTCGCAGGGGCGGCAGCAAGCCCTCGCGCCGATCGCTATCAAGCATTGTGGCTAGATTTTAGTCGCTGTGGACATGGGTTGCTGGGACTAACACAGCTGAGATTAGAAGCGCGAGCCCGGCTGTTGTAGGAAAGCGAGTTCTTCTGGTGTGGAAGATCGCCCAAGAATCTCGTTTCGGTGAGGGAAGCGGCCAAACCGCGCAATGATCTCGTGGTGCTGATGGGCATAGGCGATCGCACCTGTATGGATCGGGTCATCCCCTAGCGCTTCAAACAAAGCAACCGCCCGATCTTGGTCAGCAAGATTTTCGCTGTGTTCCAAGGGCAGGTAGACAAACCAACGCTGCACTGGCAGCAGTTGCTGATCCCAGCCTTGGACTAGGCAGTGATTGGCGATCGCTAGAGCCAAGGGATCGGTGGCAAAGGCTTCGGGGCGATCGCGGAAACAGTTGCGCGGTACTTGATCGAACAACAGTAGCAATGCCAGTGCCTGCTGGGGCGTAGCGATCGCCTCCAGATCAACTCCCTTAGCGCAGACTTGCTCGTAAAGGCCCAAGAAGCGATCGCGCATCTCGGCATCAAATGTCTCTGACTTCTGGAACCACGGCGATCGCGGTAGACCATACTCCGGGTCAGTAGGCTTGCCAAACCAGAAATCGAGGAGAGATTGCGCATCAATAGAGGAAATCATTAGCGGTGAGTTTTAATCAGTCCCTCTTGTTGTAAGTGCTCAAGCAGTCCGCCACAGGCATCGAGCAGCAGATTGATCACATAACGAAATCCTTCGGGACCACCGTAGTAGGGATCGGGCACTTCGCGATCGCGAAACTCGCGGCAGAACTCGCACATGCGCCGCACCTTGTGGCGATACTCACCGGCGCGATCGAGGGCCACAATATCCTCGTAGTTTTCGTCGTCCATCGCCAGAATCAGGTCGAACTGCTCAAAATCCGTGCGATGAAACTGGCGGGCTTTGCCCTGCATGGTGATGCCTTGTTCGCGGGCAGCAGCCGTCATGCGGCGATCGGGTGGATTGCCGACGTGATAGCTGGCAGTCCCAGCAGAATCGCAGCGCACGGCGCGATCGAGTCCTGCTTCAGCGAGCAAGTGATTCATGATGTTTTCTGCCGAGGGCGAACGGCAGATGTTGCCCAGACAGACGAACAGTACTTTGACGGTCATTGCAAACTTCCTCTGCGATCGCAACCAACCTAAACAGCAAAAACGGGGAGACCTTACGATCGCCCCGCTATCTTTCACACTAATCAGCAATTAGAGGCCAGGAATACCCAAGCCAGCAGTCAACGCTTCCATTTTCTCTTTCATGGCAGCAGTAGATTTTTGGTAGGCATCCTTCATTGCTGCAGCCACGAGTTCAGACAGCACTTCTGCCCCTTCATTCAGGGCCTCGGGGGCAATTTCAGCACGTAGAGGCTCTTGGTTGCCACTGACCCAGACTTTGACCAAGCCACCCTGGGCTTGGCCTTCGATTTCCATGTTGTTGAGGTCTTCTTGAACCTGCTTGGCGCCTTCTTGCACTTGCTGCGCTTTTTTGAAGGCATCAGCAAGCTCTTTCATTTTGCCGAGGCTGAAGCCGAACCCTTTTCCCGCCATAGTGCGTGTTGATCTCCGAAATTGTGTTGGGCTGCCAAGACCCAACTTTACCATCGCTGTCAGGGGTGACTGTGGCTACCAGTCCCGTCGATAGCTGCGATCGCAGGGTGGTCAATTGCTCAACCATCCCAGGCGATCGGGCTCAGCTCGGGGGCTGTCCTGGGCAAGTCAGGTTCTGAAAATCACATTGGTAGATGGTGGGCTTCTGCCAGCTCAAGGGAATTTCGAGCAAATCGCGGGCTCCTGTCACTCCTTGGCCAAGGAAGAGAACCGCTGCCGCAATATTCAGGACAATATGCAAAATCCGCCAGCGCGGGAAGCGTTGAATTTCGGGGAGAGTTGCGAGGGCAAAGATCATCAACAGCACTAGGGCAATGCCGTAGTAATAGTGCGAGACCAACGCCTCGTAATCGCGCTTGAATACTTCGGACTGTTGTCCCAATGCCACCACACCAAAGCCGGTCAAGATCGCAAACAGAGCCCGAGGTAGCCGTAGCTCGCGAGGTGTTTTGGGGCGCAGCAAAAAGAGTGACGCGATCGCAGCCAGTGAGCCGATCCAGGCCAGAAGTAGGGTAATGAGTCGAGGTGTACCGCCGTCAAACCCAGTCGGGCCTGCCTCTACAAATTTCGAGAAAATTGGGTAGCCAATACCCAGCAGCGAGACAACAACAACGCCAGTGGTCAACCATCGGCCCGCTTGACTATGGTCTTGACCCACGCTGACGGGAATCTTGGATTTTTGGTCGGCTGGACTGAGGCGGCGTTGGCGAGTGAGCCAGGCCTGGCGTAGCACGACACCCAGAATCGGATAGATCACAACAACTGCGATCGCGGGGTGGAGCAAGGCCCACCAATCTAAAAGTTTCATGAGTCAATTCCCAGAGCATCACATGGGGCGGATGATAACGGCCCCGTCACGTTAATGTGGGCACATTAACGCCGAAAGATTAAGAGAAAATGACAAGGCCAATCAGCAGGCAACAATCCCTGCCCACTCTGGCCGCTCTTAGGCACTGGTTTTCCCACAATCGACAGCTCCCCACCTTCTTCACGCTAGGGGGACTGCTAGTGCTACTCAGCTTACAGATGGCTTGGGTGCTGGGCGAACCGCGCACTAATCAATTTTTTCAAACAATCGATCGCTGGCAACAACGGCCGCCGCTCTGGTTGCAAACGCCCATGGAAGGGCTCTGGGCCTGGAGTTGGCCCTGTCTGCTGCTGGTCTGCCTGTGGGTGATTACGCGGCTATGGACCCGACCCAGTTTTTGGCCTCGGATCGTAGTGGTTGGTATTCTGGCACTGCTGACGGTGCGCTATCTCCTCTGGCGATCGCTCTCAACCCTCAATGTCTCGACCCCGTTGAATGGCGGTTTGAGTCTGATTCTCTATGGCATGGAGCTGCTGTTGCTGGTCACGGGGCTGATTCAGTTGTTGCTGAGTGTGGCAGCCCGCGATCGCCAAGCCCAGGCGGATCAGTATGCAGTGGCGGTGCAACAGGGGCAGTACCAGCCCCACGTCGACATTTTGGTGCCGACCTACAACGAGCCCGTGGGTTTGCTACGACGGACGCTCGTCGGTTGCTTGACCTTGGATTACGCCGCCAAAACGGTGCATGTCCTCGATGACGGCGATCGCCCAGAAGTAGCGGCTCTAGCGCGGCAGTTGGGCTGTCGCTATCAAGCCCGTCGCGATCGCCAGGGGGCTAAGGCCGGGAATCTCAACTACGCCTTGCCCAATTGTCGAGGCGAACTGGTGGCGGTCTTTGATGCCGACTTTATTCCTCGGCAGTCCTTTCTGGCGCGGACGGTCGGGTTCTTCCAAGACGGCCGCATCGGACTGGTGCAAACGCCCCAAAGCTTCTACAACCCTGACCCGATCGCCTACAACCTCGACTTGGCTGAACAGATTCCGCCCGAGGATGAAATCTTTTATCGACATGTTCAACCGATGCGAGATGGCGTCGGCAGTGTTGTCTGCGTGGGCACCTCCTTTGTTGTGCGCCGCCAAGCTTTGGATGCGATCGGTGGTTTTGTGACCGAGTCGCTGTCCGAAGACTACTTCACTGGGATCCGCATTGCAGCAGCAGGCTACCAGCTGGTTTACCTCAACGAAAAACTGAGTCAGGGTTTGGCCCCGGAGAGTTTGGCTGCCTATGCCAAGCAACGCTTGCGTTGGGCGAGGGGGACGCTCCAAGCCTTCTTTATTCAGGCCAACCCTCTAACGGTTCCAGGGCTCAATCCGTTGCAGCGCCTCGGCCACTTGGAGGGGCTGTTGCACTGGTTCTCGAGCCTACCGCGCATCCTCTTTCTGGTGATGCCGTTGGGCTACGGCGTTGGCATCATGCCGCTACGGGCCACTGGGCCCGAGCTGCTCTATTTCTTGCTGCCGATCTACCTGGGGCACCTGACGGTCTTCAACTGGCTGAATCGGCGATCGCGATCGGCACTACTCTCCGAAATCTACTCCTTAGTGCTGGCTGTGCCACTGGCGATCACCAGTCTGCAAGCGCTGGTGCAGCCCTTCCGTTGCCAATTCGCCGTCACCCCCAAAGGACTCCGGCAGGATCGCTTCTTCTTCAACTGGGCGTTAGCTTGGCCGCTGCTGATTCTCTTTGCTGCCACCTGGCTCAGTCTGGCGCTGAACGTGCGGCAGTTGTGGGTGCTGAGTCAGCAGGCCGATCAGACCCAAATGCGAGGTCTGGCTCTTGGGCTGTGGTGGTCCGGCTACAACTTGGTGTTGCTGGCCGTGGCGTTGCTCGCGCTCTGGGATGCCCCTCGGGATGGTCGCGAAGCCATGATTGCTCGCCCCCTGGCTTTAGAACTACAAACTGATTCAGGACACGTGCTGACGCTACGGAGTCAAGCTCAAAGTGAAATGGTCATTCGTCTCGAAGGCAACTGGGTCCTCCCGGAAGGTTCTCTCACCCTGACGCGCTTGGGAGATCAAACGCTCTCGGTTCCAGTTCAGCACTGCGATCGCGATACCCAAGGCACTTGGTTGTGGTTAGCGCCGCAGCCCATCGATCAAAATCGCCTGATTAAAACAATCTACTGCTACGGAAGCGAAGACCATCGTCCAGAAAGTCCGGGCGAACGGCGATCGCTGCTTTTGATCCTGAAAACCCTACTGCGACCGCCCATCCTGCGATCGCGGCAGCGGCCAGCCCAGCTGGGTCGGTTGCTGGTAGAGGTGCCGCAGCGTTCCTAGGTCGCGGTCGGTCAGCTGAATATTGCGGCTTGACTGAGCGACGTACATCACATCCTCAGGTTGATCGCTATGACCCCAGAGGCCAAAAGCATGGCCCAACTCATGGCGAGCAGTAGAGACCAGCCCGGCAAAGCCCTGCGTGAGGCCGAGGTCAATTCGGTAGCGGGGTAAGGCGCGATCGCCTTCGCGGTAGAAGACTAAGCTGGTTTCAGCGGTGCGAGCCCGATCGAGCTGCCCGTCTGCATTGCGGCGGAGCGGTGGCGATCGCCGCCAAATGCTGATGTCTGCCTTTGCAGGATTACTGACGAGCTGGAGGTCAAAGTAGGGGCGCCAGTCTGCCACAGCTTGATTGACTGCCTGCTGCCACTGCTGTTGCCGTTGCTCCGCCGCTGTGTCGCCCACACTCGCAGGCTCAATGTAGATACAGAGCGGCGACACCGCCCAAACCAAGTATCCGTAGCGACTAGGAGCGATCGCCTCGAGATAGTGATTGCTGGACTGCGGCAAACCAGCCCAGTTGCCGGGCAAAGGATGTACTCGTTGGGCGATCGGCAATTCGGTGCTGTTCGACAAAACTTGCCGACTGCGATCAGCCTGACAGCGATCGCTCGGTGATGCTGAGTGACTAGCGATCGGAAGCGCCACGGCCAGCAAAGTTAGTAGAAGCGATAGGAGTAATCCCTGTCGCCATAGTCGCGATCGCTGAACCCGCACAGAACTAGCCAGCGGCGCGGTTGAGCCAGCCTGCACTGAGCACAATCGTCAGCGACAGAAAGAGGGTGAACAGCGTCCAGGTAACGCGATTGAGCGTGCTCTCAGCACTTTTGGCGCTCGTAAACAGTTGACCTTGACCGCCAATACCGCCCAAGCCGTCGCCCTTGGGGCTATGGAGCAACACCAGCACAACTAGGCCAGCCGCTGAGCCCATCCAGACGAATTGCAGGATATTTTGCAGCATGGGTCGAAAAACAGAAGTAACTAGACTCCTACTTTAACCGGCGTCCGCCCTTGCTTGACTTCGTAGGCGGCGGGTTCAATCATCGATCGCCCCGTCATTTCCACTGGCTGCGGTAGTCCTAGCAACTGCAGGATCGTCGGTGCAATATCTGAGAGTCGACCATCTTCCCGCAGGGGGATTTCGGTCCCAAAGCCGGGAAGCTTGCGTCGCTCGCCTTCGACCACAATGAACGGCACCAAATTCGTGGTGTGAGCAGTCCAAGGCTCACCGTTTTCATCCCACATGTATTCGGCGTTGCCATGGTCGGCAGTAATCAGAGCCGTGCCGCCGGCCCGATTGATCGCACTCACCAGTCTTCCTAAACAGCGATCGACGGTCTCAATGGCTTCTACCGTCGCGCCCATTTTGCCGGTGTGACCGACCATGTCGGGGTTGGCGTAGTTGATCACCACCAGCGAGTAGATCCCCTTGTCGATCGCGGCGATCGCGGCATCAGTCACCGCCTGCGCCGACATCTTGGGAGCGCGATCGTAGGTGGCTACCATGGGGCTGGGGATCAGTTCCCGATCTTCCCCAGGGAAAGGCTCCTCAATGCCGCCATTGAAGAAGTAGGTGACGTGCGGGTACTTCTCGGTCTCGGCCGTGCGGAACTGGCGCAGACCATGATTGGCGACCACCTCACCCAGAATATTGGTTAGGTTCTGGGGTTCAAACGCCACCGGCACATTGAGGTTGGCGTCGTACTGAGTGAAAGTGACAAACGTGAGTGGCTGGATCAGGTCGCGCTCAAACCCTTCGAACTCGGCTTCCACGAAAGCGTAAGTTAGCTGACGGGCACGATCGGGGCGGAAGTTGAAGAAGATCACGCCGTCCCCCGGAGCGATCGCACCTGGAGCAAGCCGCGTCGGCTCCACAAATTCATCAGAAACCCCTTTGGCGTAGGTTTCCTGTAAGACTTCTGTCGCTGTTTGGCCGCAGCCTTCGCCATCAATGGTCAGTAGCTCGTAGGCTTTGCGTACCCGATCCCAACGGCGATCGCGATCCATTGCAAAGTAGCGGCCGCAGATCGTGACAATTTGACCGACACCAGCAGTGGCGATCAGGCGTTCAATCTTGGTGATGCAGTTAACGCCTTCAGTGGGGTTGGTGTCGCGGCCATCGGTGATGGCATGGATATAGACATCTTGAATGCCTTGAGCGGCTGCTAGCTTCAATAGGCCCCCGAGGTGATCGAGGTGAGCATGCACCCCACCATCAGAGCAAAGACCGATCAGATGCAGCTTGCTGCCATGCTGACGAACGGCGCTACAAGCTTGGAGCAGGGCAGGATTCTCGAGGATGCTGCCATCTTCAACGGCGTCAGTGATGCGTACCAATTCCTGCGGCACAATCCGGCCGGCCCCAAGGTTGAGGTGTCCCACTTCCGAGTTGCCCATCTGGCCATCAGGCAAGCCGACATCCTTACCAGAGGTGTGAATCAGCGTACTGGGATACGCCTCCCAGAGTGCGTCCATAATCGGCGTCTCTGCCGTACGAATCGCGTTGCCTTCAGTAGCGTTGCGATATCCCCAACCATCCAAGATGACCAGGACAACAGGCGAAATGGAAGCATCCAACATAGCTAACCGTTAGACTCCGTTAGCAGCGACTGAGTCAGTCTCGGAATGATCCAAAGACTTTCAGCGTAAGCCAATAATAGCAGTACTACTTTGCACTTCTAAATAAAACCTAAAGAAAACTCGAGGGATCAGCAATGACACTGTCAGCCCTGCCCTAGTCAGCCAAGGCTGTACTTCTAGCTAATAGGATTCAAGAAATTTAATTGCATCTTCAGTAATTAAAATCTGAGAAATTAACCACTTTTGTCGCTGCCAATTTACTCGGATTCTCAAGATTCGCTGATAAAAACCCACGCTTAGAGCTGCTCAGATCAGACCTCGCGATCGCCCTCAACCCTGCCCCAAGCTGTAATTGCTCGATCCCCCAAATTGTATTGAGGCTTACCAAACATGGGGGATTGGGCTGTTCTTGCATGAGAAAAACATAAAGAATTATGAGTTTTCTGATGTGGGTGGACTCATTGCCCGGCTCATCCACAACTAGCTGAAAAGCTCCCCAGAGCGGAAAAGGTCGCGCTACGCTGTCGGCAACGTGAGACTGTGCCCATGCAGACTAAACCCCGCAGATTGGCGCCTCGGCCTGCTGCACCCGAGGCTCTGGCCGAGTTGGATGCTGCGATCGCCCAGCTCGAAGCCGAGGTTCAGAGCCTTCCTGCTGATCTGGCATCAGATATGCAGCAAGAGCTGGCTCAGCTCGATGGGCTAGCGGCTGAGATTGCAGCACAGGCTGGCGCGCTCACGGCTTCTCTGCAAACCTTTGCCGCCAAAGCCACTCAACTCAATCCGGTCTACCGTCGCTGGCGACAGCAGCAAGGAGCAGCCCTGCTACCACCCACTGCAATCGATGGGCAACGTCACCATGTCCGCTTACAGCGACAACGGCCAGCGCATCTTTGGGAAACCGCCAGCTGTGAAGTGCCGTCGATTGAGCAGCATGGGGGCTGTTATCGGTTGGTTAAACAGACGGTCGCTTTAGGCTGGACCCCACCAACCTTGGATCAACCGGTCGCAGCAGAATCGCTCCAATCTTGGTTAACTCGCAGTCGGCAGCGCGTCTTGAAGGATTTTTCAGGGCTGTAGATCGAGGCTGGCGTGCCTGTGATGGAAGAGCAGCATCGCTCAATAATGTTGGCTAAGCCCCTCGATCTTGCGAGAAGACTTCCCGCTGATCGCATCTTCGCCTAGGCTGAGAGCGATTCGGGTCAGGAAATACTGCTGTGCGTCTCTCTGCTGGATTCCGATCGCTTCTGCTCTACCTGCTGCTGGGGACGATCGCGGTGGCGATGTTGATCCCGCTCCTCTGGCTGGTCAGCACGGCTTTCAAGTCAGCTGGTGAGGATATTTTTCAGTTTCCGCCACAGTTTCTGCCCACCCAACCGACGCTCGATAATTTCCGCCGCGTCTGGACTGAGAATCCGCTGGGGCAATACTTCCTTAACAGCACCTGGGTGGCTCTGTTGACGGTGGGACTTAATCTGCTGTTTTGCTCCCTGGCCGCTTATCCCTTGGCGCGATTGGAATTTAAAGGGCGGCAAACTTTGTTTCTGCTGATTGTGGCAACCATCCTGATTCCCTTTCAGGTGGTGATGATTCCGCTCTACGTACTGATCATCAATCTTGGCCTGCGCAACACCTACCTTGGCTTGGTCTTCCCTTATTTGGCTTCGGCCTTTGGCATTTTTCTGTTGCGCCAAGCCTTTCAAGGAATCCCCAAAGACTTGGAAGAGGCCGCACGCATCGATGGCTGCAATGACTTGGGCGTCTGGTGGAATGTGATGATTCCGTCGGCGCGGCCTGCACTGATTACGCTGGCGATCTTCGTGTTCATCGGCTCTTGGAGTGACTTCCTCTGGCCGCTGATCATTTTGGATGAGCCCGATCGCTACACCTTGCCCTTGGGGATCGCGACCCTCGCCAGCGGCTTCTCCCTCGATTGGCGATTGGTAGCGGCGGGTTCAGTGTTGTCGATTTTGCCGGTCTTTGGCGTTTTCTTGGCGCTGCAGCGCTACATTGTGCCTTCGGCGGCTGCCAGTGGTGTGAAGGGATAACGCACGCCTGTCCAGCCTCACTGAGGAGCGATCGCCTCGCCCTTGCTCGCTACAGTTCAAATTAGTACTGCTGGATTGCGCAATGGCTAAAGCCAAACCTGCTTGGAGCTACGAAACCGCGATCGCGGAAGTTGAACAAATTGTCCAACAACTAGAAAGTGGTGAACTGCCCCTAGCCGAGGTAGTGGAGCAGTTTCAACAGGCTAGTCAACGGCTGCAGCAATGCGATCGCTTCCTGCGCGACAAGCAAGCCGAGTTAGATTTACTGATCGAATCGCTTGATGAGCCGCCAGTGCCACCCCAGTGATGATCTGAAACCCTGCAGACAGCGATCGCTCGAACAAAATTCCGTAGGATAGCGATCTTGATGAACTGCTGTGACCTATGTCCGAATCGCTCAAACTGCTGACGCCGGTGCAAGTCGGTCGCTACGAGTTGCGCAATCGCATTGTGATGGCGCCGCTGACCCGCAACCGTGCCACTGGGCCAGACAATATCCCCAACGACCTGAACGTTCTCTATTACCAGCAACGCGCTTCAGCAGGGCTGATTATCACGGAAGCCAGTCAGATTTCACCGCAAGGACAGGGCTACCCCCTCACCCCAGGCATCCACTCGCCTGAACAGGTTGAAGGGTGGAAACCGATTGTGCAGGCCGTCCACGATCGTGGCGGCTGCATCTTCTTGCAGCTTTGGCACGTCGGGCGGATTTCCCATCCATCGCTGCAGCCCGACGGCGCACTGCCCGTTGCTCCGAGTGCAATTCAGCCAGCAGGCATGGCTGCAACCTTCCAAGGAGAACAGCCCTTTGTGACGCCGCGCGCTTTGGAAACCGAGGAGATTGCGGGCGTTGTGGAAGACTATCGCCGTGCGGCTGAAAATGCTTTAGCGGCGGGCTTTGATGGTGTTGAGGTCCACGGGGCCAACGGCTATCTGATCGATCAGTTTTCGCAGGATGGCACCAGTCAGCGTAGCGATCGCTATGGTGGTTCCTTTGAAAACCGCAGCCGTTTCCTGCGCGAAGTCCTCGACGCCGTGATCAGTGTTTGGGGAAGCGATCGCGTTGGTCTACGCCTCTCCCCTTGGGGCCAGTTCAATGACATGCGCGACTCCGATCCCGTCGGTCTGTTCAGCTATGTCGCCCAGATGCTGAATCCTTACAATCTGGCTTACCTGCACTGGATTGAACCGCGTTGGGACAAGGCGGAGGAAAGTCCTGAATTCAACCAGATGGCAACGCCGGTGTTCCGATCGCTCTACAACGGTCCAGTGATTGCCGCCGGTGGTTACAGTCGCTCGACTGCTGAAGCCGCGATTGCCTCGGGAGCAGCAGATTTAGTCGCCTTTGGCCGACTCTACATCTCCAATCCCGACCTGGTGGAGCGTTTTGCCTTAGATGCGCCCCTTAATCCCTACGATCGCAACACCTTCTACGGTGGCGATGAGCACGGCTACACCGACTATCCCAGTTTGGAAGCAGCATCTGTCTAACCAACACCGGCATTAATTGCCTAGCAAAAAACCGCCATGGCAGAACGCTGTGGCGGTTTTTGGTCATTCAGTGCCGATGGATGGGCGCGATCGCTAGCGGGAGCTGCCTTCGCGAGCCCGACGACGCTTATCTCGCCAATCGACAGCGGTGAGATAGATGACACCAGCAGTAACCGCCACCATCAAACTGAGGGCGACCACTGCCAAGATGGACGGTAAAAATTCAGTCATAGCGATCGCGCTGACCTAGAAGCCAATGCTGCCGTCGCCATTCCGACCCCAGACCACCATTGCCAGCGAGAACGTGAAGACAGCCAGCAAAGCGGCCCAACCGAAGGTCAACAGTTCCATGAGTCCCCAACCTGATGAGAGCGTTCTTAGTATTCTAGGCGTCCCTCGCCCTTGTGTTAAAAAACGATCGAGAAACGATGCTTTTGTTTTGACCGTGTTGACCTGTTCTCTGCAAGCGATCGCCGCACCAGCTACTGCCCCGGGTACAACGACAACGCGGGTTCGCCAGCCCTATCCGCACTTCCGTGTGATCGTGCTCGATGATGACGTCAATACGTTTCAGCACGTGGCGGAATGCCTGCTGAAATACATTCCGGGCATGACCGGCGATCGCGCTTGGGATCTCACGAATCAGGTCCACTACGAAGGAGCCGCCACCGTTTGGAGCGGCCCCCAAGAGCAAGCGGAGCTCTATCACGAACAGTTGCGGCGTGAAGGCCTGACCATGGCACCGCTAGAAGCGGCTTGAACCGGACCGAGCGATCGCCTTAATTCGAGCTTTAGTAAAAAGCCGAAAAACTGCCCGAGGTTTGGACGGCAAGCTGTTGAACGGCTTGGGTCACGGCTTGCAAGATGAAAAAGGCCAAAATCGGTGAAAAGTCCATGCCACCCAAGGGCGGAATGACGCGCCGGAACAGATTCAAATAGGGATCGGTGAGTTGACCCAAAATCAGCATGAACTGACTGCTCTGAAAGTTAGGGAACCAGCTCAGTAAGACGCGGATGATCAGCAGGACAAAGTAGATGTTGAGGGTGATTGAAAGCGTGTTGAGCAGTAGACCAAGCGAAGAACTCATCATCACCGTCCAATAAATCTGTCTGTTTTCACTCTAGCCGAGCGGTGCAGTCTGCTCGAGGCGGGTTCCGATCGCTGGAGCTGTCACCCGTCCCCAACGATCCAATGGCCAAAAGCGCACCCAAGCGCGACCAATGACATTCCTCTCGGGCAAGAACCCCCAAATGTGTGAGTCATTGCTGTTGTTGCGGTTATCACCCATCACAAACAGGCAATGTTCGGGCACGGGATAGGGCCCCCACTCGTAGGCAGGCAATTCCGCCACGTAGGGCTCTGTCAAGGGTTGACCATCCACCCAGACTTGACCCTTGTGAACTTGGACGGTCTGCCCCGATCGTGCAATCACCCGTTTGATGAAGGCCTGATCAGCGCCATAGCCAGCCTGCTGCAAAATCTGCGGAGGCTGAAAAACAACGATGTCTCCTGGCTGGGGGGTGTGCAGTTGATAGCTGATTTTTTCCACGAGTAGGCGATCGCCCACGTGCAGCGTCGGCAGCATGGAATCAGAGGGGATGAAGCGCGGTTCCGCAACCCAGCCGCGAATTACCAGCGCTAGAACGATGGCCAGCAGCACTAACAAAAGGTTTTCCTTTTGGTGCTGCCAGAGTTGTTGCCACCACGGGGTGACGGAATCGGGAACGGTCATCAGCCTTCGCGATCGAGCTTGAGGACAGCCATGAAGGCTTCTTGGGGAACATCCACCGTCCCGATCGCCTTCATCCGTTTTTTGCCCTTGGCCTGCTTTTGCAACAGCTTTTTCTTGCGGCTGATATCGCCGCCGTAGCACTTGGCCAAGACGTCTTTGCGCAGCGCCGGAATGCTTTCGCTGGCAATCACGCGAGAGCCGATCGCGGCCTGCAGCGGAATTTTGAACTGGTGGCGGGGAATCAGCTCTTTCAGTTTCTCCACCAGTGCCTTACCCACGTAGTAAGCCTTGTCGCGGTGCACGATCGTCGCGAGGGGATCGACCGGCTCGCTATTGATTAGGATATCCATCCGCACCAGCTCGCCTTCGCGGTAGCCAATCAGCGAGTACTCCATGCTGGCGTAGCCTTTGGTGCGCGACTTCATCTGGTCGAAGAAGTCCGTCACTACCTCCGCCAAGGGCATTTCGTAGATCAGCGTCGTCCGCTCTTGGGTCAGATACTTCATGTCGATGAAGATGCCACGACGGGTTTGGCAGAGATCCATCAGGGCTCCGACATAGTTTTCGGGCGTGATGATTTCAACTTTGACGTAGGGCTCTTCAATCTTTTCGCGCTGTTGTGGCGGCGGCAGTTTGGAGGGGTTATCCAGCCGCAGCACTTCGCCATCCAGCGTGGTGACTTGATAGACCACTGACGGTGCTGTCGTGATCAGGTCGAGGTTGTATTCCCGCTCCAGCCGTTCTTGCACAATTTCCATGTGCAGCAGCCCCAGGAAGCCGCAGCGGAAACCAAAGCCCATAGCGCTGGAAGTTTCCGGTTCGTACTGCAACGCCGCATCACTAAGTTGCAGCTTTTCTAAGGCGTCTCGCAGATCGGGATAGCGATCGCTATCCGTCGGGAAGAGGCCGCAGAAGACCATCGGCTTGGCTTCGACGTAGCCCGGCAGCGGTTCGGTCGCTCTGGCCCTTGCCAAGGTGATCGTGTCGCCGACCCGTGCATCAGCCACGGCTTTGATCGAAGCAGCAATGTAGCCGACTTCACCCGCATGTAATTCTTCGACTTGAACTTGGTTGGGGGAAAGTACGCCCAGCTCGTCGATCTCGTATTCCTTACCCGAAGCCATCAGTCGGATGCGATCGCCCTTGCGGACGGTGCCGTCGATGACCCGGAAGTAGACGATGACGCCGCGATAGGGGTCGTAATAGCTGTCAAAGATCAGTGCCCGCAGCGGTTCCCCTGTCGTATCGCTGGGGGGCGGCACCAAGTGAACGATGCTCTCTAAAATTTCACCGATGCCGATGCCAGATTTAGCTGATGCTTCGATCGCGCCGCTACAGTCCAGCCCGATCACTTCTTCAATTTCGCGCTTGACCCGTTCTGGATCGGCCCCAGGCAAGTCGATCTTGTTCGGGACTGGAATGATCTCTAGATCATTTTCCAAGGCCAGATAAACGTTGGCCAAGGTCTGCGCCTCTACACCCTGGGAGGCATCGACGACCAGCAGCGCCCCTTCGCAGGCCTGCAGCGATCGCGAGACTTCGTAGGAAAAGTCAACGTGGCCGGGGGTGTCGATCAGATTGAGCACATACTGCTCGCCGTCCTGAGCACGGTAGTTCATCCGCGCTGCCTGCAGCTTGATCGTGATGCCGCGCTCCCGCTCCAGTTCCATGTTGTCGAGGAACTGTTCCTTCATTTCGCGGGCTTGCACCGTTCCCGTTTCTTGCAATAAGCGATCGGCCAGGGTCGATTTGCCGTGGTCGATGTGGGCAATGATGCAAAAGTTACGAATTTTTGAAACCGAAACGTCGGTCATACAGCCGGAACCCGTAGGAAAAGCGCAGCAGACAAGGCAGCTTCCCCATTCTAAAGGCCGTCTAAAGCTCTCTTGAGACTGGAACGGCTCAACAGCCATTTCTCGCGACGGTTGCTACGCTAAGGCCGGACTGTCGAAGGTCGATCGCGCTATGTCTGGGTCTGCCTCGCGCTCGACTGCTGCGAACCCGCTGGAGCTGGCTTGGATTACGCCGTCAGCAGCGCAACTCGCCTCCACCGCCGATCTGTACTACGTCCAAGATCTTCTCGGACGCTACCTCTCGTTTGCTTGGCGCAGTGGCCAATGGCTGGGCCTGAACAGCGAGCAAGTCGTCGGGAGTTACCTCGGCGAGCAGTTTACGCCGGTTGATCTCAACCTCTACTTGGCGCGGATGCGGCGAGCCATGCATCGCGGCCGTGCTGAGCAATTTCGTACTGGCTTTCGTTTTCAGGGACAGGTTTACGTTTTCGACCTGACGCTTAGTCCAATTCTGCAACCGCAGCAGGCCAGCACTTTATTACTGGTGATTGGGCGGCAGCAGGAGCCGCTACCCGAGGCGTTACCAGAACCCCCGATCGCGATCGCGCCACCCCACCATGCCAAGCTGTTTGCCCAAATCGCCTGGGATATTCGCCGCACCCTCGACCCTGAGACAATTTGGCGACATACGGTGCAAGGGCTTGGGCAGGCACTTGGACTGCAGCGTTGCTTGCTCTGTCCCTACGAGTTGGGATCAACGGCGATCGCAATTGTGGCGGAGTATCGTCAGGCGCACCTGCCGGTCGTCTTGGGCGAGCAATTGGCGATCGCCAGGAATCCTTCGCTAGCGGATGCCTTGCTGAGTTTGCGACCCACTCAAGCAGTAGTTGATTTTGAACGATCGCCAGCGGAACCAATCTGGATGGTTCCAACCGGCTATCAAGATCATCCCAACGGTGTTTTGCTGCTGCGATCGGCGGAGGAATTGACTGCGGGCGATCGCGATCTGGTTTGGGAGCTGGCGGATCAGGTGGGGACTGCACTGGCTCATGCTCGCCTCTACGCCCAAAGCCAGGCGTTGGCCCTGGAATTGCAGCGAGCAAATCAAACTTTGTTGGAACAGCAGCAGGCCTTGATCGAAGCCCATCGTCAGTCGGAAGCCCTTTCGCAACTGAAGACCGACTTCCTCGCCAATACCTCCCACGAGCTACGTACGCCGCTGACCGGCATGATTGGCTATCTGCAGCTTCTTCAAGACGACTTGGCCGAGACGCCAGAGGAACGCCAGGAGTTTATTGCCGGGGCCTATCATTCGGCATTGCATCTGCTAGGCATCATCAATGACATTCTCGATATCGCCCGCATCGAAGCCGGACGGCTGCAGCTCCAAGCCGAAACCGTGCCACTACGGAACTTGCTGGCGGAGGTAGAAACCTGTCTGCGGAGCCAAGCACAAGCCAAAGGGCTGGTCTATCGCTGTCGTATTGCTGCGGAGACCGAATCGGTTGCCCTCTGGGGCGATCGCCAACGGTCGCTGCAGGTGCTCTTTAACCTCGTGGGCAATGCGATTAAATTTACGCTCACTGGCTACGTTGAAGTGCGAGCAACAGCGGTTTGGCAGCCCCTTTGCGCCAATGGGCAGAATCTACCGGGCTATCTACGGCTGGAGATTGAAGACAGTGGTATTGGTGTTGCCCCCGAGCGACAGGGCAGTCTCTTTCAATCCTTCAGTCAGGCGGATAGCTCTCTGACACGGCAGTTTGGTGGGAGTGGCTTGGGGCTGGTGATCTGTCGACGCTTGCTGGAGAGTATGGGTGGCATTGTTGAACTGTTTAGCCCTGGCGAGGGTTTGGGGACCACAGTCACCTGTCTGATCCCGCTGGCACCAGCGATCATCCCGTCCTAGTGTTCCTAGCCGTAGTTGCAGGATCAAAACCAGACCCTACACTGCAGAACAAATGCTTCTTCGCGATCGCAGATTCCCATGCCTACTGTTTCTCGGATCTGGCAGCCACTGCTGGGCCTTGCACTCGTCTCCTTGCTCGTTCAAAGCTGTGGGCGATCGCGGCAGGCATTAAACCCGTCGGGTAACCTGTGTGGTTCACGCCAGCTGGAAGCGAGCGATATCTTCAAGCGCAGCAAGGGCAGTGTGGTCAAAATCGAAACGGCCACAGGTTTGGGCTCTGGTTTTGTCGTCAAAAATGACAACGGCTCCATCATTCTTACCAACGCTCATGTGGTCAAAGGGAATGGCGGCACCCTGACGGTGAAGGATGTCCGTGGCAATGTGGTTGACGCCCAGTTGCTCGCGGTTGGTGAGGGTGAGGCCGATTCTTCTGATTTGGCCTTAATTAAAACGGAGACAGAAATCGGCACTCCCCTAAAGCTAAGTGATGACATTGAAACGGCCAGCACGGTCTATGCGATCGGGTCGCCCTTGGGCCAGGAATGGTCCATTTCCCAAGGCATTATTAGTCGCTTCGTCACCGATCAAGGCCTGATCCAAACCGATATTGCCATCAACCCAGGTAACTCGGGCGGCCCTGTTCTCGACAAGCGCGGTTGCGTTGTTGGGGTTGTTGTTTCCAAGCTGGATCCAGCGCAGTCAGAAGGGATTGGTTTTGCGATCGAGCCTCGCATCGCTGAGCGCTATGTCAAAGAAAATGCAGGAAATCAAGCGATCGCAATTGACCAGTTTAGTGAGCCTGAAGAAACTCAGGTTGAGCAGGTTGAAAATCCAGACCGCAATGAGGCTGGATACGAAGTCTGCAATCAATCGGGTGAAAATCTTTCAGTCGCGATCGCTTATTTCGATACTTCAATCGATAGCTATCGCAGCGAAGGCTGGTGGAATCTTGATCAGAGTAAATGTCAGTTTTTCCCCAACTTGCTCGATAGCGTTGATGAGGTCTACGTCTTTGCAGAGTCAGATCAAACACTGTGGTCTGGTGATTTCCCCTTTTGTATGCAAGAGGATGCTTTTGAATACCCTGACGCCAACCGCGATCGCTGCCCCAGCCCGGCCTACTCCAAAGGCTTCCTCAAGGTGGAAGTCGGGGATGCCAAAACTTGGACGACCAATCTAACGCCTTCTCAATGAGCGATCGCCGGCTCTGCTCCCCAACAAAATGCCCCAGCATCCCTAAACTCAATCAGGACATTGGATTCGGATCAGAACCTGCTCAGGTGAGGGCCTTGGGCCTTAGTTAATTCCCTTGTTACTGTCTCGAGTCCAGGAATGGTGACTAGAATCCTAGGGATTTTCACAAGCAGGTTCAATTCTGGTTAGGAGCCAAACCCTCGATCGCAACGAGGGCTTCCGCCATTTGCTTGACAACGGGAGCGGCAACCGTTGAGCCGTAGGCGTCATCCCCCTTCGGCTCATCGACCACGACCAACATGGCATAGCGTGGATTGTCTGCGGGTAAAACACCCACAAAGCTGGTGATCCGCGCCCCTGCAACATACACACCATTTTCTGCTTTCTGGGCAGTCCCGGTTTTCCCACCTAGTCGATACCCTTTAACTTGGGCTGGTTTTCCGCTACCGGCAGCGACCACACTCTCCATCAAACCCATGACCTGCTTCGACGTATCGGCAGAAAAGAGTTGTGGTGCTTCAGGACGCGGCGGCTGCCAGTAGAGCTGACCTTGACTGTCGACTAGTCCGGCGATGACGTGGGGCGTGACCAGTTTGCCTCCATTGGCGATCGCGGCATGCAGCTGCAAAAGCTTGAGGGGGGTCAGCGAGAAACCCTGCCCAAATGCTGCTGTTGCAGGCTCAATCACATAGTTGACAAACTCATCGCGTGATTTGATCTGCCCGCCGGTGGCAAAGGGCAAATCAGTCCCAACGGGTTTATCGATTTGCAATTTTTGCAGCCATTCAAAATAGCGTTGGGGCCGCATGCGTTCCACGATGTGAACCATGGCCACATTGCTGGAATACTGCATCACTTGCGCCAGATTCAGGGGTCCTCGTCCGCCTGCTGTGCTGAAGTCGTGGTTGTTGATTGGCCAGCCCCCGACTTGGATGCGACCTTCGTCGTAGATGACATCGTTAATGTCGAGAACTTTCTCTTCTAGGGCGATCGCAATATTGATCGGCTTAAAAGTCGACCCCGGCTCATAGAGATCATGAACTGCCCAGTCATTAAAGAGCTTGGGATCAGCTTCGAAATAGCGATTGGCGTCGTAGGTCGGCTCACTGACTAGCGCCAACATCGAGCCATCCCGCACATCCATCACCAGCGCCGCGCCCCGTTTGGCGGAATAGCGTTTTAATTGCTGCCGGAGTGCTGTTTGTGTGGTGCGTTGGAGGCGGCCATCCAAGGTGAGTTGCAGCCGCATATCATCTTGGTGCAGGAAGCCAGCAGGCACACCATCAGGCAGCAAGCTACCATCCCCCGATCGCTCGACGGATGCTTTTAGGACGGGCCGCTGCAAGAGATTCTGCTGGCTGAATTCCAATCCAGCTTGGCCTTTGCGCTCATCGTTGAGAAAGCCAACGATATTGGCATAGAGATCCTTGAAGGGATAGAGGCGCTGGGCCCGCTGCTCAAACTCGAGGCCATCAAGGTAAAGCTTCCGCAGAGCAGTCACGGCCTCGCGCGACAGATCCGATCGCAGGCGAATGCCACTCTTTTGCGACTGGAATCGCTGTGTCAGGGTACTGACGTCCATCCCTAGAATCGGCGCCAGTTTTTGGGCCACGCTAGGAATGGGCTCTTTGAAAAGCTGGGGGTGAACGTAGAGGGTATAAATCTCTTGGTCGAGGGCAATCAGATTGCCCTGCTGATCGATGATGGGCCGCCGTGGCAGGAAGGGCGACAGCATCACTCGCTGCTGTTCCGTGGCTTTTTGTCGGAGCATTGGCCCTTCTAGCACCTGCACGGTAAACAGACGCCAACCTAAGAGAGCAGCGCCAATCACCAGCAGTAGCCAAATGGCGAGTATTCGCCGTGGTTCAATGACCTGCTGCGGTACTGAGCGACGCGGTGATCGCCGGGAATTCCGACCTCCTCTCGCTTGCGGCAGTACCGTCATCGTCAATATCCTACGGAGGCTGTGGGGGCTGGCAATTCAGGTGCAGGTACAGGATTGGCCGGGCGCGGCGGTGCAGGTTGCAAGAAGATCAAATCCGAGGGTTTGGCCGATACCCAGCCTTTGCCGCTTTGCTGACCCTGTTCCAACACCTCATCCCGTAGCAATGCTGTGGTAGCTGTCAGCTTCAGTTCCTGTTGTCGCAACTGATCGAGCTGTTGGAAATTCCGACTCCAGCGAGAGTCGAGGTAGACATTGAAGCAATAGACGCCCAAGACACCTGCCCCTAGGCTGGCTCCCAGCCCCAGACCAATTTTTTGACAGACGCCCAACCAAGGCCAACTACGCGTTTTTAGCGACGATCGCGAGCGGTTCCGTGGAGTAGCAACCGGCGTGACTACCGTCAGCGGGCGGGGCTGAGGAATCGGGCGAGCAGGAACGGCGACCATGGCGGTTGAGGGGCAGTGGGTTGAGGGGAAAACACGGCCGAGTATGCCGTGGGTTAGTCGTCTCGAAAAGACTTGACAGTACTTTTTAAGGTTCTGTTAAGAATCTCTGGAACCCAGAGGCCTGATGTGTATTGCCGACTACGTTTCCGCTTAAAGATAGCGCTTGTTTCTAAAAACGGGTTCCTGATTTGCCAACCGACCACAACACTGCTCTAAGGCTGGCTGAGCAAGAGCAGGCTGATTAAGGTGCCGCTATTCCAAAGGCCATGCAAGAGCATTGGGGCTAAAAGGTTACGGCTACGGGTGTAGACCTCGCCCAATAGACAGCCGAGGGCAAACAAGGGCAGCACTTCCGACAGGCTGAGGTGGGCTAGGGCAAAGAGTAGGCCACTGAGGGCGATCGCGCCGCGCACTGGTAGCCAGCGGGTGAGGGAGGCCAGCAGAAAACCCCGAAATAGCACTTCCTCAAATAGGGGCGCCGCGATCGCCGCCGTCACCCAGAACCAGAACAGGGCGCTGCGGCTGCCGCTATCCAGCACCAACTCCAGCAGCGGATTACTGCCGCCACGGCCCTGCCAGATCAGTTGGTTGAGGAGTGAGGTCCCAATCACTACGGGCAGAGCGACCCAATAGCCCCCAATGCCCCACAAGGGCCAGCGCGATCGCCAGCGCAGGACAAACCAATCGGGTGGCAGGGGACGATAGCGCTGTAGCGTCCAGGCCAGCAGCCCCAGAACCAGCCCCGCCATCAGGCTGTAGCGCACCAAGATCGAGAATGCTTGGCCGCTGACATCCAAGCGACTACTGTCGAAGCCAACGGCAGCCAGTAGCGTTGGGAGCAGCAATTGATTGAGGCCAATCTGGCCGATCAAGATGAAGCCCGGCAGCATGATCCAGGCCACCACAGTGGAATCCCAGGGCACCGTCCAGCCCTGCAGTGGTGGGAAGGGTTGCTTGCGCCAGCGCCGCCAGCCTAAGTAGCCCAAAATGCCCAGTCCCAGAATTGAACCGACGAGGGGTAGCCCGTTGAGCAGTAGCAGGGCGATCAGGGCTTGCCAAGCCGCCCGATTTTGGCGCTTGACCAGACTGGCAAGGGCATCAGAACGCTGTTGGAGACGGTAGAGCTGCTCGAGGGACTGAGTTTGAAACCAGCCCCGTAGCTGCGATCGCAATTGCGGTTCGGCATCGGGGAGCAGTCGGGGCGGATCTTGCCAGAGGCCGATCAGAACCGTGGCACTCTGCGGATTGGGGGAGTTGGGTAAAGCCGTGGCGATCGCATTTTCCCAAGTGGCGATCGCAGCTGGAGCATTGCCATTGACCGCCTCAATCACCCCTAATTCCAGCTGTGCTTGGCTGAGCTGATCCGTCTGGACGAGGAGCCCTGAAGCACTATTTGTTTGGAGTTGTTCAACTCTTTGGCGAAAACTACGCTCAGCCGTAGCAAGCGTGGTTTGGCGATCGCCATCGGCACTAGCCCACTGATCCTGAAGCTGTAAGAGCTGCAGCGACAACTCGTTCTGCCGCAATTCCAACTGACTCTGGACCTGCGGTTGCTGCCAACTATTCAGCAACACATTGCCCATCAAGAGGCAGGCCAGCAGAGACAAACTCCAGACTAGTAATCGCCGTATGCCCATGGGCTCTCGCTGTAGCATTCGTCCCCGGCATTATCCCATTGGCCTCGAGACGGTCGGCTCAGCGTAAAATGATTCGGGCTTTTGGCCTGTCCTTTGCACCGACTCAGCGGAGAAAACCTTGGCTACGCGTGTTGTCCTCGTCCGCCACGGACAAAGCAGCTATAGCGCCGCTGGGCGTATCCAAGGACGCTGCGACAATTCTCAGCTGACCGATCGCGGGGCCGCCGATGCGGTCAAGGTTGCGGCAGCCCTGAACGGCATTCCCTTTGCGGCGGCTTACTGCAGCCCGCTGCAGCGGGCCAAGCGCACCGCTGAAATCATCATTGAACAAATCGAGACCCCGCCGGCGCTAGCGGTCAGCGATGGCTTGCTGGAAGTCGACCTACCCCTTTGGGAAGGACTGAGTCGCGAGGAAGTGCGATCGCAGTACGCTGAACTCTACCGCCAGTGGCATGAAGCGCCCCACGAGTTAGTGCTGACGGTGCCCGATGGTCAGGGTGGCAGTCGGGAGCATGCGCCGGTTTTGGCACTGTTTGAACAAGCTCGGCAGTTCTGGAAGGACTTGCTCGAGCGCCATCGCGATCAAACCGTGCTGCTCGTCGCCCACAACGGCATTTTGCGATCGCTGATTGCGACAGCGCTGGGGGTCGATCCCTCTGCTTACCAGGTTATTCGCCAGTCCAACTGCGGCATCAGTGTCCTCAACTTTGCGGATGGAACGAATCAGCCGGCCCAACTGGAATGTTTGAACCTGACGGCTCCCCTAGGTGATGCCCTACCCGATCGCGGGGCCAGTAGCGGCGTTCGGTTGCTGCTGGTTCGCCATGGTGAAACCGACTGGAACCGCCAGAAACGCTTCCAAGGTCAAATCGATATTCCGCTCAATGACAACGGCCGTGCCCAGGCGCGCTCGGCGGCAGAATTCCTTGCGCCGATTCAGATTGATTTCGCCGTCAGCAGTCCGATGGCTCGCCCCAAAGAAACAGCGGAACTGATTCTTGAACGTCATCCCAACTGCGAACTATCGGTAGACGATCGCTTGCAGGAAATTGGCCATGGCCTTTGGGAAGGCAAGCTTGAAGAAGAAATTGCGGCGGAGTTTGGCGAGCTGTTGCAGCTCTGGAAGGACCAGCCCGAGCAAGTCCAGATGCCCGAAGGTGAAAACCTACAGGAAGTCTGGGATCGTTCTGTCGCAGCTTGGGAGGCGATCGTTGCTAATGCGCCAGAAGGTAGTACAGGACTCGTTGTGGCCCACGACGCGGTCAACAAAGTCATCCTCTGCCATGTCCTCGGCCTCTCGCCAGCAGATATTTGGTCAATCAAGCAGGGTAACGGCGCAGTCACCGTTGTTGACTATCCGAAGCGGCTTGATTCGCGCCCAGTGCTGCAAGCGATGAACTTGACCCTGCATTTGGATGGGGCAGTGCTCGATCGCACGGCAGCAGGAGCCCTCTAGGCAGTCATGGCCGATCTGTTGCATCAAATTCGGGTGCTAGATCCGGCGATCGCAGCGGATCGTCATTGCGATGTGCGGATCGAAAACGGCTGCCTAGTCGCGATCTCAGATCACCTCGATCCCCAACCGGATGATCGAATTCATGCTGCCTCCGATTGGATTCTGGGTCCAACTCTGACCGATCTCTACAGTCGCGCTGGCGAACCGGGTGCAGAACCCCGCGAAACTTTTGCCAGTTTGGCAGCAGCAGCAGCGGCGGGTGGCTTTGGTCGGGTTGTACTCTTACCCGAAGGTGATCCCTGGCTCGATCAAGCTGAGACACTCAGTGCGCGATCGCACCAGTTTAACGGCGTGCAGTTCGACTACTGGGCGGCCTATTCTCGGCAAGGGCAAGGTGAACAACTCAGTGAATTGGCAGAGTTGGCTGCTGCTGGAGCGATCGGCTTTGGCGATGGCCAGCCACTGGCCAATCCTGCCTTTCTACGGCAATTGTTGCTCTACAGTCACAGCCTCGATCGGCCTTTGTTGATCTGGCCCTGCGATCGCCAGTTGCGCGGCAAAGGACGGGCCCGTCAGGGCAGTTTGGCATTGCGTTGGGGCTTGCCGGTCGATCCCCAAAGTTCGGAAACTGCTGCCTTAGCACTGCTGCTAGAGCTACTCGCTGATTGCCTGACACCCATACATTTGATGCGAGTTTCGACAGCGCGTAGCGTCGAATTGATCGCCCAAGCCCAGCAGCGAGGCCTGCCAATTACGGCCAGCGTCACTTGGTTGCATTTGCTGGGAAATACTGCCGACCTCACGGATTATGATCCCAACCTGCGCCTAGCGCCGCCACTGCCGGAACCGGAAGAACAACTGGCGCTTCAGCAAGCGGTTCAAGAAGGTGTGATTACCGCGATCGCCGTCGATCACAGTCCCTACCTCTACGAAGAGAAAACGGTTGCTTTTGGTGAGGCTCCAGCCGGTGCGATCGGGCTGGAATTGGCGTTACCCCAGCTTTGGCAAACACTGGTGGTTGAAGCAGGCTGGTCGCCGCTGACACTCTGGCAGCGACTTTCGACAGGGCCACAACAGTGTTTGGGTGAAACGCCACGATCGCTGGAACTGGGCGATCGCGTCACGGTGTTTGACCCGCACCAGACCTGGACTGTGAGTGAGACGAGCCTGCGATCGCAAGCCCGCAACACCCATCTCCTAGGACAAACGCTGGTGGGTCGGGTGTGGCAACCGCCAGCCTAGGGGCGTGATGGGTGGCGTTTTTTGGTAGCTGGGCAGAGGTTCTACTTCCCCCAAGCGGTTGAGCGGCCAAAAACGCACGAGGGCTTTACCGATGATTTTGTTTTCCGGGACAAATCCCCAATAGTGGCTGTCGTAGCTGTTGTTGCGGTTGTCGCCCAACACAAGGTAGCTATTGGCAGGCACGGTTTTGGGTCCCCAGGTGTAGCTGGGCTCTTGGGCGATGTAATTCTCATTCAGGACTTTGCCATTGACATAAACTTGGCCATCTCGGACTTCGACAGTGTCGCCGGGGAGGCCAATCACCCGTTTGATAAAAGCATCGTCGTAGCCCCGTTTCCGCAAAGCAAAGGGCGGTTCAAAGACAATGATGTCGCCCCGCTGCGGCGGATTGAAGCGATAGCTAACCTTGTCAATGATCAGGCGATCGTTGATCTGCAGGGTAGGCAGCATCGAACCCGAGGGAATGTAGCGAGCCTCGGCGACGAACTGCCGAATCCCTAGGGCAAAAATGATGCTCAGTCCGAGGGTTTTGGCATTCTCGAGCCAGACGTTCTCCTTCTTCGGGCTAGGGGTGTCAGAGCTAGCCGTGGAAGTAGACGACGTTTCTGGTTTAGCCATGAAGTTCAGAAGTCAGCCTTGGCATGGAAGATGATGATGCACATCCTAGCCCGTGAGTTCCCCGCCTCGCTGACTGAATCTCATTGCCAATCGCTTGCTGCCTCGCCTAGGCTCGGCATAGCACGTGGAAAGGAACAGTTTGCATGAGCGACCTCTGGATTCGTAACGCCCGAGTGCTCTTGCCCACAGGAGAGTGGCAACTGGCCGATGTCGAGGTTCGGGCTGGCAAGATCGTCGCGATCGCAGATCAGTTGCCTGCCGCAAGTGACGATACGCCGGAAGTGCAGGCTGAAGGACTGGCGTTACTCCCGGGCGTGATCGATCCACAGGTGCACTTTCGGGATCCGGGCTTGACCCACAAAGAAGATTTGCACACGGCTAGCCGCGCCTGTGCGCGGGGTGGTGTCACCAGCTTTATGGAGATGCCCAACACCAAGCCGCTGACGACGACCCAGGCAATCCTGACAGAGAAGCTGGCGATCGCAGCAGAGAAAAGCCTCGTCAACTACGCCTTCTTCATTGGTGCGACGCCAGAGAATCATCCCGACCTGCATACGGCGACACCCACCTGTGGCATCAAGATTTTCATGGGGGCCTCTCACAGCCCGCTGATGGTGCCGACAGAACCCGAACTGGAGCCGATTTTTGCAGCGGGACGGCGCCTGATTGCGGTGCATGCGGAGGATCAGCCACGCATTTTGGCGCGCCGTGAGTTCATGCTGGCGGGCCCCCACGTGCCGGATCTCCATTCCGCCATTCAAGACAATGAAGCGGCCTTGCTGGCGACCCGTCTGGCGCTCAAACTCTCGAAGAAATACCAGCGGCGGCTGCATATCCTCCACCTCTCAACCGGTGACGAAGCGCTGCTGCTACGGCAGGACAAGCCAGCTTGGGTGACGACGGAGGTGACACCACAGCATTTGCTGCTCAACCGCGATGCCTACTACGAGATCGGCAGTCTCGCGCAGATGAACCCGCCCTTGCGGACGCGATGGGACAACGAAGTGCTCTGGCAAGCGCTGCTCGATGGTGTGATTGACTGCATTGCGACCGATCACGCACCCCACACCCTTGAGGAAAAAGCCCAGCCCTATCCCAATTGCCCTTCGGGCATGCCGGGGGTTGAAACTTCCTTGCCGCTGATGCTGACCGAAGCGCAAAAGGGCCGCTGCACGGTGGCGCAAGTTGCCCAGTGGATGTCGACTAATGTGGCCAAAATCTTCGGCATCGCAAACAAAGGCAAGATTGAGCCCGGCTATGATGCTGACTTGGTGCTGGTCGATCTCGATCGCTACCAACTAGTGCGGCGAGAAGATCTGCAGACTAAGTGCGGCTGGAGCCCCTTTGAGGGCTGGAACCTAACCGGCTGGCCGCAGGTGACCATCGTTGGCGGTCAGATCGTCTACGATCGCGGCCAGTTTAATGAGTCGGTGCGGGGGCAAGCGCTGCAATTCGACGAATCCGGCTGGTAAAGCACGATCGCTTGTAGCCACTAGAGCTTGCGGAAGAGGTTGATCTTGTCGCCGTAGGGCGGATAGCGCAGGGCCAGATCGAGCCAAAACGGTCGCTTGAGCACCAGCTTGTAGTGACTGAAGGTTTCGAAACTGGCTTTGCCGTGATAGCCGCCCATGCCGCTGGGGCCGACCCCACCAAAAGCAGCATCGGGGACGCCGACCTGCAGGATCGTGTCGTTGAGGCAGACGCTACCGGCGCTGGTTTCCGCTAGGACGCGCTCTTGCACTTGGCGATCGCGGCTGAATAGATAGAGCGCGAGGGGCTTGGGCTGGGCACGAATTTGGGCGATCGCCTCATCCAATTGGTCGTAAATCAAAATCGGCAAGAGGGGCCCAAAAATCTCCTCTTGCAGGATGGGATCGCGCCAGTTGACGTCCGTAATTAAAGTCGGTGCGATGTAGCGATCGCTCCTATCCACCTGACCACCATGGCGAATCGTGCCATCAACCAACAGGCTATTTAGCCTTTGCCAGTGGCGATCGCTGACAATGCGGGCGTAGTCAGCACTCTGTTGCGGATCCTCGCCATAGAACTGCTGGATGTTGTCGATCAGCGCTTCAATGAACGGCTCTGCGACCGTGCGTTGCACCAACAAATAGTCAGGCGCAATGCAGGTTTGACCGGCGTTGAAGAATTTGCCCCAGGCGATGCGACGGGCGGCCACATCGAGGTCGATATCGGTATCAACAATGCAGGGTGACTTACCGCCCAACTCGAGGGTGACGGGCGTCAGGTTTTCGGCCGCAGCAGCCATCACTTTTCGCCCGATCGCCGTGCCGCCAGTGAAGAAGATGTGATCGAAGGGCTGAGTAATCAGGGCTTGGCTAACGCTAGCATCGCCTTCTAAAACGCGGATGTAATCAGGGTCAAAGCGATCGCTGATCAGTCGCTGAATCAGGCTGGAAGTCGCGGGAGCCAGTTCCGATGGTTTGAGTACGGCACAATTTCCCGCCGCGATCGCCCCAATCAACGGCGTGATGAGCAGCTGAAAGGGATAGTTCCAGGGGCCAATGATCAGCACGACTCCGAGCGGTTCTGCTTGGCGATAGGCCTGGCCAGGCTGCTGCATCAAGGAAATCGACTGCTTCTCGGGTTGCATCCAGCGCCGCAGATGCTTGCAGGTCAGTTTGATTTGGTCGCGCACGAAATAAATCTCACTGGCGTAGGCTTCCAGTGCTGGTTTGCGGAGGTCTGACGCCAAGGCTTGCAATAGCTCCGCTTCATTGTCAGCAACTAGCTTGGCCAGATCCTGTAATCGCGCCAGTCGGAAGGCGAGCGTGCGTGTATCCCCCCGATCAAAGGTTGCTTGTAAAGCAGCCAGCGTTTCAGCGGCAGCAGGGAGAACGACAGCAGTCATGGCAGCAGCTCAGCGAAATCTGCTTTTCACCGTAGCGCTTTCTTTGCTGGGCGCTCTAGCGTCAGAAGTACGAAAAATAGAAAATTCCTTCTTGAGCAATTAAACAATTGAGTGTGATAATTGCGTCATAGACTTGCTATTCATGGCCGGAGATAACGACAGAGAGGGAGTCCCTCGGCTCTACCAGCGCTGCTTTGAAGACAGTCAACGGCTTAGTTCTGCTCACTAGGTTGCCACTCTGGTTGTAGCGATCACAAGATTTACGTAAGTGGCAGTTTAAATCTAAAAAAGCTATGGTAAAAACCAGCATATCTTGTCCTTAAAATAGAATTCTTATGAAGGAATCAATTATGGCAGGATGGTGTCGACCCTTGAAAATTCTTCGCTGGAAGATCTATAGGTATCGTTACTTACTCTGTTTGCTAACTAGTCAGGTTGCTATTTTAGGGCTGGATTTTTATCTTTCAGCTGCTATTAGTTTACAGCCCTACTATTGGGTTCCTGTAGTTTTAAGTATTCTTTTTGTCTCGCCTCGACAAGTTTTTTTGCTGAGTGCTCTTGCTTTCGCTTTCACAGTTTTAGCAGGATTTTACTGGGGATATTTTCTGTCTGCTGATTATCTTTCTGTTGTATTGTCAACCATTGTTGTCTCGACAATCTCTGTCCTGATTTCAATCCGTATTCAACGCAGTATAAAAGTTCAAAAAAACCTTGAGGAACGCTACCGATTACTGGCTGAAAATGCTTCAGATATTGTGATTTTTGCTCAGCCTGATCACTGTATTCGCTGGGTTTCACCTTCTTTGCAATCGGTCTTAGATGGGGGCTTGGAAGATTGGATAGGCTCAAGAGTCGCTAGCTTTATCCATTCTCAAGATCGTTTCATACTAGAGACACTGTATGCTAAGGCTATTTTCCCTGAAGAAAATACAACTAAACATGAACAGTCAATACGCATAAGGCATAAAAATGGTGATTATCGCTGGTTTTCAATTCGTGTTGCAGCTGTGAAGGATGAAGCAGGACAGCCTATAGGATTTGTCAAAGGTTTTCGGGATATTCATGATCAGGTGCGATCGCAACAAGCATTGAGAGAGGAGCGAGCGCAACTTAGAGCTGTAATGGATTCACTGATTGATCCTCATGTTTTACTAACTGCGATTTGGGATGACAAGGGTAATATTGTCGATTTTCGCTACACAGATGCCAACCCTGCGGCATGCCTTTATAACCAAATGACTCGTGAGCAACTCATTGGGAAGACACTGCTTGAAATCCTACCTGCTCACAAGGCCAGCGGTTTGCTGGATCATTACATACAGACGATGCAAAGTTTTGAGCCATTAATTCTCAATGACTATGCTTATCCCCATGATATTTATAACGAAGAGCGTCGCTTTGATATTCGGGCTGTCCGAGTCGATAATGCGTTGAGCTATACATGGCGCGATGTGACCGATCGCTACCAGGCAGCACAACAGCTTGCTGAGTCTAAGGAGCGTTACCAGCAGCTAGCACAGCGTTGGGAGTTTGCTATGGGTGCAGGTGATATTGCTATTTATGAAGCTGATTTAAGAACACAAACTGCTTTTTACTCGCCAGGATTGCTCAAGCAACTTGGTTATCAAGAGGGAGATTGGTCTGACAGGCTTGATGAATGGTGGCAGCGTCTTCATCCTGAAGACATCCTCTTGATAGAACAGAATCTTAAGGTCAACTTTACTGATCAAAGTCAACCTAATTACACCACAGAATATCGAATTCAACATCGAGATGGTTCTTATCGTTGGATTCTCGATCGTGGCAAAGTCATGTCCTACGATGATGAGGGTCGACCATTGAGCGTTATGGGTGTTAATGTCGATATCACTAGTCAAAAATATACTGAACAAGAGTTGTCACGTCAGGCAAAAACGGATGAATTAACAGGACTCATTAATCGTCGAGAAGCGATCGCCCGGATTCAAGCCCTTTGTGCTCTCGATCGCCGTCATGGGAAAGAATTTGCTGTTCTATTTTGTGACCTAGATTGCTTCAAAGATGTCAACGATCACTTTGGTCATCTTGCTGGTGATACAGTCCTTCAAGTTGTGGCAAGACGGATCAAGTTAGCGATTCGTAGCAATGATTTTGCAGCACGGATTGGTGGTGATGAATTTCTAGTCGTTTTGCAAGGTGTTCACTCGCTCAAAAATGCAGTAGTGATCGCGGAGAAGTTGCGTTATGTGGTTGCTCAGCCTATTTCTACAGACGCAGGATGTGTAGCTCAGACCATGACGATTGGTGTCACGCTGATTCAGCCTGCCGAAACGATTGATACACTCATCGCTCGGGCTGATGCGGCGATGTATCAAGGTAAACAATCCGGCCGCGATCGCGTTATCCCCTTTGCCTAACTTTGGCCGCTTGTATCGCTAAACTTCTGAGTATTCAGCAGAGATTGACTCTAGGACGGAAATCAACGCAGATCTTAAGCTTTGATGCGTTGAAAAAAGACGACAGTGCGACTTTGACCCAGTTTTTATAAAGATGCGATCGCTCTAGGGTGATGATCCCGTGGGATCACTGGTTCAAGGGTTGCGATTTAGAAATGATTAGCGAACACTAGAGGTAGTGATAAACACCGCTAATCATCGTTGTTGTTCTTGCAAAACTATGTCCGATCTCAACCGCGGCATCATGAAGTTCCAAGGCGCTGACAATCCCTTGGCGATCGGCTTATCGGCTGTCCTGATTCTTGGCAGCATTGGTCTGCTGATCCTCTGGGGTCTCAATGCCGCCTACAGCTTCTAAATTCCTCTGAGCAATCGCGGCCAGCTCGCACTTGCCGCCTCAAGCCAAGCTCGATGACTCTGTTGCAAGCTGCGATCGCGCCAAGCGACAGTCTTGCTGAATTTGCTGCGTCAAAGCACTGAGCGAGTCAAATTTCTGTTCAGGTCGCAAAAAGTGCAGCAGATCAACCTGCAGCAGCTGACCGTAGCAATCGCCCTGCCAGTCCAGAAGATGGACTTCGACACTGACGCTACGATCGCCAGTTACGGTGGGTCGCTGACCGACATTCAGCACGGCGGGTAAATTGTGCAGTCCTTGCTCGGGTAGATGAGCGCGGCCAGCATAGACTCCCCAACGGGGCAACAACTTATCGGCCGGAAGCTGGAGATTGGCAGTTGGTGTCCCCAATTGCCGTCCGAGCTGCTGTCCCAGAATCACACAACCGGTCAGGCGATAGGGGCGTCCTAACCAAGCCGCTGCCAGCTCAGGCTGACCTTGGTCGAGGGCTTTGCGAATCGCAGAGCTGCTGACCCGCAAGTCACGGTGCTTAAACAGCGGCACGATCGTGGTGGGAATACCTCGGCCCTGGGCAATCGCTTGCAGATCCTGCGCCGAGCCGCTCCGTCCTCGCCCAAACCGAAAATCTTGGCCAACGCTAATTTGCCTCGCTTGGAGGTGTTGAACCAATACCTCTGAGACAAACTGTTCGGGCGTCAGGTTGGCCAGCTCGCGGGTGAAGGGCAGCAAGACCAACTGTTCGATGCCCAACCCTTGCAGCAGTTCTGCCTTTTCAGCAACGGGGGTAATGGAGGGCAGGCGATCGCCGGAGAAGAAAGCTTGGGGGTGGGGGTTGAAGGTCACCACCGACGGCATCCAGTCGGGATGGCTGCGATGAGCTGCCCGAACCGGCGCGATGACTTGCTGATGCCCTAGGTGGATGCCATCAAAGTTGCCCAGCGCGATCGCAGTGGGACCAGAAACTGGGTCTAGGTCATCAAGAATTCTCACGCTTCACATTTTGACATAGAGCGTTCTTGCCCTAACCCTTGCCAAACTCCGCTGGCGGTGCGGGCTAAAGCTGGGTGGAAGGGAGGCGGTCCCGAAGGTGGGCTGTGGCAAGTTGAGAAGAACCGTCAGGTGTTGTTTGCAGATGCTAGAAACCCTTGATCTCAGCCATTGCCTCTCCAAAGAAGCCTATCAGCAGCAAGTCGAGGGATTGATGCTGGATTTGGCCAATCTGCAACGGCAATGCTGGCAAGCCAGTATTCCCGTGATTGTGGTGCTCGAAGGCTGGGCGGCATCCGGGAAAGGTGACTATGTTCGCAGCTTGGTGGAGTACATGGATCCGCGGGGCTTTATTGTTCACCCGGTCTGGCCGCCCACGGAACAAGAGCAGCAATTTCCCTTCCTGCGCCGGTTTTGGCTGCGCCTACCCCCTCAGGGCAAAGTCGGCATTTTCTATCACAGCTGGTACACGCGGGTTTTGGAAGATCGGTTGTTCGATCGCATTGACCCAGCCCAAGTGCCCCAAACCATTCAGCAGATCAATGCCTTTGAACGGCAATTGCACGATGACGGTGCGGTGATCATCAAACTCTGGATGCATGTCAGCAAAGAGAAGCTGCGTAAGCGCCTCAAAAAAGCGGCTAAAGATGAACTGCATGCTTGGCGGATTCGGCCCGAGGATTGGCAGCAAGCCAAACACTATAACCAGTACCGTCAGTTGGCCGAGGAAATGCTGATCTACAGCAGCACAGGGGCTGCGCCTTGGACCTTGGTGGAGGCCGATTGTCGGCGCTGGGCTAGCATCAAATCCCTGACGACGCTGACGGCTGCCCTGCGATCGCGGTTAGAACGGGCTCAATTGCAGCAGGCGACGACGGAGCCCCAACTCCCTGCCCAGACGAAGCTGGCGCCAATGGAACCGGATTGGTTATCCAAGGTTGATCTAACGCAGAAATTGAGTGAGGTCGACTATCATCGCCGCTTGGGCGAAGCCCAAATCGATTTGCTGAAGCTACAACGGCAACTCGATCGCGATCGCCGCCCAGTGCTGATTCTGTTCGAAGGCTGGGATGCGGCTGGCAAAGGCGGAGCGATTAAACGTCTGACCAGCCAACTCGATCCCCGTAGTTTTGCGGTGCATCCCTTCAGTGCCCCCAATACCGAGGAGCAGCAGCAACACTACCTCTGGCGCTTCTGGCGACGTCTACCGGCGCGGGGTGCGATCGGCATTTTTGACCGCAGTTGGTACGGTCGCGTCTTGGTGGAGCGGATTGAGGGCTTTGCCAGCGATCGCGAGTGGCAGCGAGCCTATGGTGAAATTAATGAGTTTGAAGCCCAGCTCGTAACGGCTGACTACATCTTGGTTAAGTTTTGGCTGCACATCAGCGCCGATGAGCAGTTGCAGCGGTTTGAAGAGCGTAAGGACAGTCCCTTTAAGCAGTACAAATTAACAGACGAAGATTGGCGTAACCGTGAGCAATGGCCGCTCTATGAGGTCGCCGTCAATCAAATGCTGCAACGTACCAGTACCGCGATCGCGCCTTGGACGATCGTGGCAGGCAATGACAAACGTTTTGCCCGAGTGCAAGTTCTGGAAACTGTGACGCAGGCGATCGCCGCTGCCCTTTGATGTTCTAAGCGTTGGCTGGAGCAATCCGGTGTCTGGCTGCTTCCCTAAGTCCTAAATCGCGGATCAAACAACCAGCGGCGCAGCTTCGTTAGTTTTGCTGTTGCCATGCGCGGATGACGCGGATTGATCAAAATATTCGACTCCTCCGGCACTAAACTTGACGGCACTACCGCCAGCAACTACCCTTGGCTTTCGAGCCAGCGACTGCCCCAATCCAGTGATGTTTGCCCATACGGTTCCGCATCCCAGCCAATTCCCTGCTTAGGATCGAAAACCGTTCGTGCCTCCCAGTCCTGCGCCTCTAGCTCAATCTGCACCAAGTAGCGATTCAAAGGTAGACTCGGTCCCAAATGCACCAGAGTCTCTAGGCAGGCCAACGCGATATTCTCCGCCGTGTACAGCACCGGCAGCCCCTCCCGATTCCAGCGGCCACCGGTCAGTGCTGCCCCTTTGCCCGATCGATCCTCAGCGCTATAGTCCCGGCCTTCTACAGCAATGCGCCAAACGGAGATCGTGTCGATCGCTGCACTCACGCATAAGCTCCGCTGCGCATCATGGCGATCGCCTGCGAAACCAGCCGCCGTCCCTCAGCCGTATCCATGTATTCCGCTGGCTTTTGCCCCGCCAGGGCCGGATTCGGCGTCATCAGCCATTCCCCAACCCACTGCGCCGCATCAAATCCACTGGGCTCGCCCGCTTCTGCAATGATCGCCTCGACCTGACCAATCAACTGCTGCAGCGCTAGCAATCGCTCGGTCTCATCCGCAGTCAACGCCTGATTTTGAGTCAGACGCCGCTTGATCGTTGAGACTGATAGCCCCAACATCTGGCAAACGCCTTGTCTGGCTAGCCCTAGTTGTTGCTCCGTTTGCACAACCAAAGTGGCGGGAACTCCCCGTCGAATTAGATTAATGCGATCGCGGGGGTGTAACCGATAGATATAAGTCGCCATAGCAGGTGGAGCGATCGCTTCCAGCCCAGATGGTCCCGATCGCCCGGTTGACTGGCGAGTTTGTTGCGATCGTGTCTGGTTATTTGTCCTGTGTGTTGTGGGTTTCGTCTTCATGTAAATCACCCATCCATTTGAGCCCCCAGCTTAGCTCACCTGAGCAATCGCTCTGCAGCAACTGTAGAGCGAGCTGCTAGTTGTTGATTCTCTTCTTTCGCTATCGCAGGCAACCGCTAGCCCTTGGGCCAATCAATGCGCAGGAGTTGGAAAAGTGGCCCGGCTGATTCGGCACGGATGCGCGCTCCGCGATCGCGGCAGAGCTGTCGCCACTGATCGAGATCGACCAGCTCAACCGGCGCGCCCAGATAGGTTTCAAGGATGGCCCAATCCTCTGCGATCGCGGCTTCAGGATTGATGACATCAAATAGGAACTGGCCACCCGGCTTGAGCACTTTCTGAACTGCGGTCAGAACTTCAGCCCAGTAGTCGAGCGGATAATAGGCGCTGACTCCCGTCGCGATCGCGCCATCAAAGCTGCGATCAGGGTAGTCGAGTTGGTGGGCAGGGGCGAGGCGGCAGCCCTTGAACAGTTTGGAGTTGAGCTGAGGCCCCCGCTGCCGCAGGATTTCACAAGCTTCGGGACAAATATCCTGTCCTGAAAAGCTAGCCTGCCAATCACGCCAAGGGTAGACCAAGAAGCTGAGGCTGCAGCCTAAATCCAGCCAAGCCTGTCCTTTACCGGGTTGCGCTAACTCCCAAAAAGCGGAACCAATTTGGTTCTGGAGCTGACCTGCTCGCCAGGTTTGGACGATCGCCAACGACTCGAGGTCATCTGGTAGCGGTTGGGCTTCGCGCCGATACTCGCGGCTGTAGCGACGAGCAACAGTCTGCCAGCGGTCTTGCCAAGGGTCTACGATCGCCATCGCTCTAACCCTTGAGAGCGCGACGGAAGTTCTGGCGGAAGGACTGACTGACCAGCAACAGTGGCCAGAGCAGAGTCAAAATCGCTCGGTTGCTGCTGAAGTGGGTTTTCCCAAAGCCAACCCAGAACCGCCAAGCACCAATGAGATACAGGATTAATCCGAGGTAGAGCAAGCCGGTCATTGCAATTTCTCTCTGGTCTTGCCCCGATCATAGGATTTTTGGCTGAGGGCGGGCACTTTGCCAAAAAGACTGCAGAGATTATGCGCGCTGTTTTACTCGCGGGTGGACTGGGAACGCGGTTACGACCCTTGACCTGCGATCGCCCCAAACCGATGGTGCCGATCCTCAATCGCCCGATCGCGGCCCATATTCTGCAACTGCTGCACCGCCATGGTTATCAAGAAATTCTGGCAACGCTCTACTATCGCCCCGAGACGATCCAGCAGTACTTCCAAGAGGGACAGGACTGGGGGGTTGACCTGCGCTACATCCTCGAAGCCGATCGCCCCTTGGGGACGGCGGGCAGCGTCAAAAACCTGACTAGTCAACTGCAGGAGACCTTTCTTGTTGCCAGTGGCGACTGCCTGAGCGACTTTGATCTGACAGCAGCGTTGGCTTGGCATCGCCAACAGCAAGCGATCGCGACGGTGATTTTGGCTCGGGTGGATCAGCCTCTTGAATTTGGTTGCGTTGTCTGCGATCGCCAGCAACGAATTATCCGTCTGATTGAAAAACCAGATGCCAGTGAACTAATTTCTGACACCGTCAACAGCGGCTTTTACATTCTTGAACCCGAAGCCCTGGACTATCTGCCCCTGGATGAGCCCTCAGACTTTGCTACCCATCTTCTACCGCGTCTTTTGGCTGCCGGAGAAGTAGTAACGGGCTACGTCGATCAGGGCTACTGGTGTGATATCGGTAACCGTCAGGCCTATCAACGGGCGCAGCTCGATGCTTTGCTGGGGCGGGTGCGACTGCAAGCCAATCAAATGGAGTGGCGGCCCGGTATCTATGTTGGTGAGGGCACCACGATCGCCAGTAGTGCGCAGCTAGAACCCCCCCTTTGGATTGGTCAGCACTGTTACATCGGCGAGGAGGTGCAGCTCAAAGCTGGCACGGTAATCGGGGATGAAAGCCGGATTGAGGCTGGCGCTTGCCTCGATCGTGCAGTGGTTTGGAATCGGGTGCAAATTGGGCAGCGATCGCACCTCGAGGGCTGTGTGCTGGCGGATGGGGTGCGTCTGGAGCGCCATGTGCAAATTCATGAGGGTGCAGTCATCGGCAGCGGCTGTCGTCTCCAAGAAGAAGCACAGGTTCAGGCCGAAGTGCGGATTTGGCCCCGCAAGCAAATTGAAGCAGGCGCGATCGTCAACCTCAATTTGATTTGGGCAACTAGTGCCCGCCGTCGCCTATTTAGTGATGGCGGTGTGCGCGGTATCGCCAACGTCGATATCACGCCGGAGTTTGCCGTCAAGTTGGGCGTCGCCTACGGCTCAACCATACCGCCCGGTAGCAGTGTCACGGTCTCGCGCGACCAGCGCAGTATTTCGCAAATGGTGACGCGATCTCTGATTGCAGGCTTGATGTCCACGGGCATTACGATTCGCAACCTCGAAGCGGCAGCAGTGCCGATCGCTCGCTCGATGCTGGCGCGGTTGCCGGTGGTGGGCGGTATCCATGTCCGTCTCGATCCACTCTGGCCCACCCATGTCCTAATCGAGTTTTTGGATCGCGAGGGTTTGACCGTCGATCGCGCCTTAGAACGGCGGATTGAAGCGGCGTTCTTTCAGGAGGATTTGCGCCGTGTCCCCATGCAGGATCTCGGCACGATGATCACCGTCAGCGAAACCCTGCCGCTCTACCGCCAGTTGTTTTGCGATCGCCTCGATCGCGACTTGCTGCTGCGATCGCCCAACCGAATTGTGATCGACTACGCCTACTCCGTCTCGGGGGCGGTTTTGCCGCTCCTGCTGAGTGAGTTTGGCTGCGATGCCGTCATTCTCAATGCCAGCCTGCGCCAGCAACCGCCCACAGAAAACGAACGCCAGTCTCTATTGGAGCAGATGGGCCAAGTTGTCAGTGCGATTAAGGCTAACTGTGGCGTGCAAGTGGCGGCCAATGGTGAGCGTTTTACCTTGGTCGATGAGCAGGGAATGGCGCTGGACCATGAACAGCTGACCGTTTTGATGGCAGAAATCTGTTGGTTGCGGCGACCGGGAGGCACAGTGGTGGTGCCGATGACCAGTTCCAGCGCTGTAGATCAGACTGCTTGGCGCTATCACGGGCGCGTGCATCGTTGTCGACCGACTCCGACGGCATTGATGGCTGCTTGCCGCAATCTACCGGATGTCATCCTCGGTGGTAGTGGCGAGTTGGGCTTCATTTTTCCAGAGATGCACGCTGGCTTTGATGCCATATTTGGCATTGCTCGGCTGATTGAAGGACTCGATCGCCAATCGCGATCGCTGTCCCAGTGGGTGGAGTCACTGCCGAGTATTGCCCATCGCCACCTAACCCTGAGCTGCCCGCGCAATTTACTAGGGACCCTGATGCGGCAACTCCTCGAAAGCCATGAGCCCGATCGCCTCAACTTTCAGGAGGGCTTGCGGATTCAGGGCGATCGCGGCGATCAATGGCTGCTGGTCTTACCAGACGCCAGCTATCCGCTGATCCATCTCTATGCCAACGCCCAAGATCACCAGTGGGTGGAGCAAACCTTGGGCAGTTATCAACAGCAGATCGAGCAGTTCGTAGCCACGCTCCAAAGTCCTTGAGCCGCGGCAGTCCGCAATTAAATTAGGACAACTTTGGGGTTGCTTGGTGTGGTTTTAACAGCCTCTATCCGTAGGGGTGACTGCGTACTCCCACCGCACGCACGATGGGGGACTCGACTCCTCCAGTTCCCCCCGCAACAAGATTTCGGGTGAGACTCGATCGGCTGAATTGCGATCGCACGGGTAAAACTGTCCGGTGTTGGCTGCGGGGTTAAGGCTAAACGGATCAGGAAAAAACACCCTAACCTTGTTGATCGATTCAATATCGGCAAGATCTTAAATCGCTCGGCCTTCGATGATGCAGACTTCGCTCGCGGTGCCGTGAATCTGACTGAGCTGGAAACCGGCATCGGCTAAGAGTGTTGCAAATTCTGCTTGGGTGCGTTCGCGGCCGCCTTGAGTCATCACCAACATGTTCAAGTCCAGCCATTTGGCCAGGTTGGGCTCATTGCCAGCCCGCACCACCTGTTCGAGCAGTAACAAGCGATCGCCGGGCTGCATCACCTGACGACAATTCGCCAAAATCTTGAGGGAGTCAGCATCATCCCAGTCGTGAATGATGTGCTTGAGCAGGTAGGCGTCACCACCAGCCGGCACAGATGCAAAGAAATCACCGCCGACCACTTCGCAGCGATCGCTCACATCTGCCAAAACACTGTCGGCACCCGCAACCACGGCGGGTTGATCGTAGAGAATCCCCGTGAGGTCGGGATAAGCCGCCAAAATCTGTGAGAGCAGTTGACCATGGCCGCCGCCCACATCGACCAGGCAGCGGATGCCCTGAAAGTCATAGCTGGATAGTACGGCGGCTGTATCTGGGCGAGACATATCCGACATCGCCCCGTTGAAAATGTCGGCGGAAGCTGGGTGCTGAGCATAGTAGGCAAACACCGGCGCACCATAGTGATGCTCGAAGGCATTCTCACCGGTTTGGATGCTGTGGAGCAGCTCGCCCCAAGCCACGTAGTGCTCTTCGCCGAACATCATCACCAGATTCCGCAGGGATCCAGCCGTGCCCGATCGCAGCAGTTCTGCCGCAGGCGTCAACGCAAACTGGCGATCGCTGACCTCAGTGAAAATGCCTAGACTGGCTAGAGCTCGCAGTAATCGATACAAGACCTCGGGCTTGGCTCCCACGACGATCGCCAGATCTTCACAAGAGCGCGGCCCGTTCACCAGTTGATCTGCAATGCCCAGCTTCGCTGCAACGTACAGTGCCTGCGATCCCCAATAGCCTGTGGTGATCTGACGCAGCAGCAAACTCGCATCCATGCTTTCATCCTCAGCGAACTTTCTTGGAATACCCCGAGGACAAGGCTGATCCGTCATTCCTGGTGGGAAATCGCCAGTCTGGTGGCCAAGGCTGCGTGGCTAAGGTGCATTGGCGAGAGATGGATCAAGCGGAAAGGGACCGCTGACGACTTTTTGCAGCGGCAGCAGCACTAAATAAGCCTGCGGTTGTTGTCCTGCTAGGGTGGGGCAAGCGACAAGATATTCCCCAATTTCGGGGTCGAGTTGGTTGGTGCGATACCGATAGGGTTGGCAGTTGGGAACGTTGTGGCTGCTCAAGCTGCTGTCCAACTCTGCCAGCGGTTGGGTTTGCCAAGGCCCTGGATAGACTTCCGCCTGAGTGAGTTCGCGCAGGAGTTCAGAGCCCAGCCAGTAGGCCAGACCTGCGATCGCGATACCGCCGATTGCCAGCCCCAAAAGGTGACGTTTGTCCATCGTGGTGGATCAGGCGCTAAGGAGTTCAGCGGGCGATCGCTCCGGCAGGCTGGAATCCCCCACAATTTCGACGATCCGGTTGGCGGCAGCGGGGTTGATCAAAGCTTCGACCGCCACTTCTGCAACCTGCAACCGTGGGAGGCTGCCATCAAACAACTCATCGGGGCCGGTTAGTTTGAGCGGCACCCTTGTGCGATCGCTGCGCAGACCACCTGGTCGCACGATTGTGTAAGACAGACCGCTGGATTGGAGATAGCGCTCAGCACGACGCTTCCAGAACAGCACTAACCAAAACAGGTTGAGCGGGTGCAGCAGCCGCGACACACAGAGCGAGCTGACCAAGACAAAACGCTGAATACCGGCAGCACCGGCCAGATCAATCAGCTGAGTTGTTCCCAGATAGTCAACCTTGAAGGGGCCGAGGGGATCGAGGTTAGGCGTAGCCCCAGCGGCCGAGATCACGGCGTCCATACCGGCTAACGCTGCTTCCAAACTGGCGCGATCGCTGAGATCACCCACTACCAGTTCCACACCCTCAGGCAAAGGTGGTTGGGGATTCGCACTGCGCACCAGCGCTCGTACTGAATGTCCGGCTGCGATCGCCGTTTCGACAACACATCGCCCCGTCCGGCCGGTAGCACCCACAACTAAAACGCGCATTGGTTTCTGGCTGATCGTCTCTCTCTAGCCTAGAAGGCCAGCCTGCCATTGCTGGCGATCGCCCCGATACAAGACATGTGTCCGCAGGCGATCGCCCTCGGGTAAGGCGGGATGTTCGAACGTCCCCACCTGCTGCAGCCCTAACCGTTGCATCAGCCGTTGCGATCGCTGGTTACAGACGGCGGTGAAGCTAACAATCGTGTCGAGCTGAAGCTGCTCAAAGCCAAATTGCAAAGTAGCCTTCGCTCCTTCGGAAGCGAATCCTTGCCCCCAGTAGGGTTGCGCCAACCGCCAAGCAATCTCCACCGCTGGTGTGAAGTCTGCTTCAAAGGGCACAGTCTTGAGGCCAATAAACCCAATGAAGGCGCGATCGCTCTTTTGTTCAACTGCCCAGAGGCCAAACCCCCACTGCTGCCAATGCGCTTCGATGCGATCGACGAGGTCATCACTTTCAGCCCGACTCAGACAGGCAGGGAAATGCTCCATCACCCCTGGATCGGCATTGAGCACCGCAAAGGGTTCGCGATCGCTTTCTTGCCAAGCTCGCAGGCGGAGGCGATCGGTGTTGAGTTCAGCGATCGCAGATTGCATCAGATCTCAGGCTGGGGAACGATCGCAAATTCCTGCGCTTCCACGAGCGGATACTCACGCCCGAGTTGAGCCTGAAAGCGGCGATCGCCCTCGATCAACACATCTTCAGGGATACTTTTCCATTGCTCGCGACTTTGCCAGTGAATGACCATCACTAGGTGATCGCGATCGCTGGGATCTTGCCAAACTTCCTTGCGCAAATAGCCCGGATAGCGGCTCAGGAGGGGCGTCCAAACCGCCGCATCGGCAGCTAGGAACGCCGCTTGCTCAGTCGCTGGAACTGCAAATTTCAGCCATTCAACGACCATCAGCTACTCAACTGTCCTTGTGGATCGAGATTGAACAGCATTTGCAGGGCATCGACGGCCCGGCGGCGGGCTTCGATATCCTGTTGCGATCGCAGCTGCACCATCGGGTCATGCAGGATTTTGTTGACGATGCCACGAGTCAGGGCTTCCACCACCGCTTGATGTTTGTCGCCAAACTCCGTGCCCAGCCGCGACAGCGCTTTCTCGAGTTCCTGCTCGCGAATCATCTCAATCTTGTCGCGCAGGCAGTTGATCGTTGGCACCGTATCCAGAGACTGCCACCAGTTATCGAAGGCATCGACCTCTTCTTCCAACAGGGCTTCTGCTTCTTCCGCTAGCTTGCGGCGGCTCTCTTGGTTTTGGGCGACGACCTCGCGTAGGTCATCAACGTTGTAGGACTCAACGCTCGTCAGTTCCACCACATCCGCAGCTACGTTACGCGGCACGGCAATATCGATCAGCATCAGCCGCTGTTCAGGGGCCAGCACCATCTCCAGCTTGGCGCGATCGAGGATGGGATCCGTCGCTGAAGTGCTGGTGAAGACGATGTCTGCTTCCACGATCGCATTCATCAAGCCCGAGAGCAGACCAACCTGAATCTGGAGATCACCGCCGTATTGTTTGGCTAGTTCTTCCGCCCGACCCAAGGTGCGGTTGAGGATCTGAATCGTGTCAGCCCCTTTTGCAATTAGGTGTTGAACGAGGAGACGCGACATCTTGCCTGCCCCCAGGATCAGCACTCGCTGACCCGCAAGGTTGCCGTCGCTGCGATCGTCCCGTGCAATGACCTTGAGCTGCGCTAGTTCCACCGCTGCCGAACTGATCGAGACTGCGCCGGTGCCAATGCTGGTTTCCGTGCGGACACGCTTGCCAGCGGTGACGGCCTGTTTGAGCAGACGATTGAGGATGCGACCGACGCCCTCGTACTGCTGCCCCAGCTTGTACATGGTTTTGACTTGGGACAGAATCTGGCCTTCGCCCAGCACCAAACTGTCGAGGCCTGCCGCCACCCGCATCAGGTGCATGACGGCGTCTTGATGGAGTAAGACAAACAGGTGAGGCCGCAACTCCCCTAAGGGCAGATGGCTGTGCTCAGACAAAAATTGGGTGATTTCGCGCACGCCGGGCTCAGTAGCACGGGTGACACAGTAGATCTCGAGGCGGTTGCAGGTGCTGAGGATCGCCACCTCTTCGATGTGTGGGTAGCTTTTCAGCTGCTGAATCGCGGCTTCAACTTGCTGTTCAGGGATGCTCAGCTTCTCGCGCACGGCAACCGGTGCTGTCCGATGGCTGAGGCCGACAACTGCGAGATGCATGAGGGCGTTTAAAGAAGGTTGACGAAAAAAGGGTTTGAAAAGCGATCGCAAATGGATTCGCTGAAAAACAACGACCGAAGCGATCGAGCTATACCCGTTCTACCGCTCCGGCCGCCATTTGGGATCAGGAATTAACGGAGGCTAACCGTTTTGACATCGTCGAACATGTGAACGGTGTCAACGAAGCGAGCCGTCCGTGACTGGCTGGAGATCACCAAGCTCTGGGTGCGAGCGCCGCCTTTGAAGAAGCGCACGCCTTCCATCAGCAAGCCCGGGGTGATACCGCAAGCCGCAAACAGCACTTCTTGACCCGAAGCCAGTTCGTTGGCGTCGTAGACGCGATCGGGATCGGTGATGCCCATTTCTTGCAGGCGAGCGATGTTGCTCTCACGGCTTTCACCGATCAGGCCGGTTTTGACCACTTCTGGGTCGTAGATCAGCTGGCCTTGGAAGTGACCGCCGAGGCAACGCATTGCTGCTGCCGAAATCACACCCTCGGGAGCTGCACCGATGCCCATCAGGGCGTGGGTGTTGGTGCCAGCAAAACCGCAGGAGATCGCGGCCGAAACGTCACCATCGCTGATCAGACGGACGCGGGCACCCGCTTGGCGGATCTCTTGGATTAGCTCTTTGTGGCGGGGACGATCCATGACCACGACCACCAATTCATCGATGGCGCGATCGAGACATTCCGAGAGAATTTTCAGGTTTTCGGTCGCGGACTTATTGATGTCTACTTTGCCTTTGGCAGCTGGGGGTGCAGCCAGTTTCTTCATGTAGAAGTCGGGAGCTGCAAACAGGCCGCCTTTCTCGGAGATGGCCAAAACTGCCATCGAGCCGGGCTGACCGTAGGCGCAGAGGTTGGTGCCTTCGCAGGGGTCAACGGCGATGTCGATTTCCACCAGCTTGCCAGCCGGTACGCCAGCCCGCTTGTCTGCATCGCGGTAGATGCCCACTTCTTCACCGATATAGAGCATCGGTGCTTCGTCGCGCTCGCCTTCACCGATGACGATGCGGCCCAGCATTTCCACTTGGTTCATCCGCACCCGCATCGCTTCTACTGCGACGCGATCGGCTTCATTCTTTTCGCCTTTGCCCATCAGGCGGGCCGAGGCGATCGCTGCCTGCTCGACAACTTCAATAATCTCGAGACCGATCGTCTTCTCCACGCCGTCCTGACTCCTTACGGATGATTGCTTCTGGGGATTCCAACAGTTGAGTCTACCAAAGGCCGGATCCCCTCCTCACATCTCTGGCTTTAGTTGCGATCGCAGTGACTGCTATCGTTAGTGGGGCTGGTGAGGCATCGACCCCAGTCAAGTGTGGGCATGGCCTATAAACGCGTTCTTCTCAAACTGAGTGGCGAAGCCCTAATGGGCGACGCGAGCTATGGCATCGACCCCGCTGTCGTGCAGCGGATTGCTCAGGAAATTGCCACTGTCGTTCAAGACGGTTTTCAAGTCGCGATCGTCGTCGGTGGCGGCAATATCTTCCGCGGCATCAAAGGCGCAGCTGCGGGCATGGAGCGGGCGACGGCAGACTACGTGGGCATGATTGCTACGGTGATGAATGCCATCACCCTGCAGGATGCGCTAGAGCAGCTCCAAGTGCCGACGCGGGTACAAACCGCGATCGCGATGCAAGAGGTGGCAGAACCCTACATCCGCCGCCGTGCTATTCGGCACTTAGAAAAAGGTCGCGTCGTGATCTTTGGTTCCGGTACCGGTAATCCCTTCTTCACCACCGATACGACGGCAGCCTTGCGGGCAGCGGAGATCAATGCCGATGTGGTCTTCAAAGCCACCAAAGTGGATGGGGTCTACGATTCTGACCCGAAACTCAACCCGCAAGCGCGACGCTTCACAACGCTGAACTACAACTACGTCCTCAATCACGAACTGGGCGTGATGGACAGTACGGCGATCGCACTTTGCAAAGATAATAGTATTCCGATTGTGGTCTTTGACCTGTTTGGTGAAGGCAATATTCGCCGTGCCGTGCAAGGTGAAGACATTGGTACGACCGTGGGAGGTTCCTGTGAAGTTAGCTGACGTTGAAAGCACCATGCAAAAGTCGGTGGAGGCCACTTTGCGGTCCTTCAACACGATTCGCACTGGCCGCGCCAATGCATCCCTGCTTGACAAGATCGTTGTCGATTACTACGGCAGCGAGACACCCCTGAAGTCATTAGCTTCGATCAGCACTCCCGACGCCTCAACCCTACAAATCCAGCCCTTTGATCGCAGCAGTATGGGCGCGATCGAGAAGGCCATTTCGCTGTCAGATATTGGCCTGACGCCCAACAATGATGGCCAAATCATCCGCCTCAATATTCCGCCCTTGACCAGCGATCGCCGGAAAGAATTGGTGAAGCTCGCGGCGAAATATGCTGAGGAGGGAAAGGTCGCAATTCGCAATGTCCGCCGCGATGCGATCGACAGCATTCGTAAGCTGGAAAAGAGTGGTGAAATCTCAGAGGATGACGCCCGCGATCAACAAGATCAAGTGCAAAAGCTCACCGACAAATTCTCAGCCAAAGTCGAACAATTGCTGAGCGACAAAGAAAAAGACATTATGACGGTCTAGGCCGTCATGCTGGACTGCATTGTTGTTGGGGCTGGCCCCGCCGGTGGGAGTGCGGCTTATCATCTGGCACGGCGCGATCGCCAAGTGTTGCTGTTGGAGCAGGCTCAGTTGCCCCGACAGAAAGCCTGTGCAGGTGGCGTCTCGCCTCAGGTCGCTCGCTGGTTTGATTGTGATCTGCGATCGGTGGTTGACCATGGCGTCGATCGGCTCCGATTCACTTGGAAACTGGGCGATCCGGTCGAGGCTGAATTGCCGAGCGAAGAACCGTTCTGGATGGTGCGACGCGATCGCTTCGATCATTTTTTGGTCGAGCAAGCAGCGAACTTAGGCGCCCGCATTGAGGATGGGGCGGCGGTTACGGCAGTCTCTGCGGAAGGCGATGGTTGGCTGGTTACCGTGGGCGATCGCGCCTACCGTAGTCGCACCCTGATTGCCGCGGATGGTGCCCGTGGGCCGCTGGCGCAATGGCTGGGTTTCCCGAGTCAGAAACGGCGCTACGCCCAAGCCTGCGAATTGGATGTGCCCCTGCCAGCCCGTCCGGACAGCACTGCTCATTTTGAATTCGGTCTAGTCCGCAATGGCTACATCTGGGTCTTTCCCAAATCCGATGGCTACTCGATCGGGATTGGTACCTTTCGCGGCAACGATGCCACCGACTTTCGGGGCTTGCTCGAAACCTATCTCGCTGGATTTGGTGTGAGCGCTGACCTCGATCGCATTGTTCCCCATCCGCTCTGCGTTTGGGATGGCTCCCAGCCCTTGCACCGCGGCTCAGCGCTGCTGGTGGGGGAAGCCGCTTCTCTCACCGATCCCTTCACTGCGGAAGGCATTCGTCCGGCGCTGCTGAGTGGCATGCGAGCTGCCGAAGCGATCGATCGCGCGATCGCCGGTGATCGCAACGCACTCGCTGGCTATAGCCGCACGATCCAGCAGGAGTGGGGTGACAGCATGGCCTGGGCCAAGCGGATCTCCAGTGTTTTCTATCGGGTCCCTAACCTCGGCTATCAGATTGGGATCAAGCGCCCGACAGCACCGCAACGGATGGCGCAAATTCTGGTGGGAGAGTTGGACTACAGCGACATTGCCACCCGCGTGATTCGTCGCTTAACCACCGGCTTTTTGCCCGGAATGCGCTAGCCTGCAAGCCAGTCCAGTCGAACGGGCAGAAGACCAGCATGGGACGATCTCCCAAGTCAGTGATCACCGCGATCGCGATCGCCAGCTTGGCCTTGCTTTCTCAACCCGCGATCGCGTCCCCTTGGTCGGCAACACTCCAGCCCCTATTGCAAAGCCTCAACCGCTTTGGTTTTCGCGTCCAAATTCGCCAACCTGGTCGAGAGGGCCTCTACGGCTACTTCGCTCCCAAGGAACGGCTGATTGTGGTCAATCCCGTCGTGTTTGAACTGGGTCTGGATGAAGTCACCCTCGTCCATGAGGCAGTTCACGCAGCTCAATTTTGCGCGGGACGCACCCAGTTGCAAGTGCTTGGCTTGCCCTACGATCCACCCCCGCAACTACGGCGCTCGTTTTTGAGCTATCGCGATCCTCGCCGCCAGCAGCTCGAAGCTGAAGCCTACGCGGTACAGGCCCGCAGCGATCGCCTGGTGGAAGTACAGCGGCTGCACAATCAGTACTGCAAGCCCCGTTAGTGACGACTCCAGCGGCGCTGGAGTTCTTGGCGGACGTCGTGGAAGCTGTCCCAGGGCAGTGATTGTTTGCCACGATCGCGCAGGTAGTCTGCTAGGTGGGGACGGGCGAAGACCAGATCGGCAGCCATGCCTAAATTCACGTCCGTGATCGAGTCGCCGATCGCGATCGCTTGCGAGGCTCCGACCTTGTCGAGAACTTGGACTTTCGCGACCAGTTCTTGATCGGATTCAAAGTCTGAGTAGACCTGAATGGTTGGGCCACTGAGATCGACTTCAGCGGCATATAGTCCCGCCAAGCGCGATCGCCAGGGATGAAGCACTGCTTCAACAAGACAACGCAGGCCCCCCGAGACGACGTAGAAGGGAATATTTCGCGCCTCCAGATCGTCCAGCAGTTCGACAAAGCCCGACCGTACTGGATAGGTGGCGACTAAAGCCTGCATTTCCGGTAGGCGATCGCAAGGAATCGTCGCCATCACCTGACGGATGCTCTGGCGCAAGCTGATCCGAAAGGCAAAGAGGTCATCGCAGACTGCTGCCCAAGCCTCGGGCGCAAAGGCTTCCAGCACCCGCACAAAGGTGTCTTCCGTCGTGATTGTGCCGTCGAAGTCACAAAAAACAGCTTGTGCAGGCGTGCGATCGGCCATGAATCCGTTCTCAGTGTTCGGTTAGAAGAACCAACCGTAACTGTGCAAGCCCTTGCCAAGCAAGTTGACGCCCAAATAGCAGACCCACACCACGCCAAAACCAACGGTTGCCAGAATGGCGGGTCGCCGTCCTTGCCAGCCCCGCGTAATCCGGGCATGGAGGTAGGCCGCAAAGACGAGCCAGGTGATCAACGCCCAGGTTTCCTTCGGATCCCAGCTCCAGTAAGAGCCCCAAGCCTCATTGGCCCACACTGCGCCGGCAATGATGCCAATCGTCAGCAGAGGGAAGCCCAGACCAATCACTCGATAGCTGACGTTGTCTAGGGTATCGGCCAAGCTGAGCTGCTCTGGCGCGAGCTGCAGCACCGGTTGCTCGAGGACAGCGGTACCGCCGCTTCCCCCAGACTCTGCAGTCGCGATCGTGAGGTCACTCGCTCGGTTGAGCTTCACCTGCCGGAAACTGCCTGTGCCAACGGAACTACCGCGCAATTCGATCGCCTGACCACGGGTCACCACCAAAAAAGCAACGCTCAGTAGAGAGCCGACTAGCAGTGCCGCATAGCTGACCATCATCACGCTGACGTGCATCATCAGCCAGTTCGACTTCAGCGCTGGCACGAGCGGCTCAGCCTGTCGCATCTCCTTGGGCAGCGTAAAGGCGGCAAAGGCCACAATCCCTAGCGCTAACGGTGAGGTGGCTGCGCCCACGAGGCGACTGCCGCTCAACTTTTCGGCCAAGAGGTGAATGGCGGTTAGTCCCCAAGCCAGAAAGAACAGGGATTCGTAGAGATTGCTGATCGGGAAGTAGCCCGCCTCTAGCCAACGTGCTCCCAGTAGCGCCGCCATACAGAGATTCGCGATCGCCATCCCCGCCGTCCCGATCGCTGGCAATCCCTTCAGATTCGGGAAGGCCACACCTGTCCAGTAGCAGAGCAGGGTGGGCAGCAGGATGGCAAAGGTTGCGTTATCCAGACTGTTCTGAAGGCTGACCAGATTCATGGCGGTAGCGTCGCAATTGTTTTGATCCTAAGGGCTGACGGGATCTAGCGAGCAGTCTGACGCAGCAGGTACAGTCCGACCCCCATGCCCAACAGCCAGGGAAACCAACCGGCTAGTAGCGTTGGCAGGGTGCCATTGATGCCCAAGGCTCCTGTCACAAAGGCCAGCAGGTAGTAGGAAAAGATAATCAGCACACTGATGCCAAAGCCCGTAGCGCGTCCAGTCCGCTGGTTCGGAGCAGTACCTAAACTGGCACCAATTAAGCCAAAGGCAACACAGACAAAGGGTAAGGCTAACTTCTGCTGCAGGCGTACCTCCCACTTGCGGATGTCAGCCGTATTGTTGGTTTGCCGCAGCACGCGCAGATATTGCCAGATTTGGGTTGCATTCATCTGCGTCTCGTCGCGACTCTGGCTAGCAATACTCAGGGGAGTTTCAGGAATTGTGAATTCCTGCGACTTGAAGGTGGCGATGCCGCTGTAGGAACCGTCGGGAGCAACGCCGTAAATGGTGCCATTCCGAAATTCCCAGAGCTGATCTCCGGGATGCCAGACCCCAGTCTCTGCCGAAATAATCTGACTGAGTTCGCCGCGCGTAAAGTCCAGAATCGTCAGCCCTCGCATCTGCTCACCGTCGTAGCGACGGGCATAGAAAATGCGTGCGAGCTCTGAGGTCTTGCGATCGAATTGCTGGTAGACAATATTGTTTTTTTCTTCCAGCTGAGGCCGAGTCTGGTTGAGTGCTGTCTGCAGTGTCACCTGAGCCTGAAAGTTGGCCGCCGGCACCACCGATTCATAAAAAGCAAAGGTCATACCGGTGACCACAATGCTCATCAAGATGCCTGGCAGAATAAACCGGTAGCTGCTGATGCCACAGCTGCGCAGGGCAATCAATTCACTGTCGCTAGACAGCCGGTTGTAGGCCATCAAGGCTGACAGCAGCATCGACATCGGAAAAGCCAAGACCAAAAAGTCTGGCATTTTCAGCAGGAAGACTTGGGCCGCGACGGACAGGGGCAGACCTGCTTCTGTGACTTGCCGCACGAGTTCAAAGACGACCCCAATCGACAGGCCTACCGAAGTGAAGGCGCCAACCCCAAACAGGAAAGGCCCCAACATTTCCCGCAGGATGTAGCGGTCCATGATCGAGATTCGATCCCACCATGGCAGCCGCAAGCTGGGTTTGGGCTGGGTTGAGGATGACGCAAGACTGAGGTCTGGAGTAGTCATGCTGCCAAGTTTAGCGGTTCGCTGCAAACCCCCGTACGCTCAGGCCATACCGCCGAGGTCGTCGCCACAGGCCGCGAAGCGTGCTGGGAAGCTCAGAAAACGAAGTCTTCACCCAAATAGTATTGGCGGACGAGAGGATTGGACGCTAACTCTTCGGCGGAGCCGGCTGCCAAGATTTCTCCGTCCCGCAGAATGTAGGCGCGATCGGTGATCTTCAGGGTTTCCCGCACGTTGTGATCGGTGATCAAAATGCCCATCTGTTGGGCTCGGAGTCGGGCGATGATCTCCTGCACTTCGGCCACAGCAATCGGGTCAATACCGGCAAAGGGCTCATCCAGCAGCAAAAATTTTGGCCCCTGACTGCCGACAGCCAGGGCGCGGGCAATCTCGGTGCGGCGACGTTCACCCCCAGAGACGCGAATACCTTGGGTGTGAGCCACTTTTTCAAGCCGAAACTCGCTGAGCAGTTCCTCAACTCGCTGGCGCTGTTCTCGTCCCCGAATACCAGTTTGCTGCAGCACTAGCAGTAAGTTCTCCACCACCGTCAGATGCCGGAAGATACTGGCCTCTTGGGCGAGATAGCCAATGCCAAGGCGGGCCCGCTGGGTCATGGGCAGGCGGGTGAGTTCCGTTTCATCCAGCCAGACATGACCTTCATCCGGCCGTTCAAGGCCAGTGGTCATATAAAACGTCGTGGTTTTACCCGCGCCATTGGGGCCGAGCAGCCCGACAACCTCGCCTTGGGCTACGGACAAGCTGACGCGATTAACAATCAGGCGCTTGCCGTAGGACTTCCGAACATTTTCTAGGCGAATCTTCACAGCGATCGCAGCGGTACTCGGCAAACGTTCCCATCTTATGGGTCAGCGGCGACCTAGGGTGATTCAGCACTATCAAGGTTATAGATCGATTGCACTTGTCCTTGGGGTGTCGGCAGGGCTACAAACTTACCGGTTTCGATCAGATAGGTCACGGTTTCGCCCCGGAGGGAGTTGCCGCCTTCCTGCTGGACGAAAACATTGCCAGTCAGAATAATCCGCCGTTCCCGTGAAAAATACTGCGCTTGGGCCGCTGTGGCTCGCAGTTGTCGTGCGGGATAGAGAATCACTACATTGCCACGGGCAGTGACGACGCCAGTTTTGGAATTCGCTTCTTGAATGTCCGAGAACAGGGTCAGGCTTTGGTCGGCCTGGGCCGGTGCAGGCGCATTCGTGGTTTGTGCAAAACTCCAGCTAGCCGGTGCGATCGCTGCGAACAGGCTCATGCCCCAAATCAGTCGCCGAATTACCGCTGTCATTCCTGTCGTCCTTGTCACGCGGGCGCGATCGCCCCAATCATACCCCGCTCGTTTGAAGACAGAGTTGAGGGCAGGGCAGGCTAGGAGCTGTCCCAGCACGCAGCCCCAAACCGATCACGATCGCCTCACCGCAATCCTCGCTGGGTAAACCCTGGAGGGCTTGCAATACCTGTCGACTCTGGGCGAGCAAGTGGCTGACATCCACCGTTGCATAGTCGGGTTGGTAATCCTGCAGGCGGGCGCAGCCTTCCCCTAGCAGAATCGTGGCACCGCGTCGGTTGCTATTGGAGAGATGATGCAGCCCGACTGCAATCTGCAAAACGCCTTGCAAAAAAGTGCGATCGGGCTCGATCGCCTCGTGCCACAACGCTTCGAAGACATCGTGGCAAGCGTAGAACTGCCGCTGGTTAAAGAGGGCAATACCCGCTTGATAGCGGGGATCGGTGAGCAGTGCACTCAAGGGCGAATCTCGCTGGGGCGTTGACTCAACTGGGGCGAGCTCGCTGGGCTGGGCGTGCTTTCGGCAGTGCGCTGCTCGAGGGTTGCGATCGCTTGGCCGTAGGTGGGGTCTTGATTGGAACCCAAGAAGCTAGGGTCGCTGCGCTGCAGAGCCTGCTGCCGCTGATTGAGGCGCACCTCGACATCGGGTTGAATACCCCGATTACCCAAATCGGTGCCGTTGGGCGTGTAGTAGTGAGCCACAGTGACAGCTAAGCCCGAACCATCGGCAAGGGTGTGAACTGACTGCACGAGGGCTTTACCAAAGGTTTGGCGGCCGATGACCACGGCGCGATTGTTATCCTTCAGTGCTCCGACCAGAATCTCGCTGGAACTGGCAGAGTTCTGATCGACGAGGACGGCCAGCGGTTTGTTGGTGATGGCGCTGTTGTTGGCGTTGATTGTCTCCGATTTGCCATTGCGATCGACGGTCTTGACGATCGTGCCGTTGTTAAGCCACATGCGGGCGATCTCGATGCTGGAGTAGAGCAGTCCGCCCGGATTGCCCCGTAGATCGAGCACGTAGGAGGTAGCGCCTTGCTCATCGAGACTACGAATCGAAGTCCGCATTTCCCGCGCCGCGTGAGCTGTAAATTCTCGGAGCTGGATGTAGCCCACCGATCGGCCACTATGTTGCCGCAGCTCGGCGGTAACGCTGGGAATTTCAATCTGGACGCGGGTCAGCTTGACAGAAAAAATGCGATCGCCCCGCTGCAGTTTGAGGTCGATCTCGCTGCCCACCTTGCCCTGAAGGCGGTTGCGAACTTCATCGAGGGTGAGTTCGCGGGTGGAGTCGGCATCGATCGCCAAGATGCGATCGCCAACTTGAACATCTCCTTTGCTGGCGGGTGAGTTGTCGAGAATGGCCTGAATCCGCGGCCGACTATCTTTGCTGTCAGGAATAATCTCGATGCCAATCCCTGAGGCTTCCCCAGCCGTTTGCTCCGTCAGGGTTTTGAATTGTTCGGGCGCTAGGAAACGGGTGTAGGGGTCATCGAGCCGGCGCAGAGCTGATCGCAAGGCAGCATAGGCCTCTTCATTGGAACCGTAGTTGCGGCTGAGGAGTTCGCGCCGCACGGCCTGCCAGTCTTGACGATTAAAGGTGGGGTCGACGTACTCGCGATCGATGAGTTGCCAAGCTTGATCGAGCACGACCTTGGGGCTGTCCTGCCAGGGCAACGCTCGGGCATGTTCTGCTGAAATCCCAATGCAGACTGCCCCACTCGCAGCCAGCAGAGCCGAACCGTAAACCGAAAAACGAAGGCGACTGAACAGCGACATGGTCGAGGCTCCTAGAAGCCAAAAGCGGGAAACCCTAGGCTCAGCCTAGGCAAGAGCTTGGGACAGTTCACAGGGTAACTGTGCCAGTTGTCCCGGCGGTTCCGCCGTCGGTCGAGGCAAGCTAGGCCGGCTCGGAAGTGCGGAGATTATAGCGATCGTTTAGGCCTGCGGCTAGCGTCTTGAGGGAAGCCTCAGCAAAGAACTGTCGCCGTCTCTGCCATTCTCGCAGGAGTCGCTGCCATTGCTGATGGGTTTGTTGGAGGTGGGGGCTTTGCCAAGCCAACTGTGCCCGGTCCGGCCAAATAAGTAATAGTCCTTCTGCACTGGCTTGCCAGTGATAACCCAAGGGCTGACAGACTTGTAAACCAGTGCTGATCAAAGCCGTGGGCCAGCCCAGGTGATCACTGAGTTGAGGCCAAGGGACAGGTTGCGATCGCTGGGCTAGGGCCGTCAGGATTCCCAGCCATTGCCGCCATCCTCGTTCCAGACTCTCAGCTTCGGGGTGCGGGTAAGCCAGCGCTAATGGTTGTTGCAATCGCAGCGCCTGTTGCCAGTGGCTGGCGAGTTCTTCCCAGCTCCAAGGACAAGTCGTGAGGATATGAGCTGCGATCGCTGGATCCGGCAGCTGCGATCGCCAATCCAGCAAGTCAGGCATAGGAATCGCTGACTCTGACTGCGGTAATCGCCAAGCCAGCAGACGGGCAACCAGTTCCTTCCGGTTTTGATCCCCGGCAGCGCTGCGGAGATCGAGCTCGATCACGAGGTCGCAGCGATCGCCCTCGGGGGGTAAGGTCTCGGCATTGCTCTCGGGCCAGTATTGTCCCTGGGCGATCGCGCCACGGTCATCGGTGATCTGAAAGGTCCAGTACTGACGGCGATAAGGGCCGGAACCGACAGAATTTTGCCACTGCCGTTGCAAGCGACAGCGCCGAACTTCCAATTGCGGCAGGCGATCGCAAGGCTCCAGCGCATAGAGGGCGCGAAATAGGGGGCGATCGAGATCCGCTACGCTCACCGTCAGCTCTGGCGCGATCGCCGCTTGGCTGCGATCGGGCGGATACTGCTGGAGCCGTTGTTCGAGGGCTTCTCTGAGCAGGGGTAGATGCTCATCGATCAGGGTCAGTCCCGCTGCTTGCGGATGACCGCCAAAACGGAGCAGTAGCGATCGCTGGTTGGCGAGCAGTTCATAGAGATTGAGGCCGGTGATCGATCGGGCCGAGCCACGGGCCAATCGCGGTTGAGTCTTGGGGGGATCCAGACTGAGAACTAAGGTCGGTTTGTCTTCTCGATGGGCAACCTGACTGGCCACCAGCCCTAGGAGGCCGCCGTGCCAGCCCTCGCCGACTAGGACGAGAGCGGCGCGATCGCGCTGTTGCTGAATTTGGGGTTCTAATTCCCGCAGCAGGTCACGCTGTAAGCGCTGCCGCCGTTGGTTCAGCTCCTCGACCTGTTGGGCCAATCGTCGAGCGGCGGTTGGATCGCGGCTGGTCAGGAGTTGCAGTGCCAGATCGGCCTTGCCCTGGAGGCGGCTGACAGCATTGAGTCGTGGCCCCAGACCAAAGCGGATGTCAGTCGGGCGATCGCCGCTACCCCGGCAGCGATTCAGGAGTTCGGTGATGCCGGGACGACGACTGGCTTGGGGCCGGACTTGGGCCAGTTGCTGTAATTGCTGCAAGCCTCGCTGCGCCAAATAGCGACAGTCCCCCCGCAGGTCGACTAAATCGGCAATCAGACCGATCGCGACTAAATCCAGCAGATGCTCCAAGGGTTGTGCTGTCGCTAGGGGGAGAGCTTGATAGAGCGCTTCTATTAATTTGTAGGCGACCGCAACGCCGGAGAGAGTGGCGAGGGGATGGTCAGTCGGCAACTGACGGGGATTGATCAGCGCCGTAACCGGTGGCCGTTCAGGGAGTAACGTGTGGTGATCCGTGACAATTACATCCAAGCCGCGATCGCTGGCCCATTGCAGCAGCTCCGCATCACTACAGCCGGTATCGCAGGTAATCACTAAGGTGATGCCGTTGGCGATCGCCTGCTCCAGTCCCTCAAGGTTCAACCCATGGGATTGCTGGAGGCGATCGGGAATCGTCCAAAACAGACGCTCTGTCTGGGGAAAGTATTGACCCAGTCCTTCCCAGAGCACTGCTGTGGCGGTCAGCCCGTCGGCGTCAAAATCCCCCCAGATCAAGAGGCGATCGTCAGGATTCGCGTGGGCCTGTAAGAGTCGCGCGATCGCCCCATCCATTTCGACCCCAAACGCCTCAGGGCCGGTGGGTAAATAGCGATCGGGATTGAGAAAGCCAGCGAGAGATGCCGGGGTGGCCAGTTGTCGTTGCCAAATCAGCTGGGCCAGCACCTCGGCGTAGTCATGGGGATAAGCTTGCTGAACCTGCTGAAGCCAGCCTGCTGGCAGTTGGAACACTTGGGGCGATCGCCAGGTCCGCTGCATGTGAGTCCTCCAAAACAGTGCCGCATACTGAGTGAGGTCAACGGAAAGGATTCTCGACCATGCGCCTCGGGCAGTGGCTTGGTTTCACCGGCATCCTAGCAGCCGCCTACATTCTCTGGCAGTTGCGGCAGGTGATGTTGTTGCTGTTTGCCGCCGTGGTCTTGGCGGTGATCATTAACCATTTGGCGCGACAGCTGCAGCAGCGTTTGCGGTGGTCGCGGCGGACCTCCCTGGCGGTGACGCTCTTGGGCATCACGATCGGCGGCGGTTTGCTTATTGCTCTGCTGCTGCCGCCGTTGCTAGTGCAGTTTCAAGAGTTGCTGCGCTTGGCACCCCAAGGCTTTGCCAAGTTGCTGACTTGGGTGGAAGAGCGGCTCGTGGATGTCGTCAAGATTTTGCCCGGTTTCAGTGACGATCGCAGTGCCCGCAGCTTTGTCGACTCGACCATTCGGGACCTGATTCAGGGTTTTGGCGATCGCCGCAATTGGAGCTCGTTCTCCCAGCAACTCGGGCCGTTAGCTCGCAATTTTCTTTCCATCTTTAACAACACCTTGGCTGCCGCTGCTCAGCTGCTCTTAGTCATCGTGTTGATGCTGATGATGCTCAGCAATCCCCAAGCCTATCGTCAGACTTTTCTACGCCTACTGCCTTCCTTCTATCGACGCCGCGCTGATGAAGTTCTCAGTGCCTGCGAGATCTCCCTCAGCGACTGGTTTCTCGGTATTTTAATCAGCTCCAGTGCGATCGCTATTCTCAGCTGGCTAGGATTGGTGATCCTCGGTGTCAAGCTCGCACTGGTGAATGCGATTATTGCGGGATTCCTCAACTTAATTCCTAACCTCGGACCCACACTTAGTGCTGTTTTTCCAATTTCTATCGTGTTATTAGATGAACCTTGGAAAGCTTGGGTGGTGCTGGTCATTTACATCATTATTCAGCAACTTGAAAGCTACTGGCTAACGCCGACGATTATGGCGCGTCAAGTCTCGCTGCTGCCGGCCTTGACCCTGATTGCTCAGATTGTTTTTGCCAGTATTTTTGGCCTAGCAGGTCTGATTTTGGCCTTGCCGCTCGCTGTGGTGGCCAAGGTCTTCTTTGAGCAGGTTTTAATCCACGATGTGCTCGATCGCTGGCAGCACCTGCACTACTTCAAACATCCCGAGTGGATTGGTCCCCATCCCGAATCTGCACCCCCCGCGATCGCGGAAGAGGAAACCTTCTAGTGCGCGGCGAGGGTCTGAGTCAGCCTTCTAAGATCAACGTCAGTGCCCTGCTGTTTGCCACCGATGACAGACTCTGTCCCAACAATCCCTGATCATCCCGACTTTGGTACTGCGATCGCCTTGGCTCAGCAGCTTTTAGCCTTGGAGCCGACAGATGCCGTCATTGAAGCGATCGCCCGGTTGGTGGCCAGCCGAGATGGGGCACGGGGCTTTTTCGTCACCTACCTCACGAGCGACGAGCCCTGGGCGGATCAACCTGCTCCTGCCTTGATTGCTGCCCTGCGATCGCAACCAACCTATGTCGAAGACTTGATGGTGCGTAATCTAGCCATGTCTACGGCGATGGGGCTGACCCACGAGCGCAATGCCGACCCAGCAATGGCCGCTCAATCCCAGCGAGTCAGTCGGCGATCGGCAGAACATCTGCGGCAACTCCAGAGCCCGAGCTTGCGCCAACAGATCCAAGACTTGCAGCAGAGTTTAACGGCTGAAGGCCCGTTTAGTGACTTTCTCGATCGCTGGGGCTACGACGCGGAACAACGCGCAGCGATTGCCAGTGCGATCGCGCCCTTGCTCGATTGAGGCTGAGTCTGCGCGGTAGACTCAAATTTGGCTTTACAAGGATGTTGTTTTGGGCGTTGAGCTGCGCAGTTACGTCTACCTCGACAATTTGCAACGGCAACACGCCTCCTATATCGGTACAGTCGCCACAGGCTTTTTGACCCTGCCAGGGGATGCCTCGGTCTGGATTGAAATCTCCCCGGGTATTGAAATCAACCGGATGATGGACATCGCCCTCAAGGCGGCGGTGGTGCGGCCTGGAGTGCAGTTCATCGAACGCCTCTACGGCTTGATGGAAGTCCACGCCAGTAATCAAGGCGAAGTCCGTGAAGCGGGACGTGCCGTTCTCTCTGCTCTGGGACTGACGGAGCGCGATCGCCTCAAACCCAAAATTGTCTCCAGCCAAATCATCCGCAATATTGATGCTCACCAAGCGCAGCTGATCAACCGGCAGCGCCGTGGTCAAATGCTGCTGGCTGGTGAAACCCTCTACGTCCTCGAAGTGCAACCGGCGGCTTATGCAGCGCTAGCAGCCAACGAAGCGGAAAAGGCGGCGTTGATCAACATCCTGCAAGTCAGTGCGATTGGCAGTTTTGGGCGACTCTTTTTGGGTGGGGAGGAGCGCGACATCATTGCTGGCTCGCGGGCTGCTGTAGCAGCACTGGAAAACCTGTCGGGACGTGAGCATCCCGGCGATCGCTCGCGGGAGTAGCGGTCATGGCGAATGCAGAACATCTGGCATTTCTGCGGCGCGGCACAGCGGTCTGGAGTCGCTGGCGATCGCAAAATCCAACAGTCATTCCCGATCTTCGCCAAGCGGATCTCTCCTTTGTCGATCTCGTCAATGTCGATCTGGAGAGAGCAGATCTGACGGGCGCGATTTTGGTTGGTGCGGATCTGCGGCGAGCTTGGTTGCGGGGTGCCATTCTCCGAGAGGCAGACTGTAGCGGTGCGAATTTGCTCGGGGCCGATCTCCTGCGATCGGATCTCTGTCGGGCGCAATTGGTGGGTTCGAATCTGCGACGGGCGATGCTCAACGACAGCATCTTGGCCGAGGCTAACTGTCGCCAAGCTTGCTTGCAGCAAGCGGATTTAGTGCGGGCGATTCTCTATCGCACAGACTTTACAGCAGCGGATCTACATGAGGCTGATCTCAGTCATGCCTTCATCTACGACGTGAATTTTACGAGTGTTGATCTCAGTCACACTGATCGCCGCTGGAGTCGCCCTGGTACAGAGTTGGCTGAACATGAGCGCTGGGCTTGGACCCGTACTCATTCAAATCATTCGGCCTTTATCGAATAGCGATCGCTCATTGCAATTAATTGTGTTGCCAATGTGTGATCAATCTCACACATAGGAGCCCTGAAAGATCACAAGGAGTCAGATGCTCAAGAGTGATTGTAATGAAGTCAGTGATTCTGTTCTGAACAATGACTTCCACTAAACACCGTTCATTTACTGCTGCACTCCTAACAGCGATCGCGCTGCTCAGCACCGGCTCTATTCTGCTGAGCTTGCCAGAAACTGCGGAAGCTAATCAAAAAGGAAAACCAGTTCGCTGTTGGGTTGATCGAGTCACTAAGCAACAAATGTGCGCCTATCAAAGCAGTAATGGATCGCTACAGCTGGGAACTCGTTAAAGTTGATCGGCTCTAACTGAGTATTTGTGTAATGACAGATGTTGCCTATCCAGTGACATCTGTTTTTGATTGACCCTTTCAGGCTGAGAGCATTGATTGCATCGAAATGCGTCTTGCTTGCGATCGCAGAACCTTTCTGGGCAATCTAATACAACAAAGGTATTCTATCCAGCACCCAAGATGCAGAAGTCAAATTGGTTGATGCAATCGATGGCCAGTGGCCTCTTGGGCTTAGGCCTAGCAACAGCCTTCGCACTGCCCGGATCAGCAACACCTGCCCGCTGTGTGATTCAAGAAGCTGGCCGCACAACCTTCAACGGTGCTTGCGACTTTAAACAGTTTGGACAGAATGGCAGCTTTACGGTGACCTCGCTGCAGTCCAATTGGATTGCTGGCCGTTCGGTGATTACCGTAACGGTTTTGTCGCCGGGCGTTGCCGAAGTGCGAGGACTGACCCCCGAGGGCATCAATTCCCGCTGGGGTATTGCCGAACGCTCCAGTCGCGATCGCGCCTGTTGGGTCGGGGATGATTTTCGGGTTTGCGCCTACTAGTTCAGGCAAACAGACGCCAGACAATGGTTAGCAGGGCTGCGATAGAGACAAAGTAGCTGAGCGATCGCGGTAGGGGTAAACCAGCTAGGTAAGTGAGGCTGTGGGCGATGCGGGCTAGCAGCAGCACAATCGAAGCGATCGCAGTTGTCCCATCCGCTTTGCCTGTGATCTGCGCAATCAAAATCACGCTGGCAATCATCGCCAGATTATCGAGGTGATTGCGCTGGGCACGATCGGCACGACCCACCCACTCCGGCACTTCTGGCTGGCGATCGCGATTGCTCATGGCCCAATCCAGACCGGCTTTGCTAGCCCGTCCAATGGCGGGAATGTGGTTCAGCGGTAGGGTCCACAGGGCCAGAATCAGCAAGCAAATTAAATCGGTGGTCACAGCCAGTGTTTAAGGGCAATTGTTCTGCCTCAGTCTGACATAAACTCCCGATCGGCCTTAAACGGGCCAGATATTGTTTCGGCGATCGCAATCAAGAAGTCAACAGCCCTAACTGACGAGCTTGTGAAGCAGAGTCGCGAACACCCCAGCGCCGTTTAATTTTGCCGTTTTCAATCTCAAACCATTCGATCGCCACCAGCTCATAGGATCGACCTGTCGGTTGCTGTCCAAACGCTGGCTTCCGAAACGTTCCTGTTTCGAGGTATCGAGCGGCAACCACATTGCCTTCCGCAATCAGTTCTTGGATGCTCAATTGCATGCCGTAGCCCTCGATCAATTGACGCCAAACGGGCTCGATTCGATCGAAAAGCCCTTGTCCCAAAACGCCCTGGATCTCAGCATCCTCTGCTAGGAGTGCTTTTGAGGGCTGCAAGATCACCCCGATTGAAGGCTTCAACATAGTTGCGGACAACCGCTTTACTGGCTTCTTCAACGGACATTCACCTATCTCCAACGGTAGGTCTTAGGGGTTGGCGATCGCCTGCAGCACCTCTTGCAGGGTTTGGCTCGGTACCTGATCGGTAATCGTGACGTGGCCGAGCGTCGTTGGCAGAATAAACCGTACCTTGCCTGCCTGCACTTTTTTGTCGAGTTGTAGAGCCTCGACGATTGCAGCTTGATCAATCCCTTCTGGTAGGCGTGTTGGTAAGCCCGCTTTAGCAATCACGGCTTCTTGGCGATCACATTCATCCTGATTCCAGAGTCCTAGCGCCACAGCCAGCCGTCCCGCCGCAACCATCCCGATCGCCACAGCTTCGCCATGGTTAACGATGCGATAGCCTGTCAGACTTTCGACGGCGTGGCCAATCGTATGGCCGTAGTTGAGGATGGCCCGCAAGCCCGATTCTTTTTCATCCTTGGCAACCACCTCTGCTTTGGCGCGACAGGAGCGCTCTAAGATCAGCGTTAGGAGATTGGCCGGTAGCGATCGCGGGCGATCGAGAAAGGGGCTTGCTTCCAACCGCTCAAACAAATCCCGATCCCAAATCACGCCATACTTAATTACCTCAGCCATGCCGGCACGGAACTCCCGTACGGGCAGGGTTTGTAGCGTTTCTGGATCAATTAGCACCAGCTTGGGTTGATGAAACGCCCCGATCAGGTTTTTGCCACGGGGATGATTGACGCCGGTTTTGCCCCCAATCGAAGCATCAACCATTGCCAGCAGGGAGGTCGGGATCTGCACAAAGCTAATGCCGCGCAACCAGGTTGCCGCCGCAAAACCTGTCATGTCACCAATCACGCCGCCACCCAAGGCGACCAAGGCCGAACGGCGCTCCAGCCGCAGTTCTAGGGCTTTGTCATAGATGCGTTGAACTGTTGCTGGCGTTTTGTAGCGTTCGCCAGCCGGTAGGGTCAGGCAGTCGACGATGAAACCTGCTTCTTGCAGTGCTGCCACGAGGCGATCGCCGTAACGCCGCCCGATCGCCGGGTTGGTCACAATCAGAAGTTTCGTGCCCGCCTTCAGATCAGCTTGCTGCAACCAAGTCCCTGCTGCGGCCAATCCCCCATTCGCGATCGCAATCTCGTAGGCGTTTTGCGGCAGAGCAACAGGGATTTGAACGGACATGGCAAGCTGACGCCGAGCGGGGAAACCAGTATTTTACCTTCGGGGCCTTCGCCCTCGGTTATCTGTGCCAGAGGTGTCCATGACTGCATTGCGCGATCGCCTGTCCCCCTACTTATTCTTGGCACCGGCGCTGACAATCCTTGGTCTGACGGTGTTTTGGCCAGCGCTGCAAGCCTTTTATTTCAGCTTCACCCGCTTTGACTACAACCTGACGCGATCGCCCCAGTGGGTCGGCCTCGAAAATTTTCAGCGGCTGCTTAACGATGCCGTCTTTTGGAAAACTCTTGGCAATACGTTTATCTATCTCATTGGTGTCGTGCCGCTGCTGGTCTTTCTACCGTTGGGCCTAGCAATCTTGGTCAATCGCCCACTACGCGGCATTACTCTATTCCGCTTGGCCTACTACACCCCCGTCATTGTCTCGATCGTGGTTGCAGGAATTGCTTGGCGGTGGCTCTATGCCGAAACAGGTCTACTCAACCAACTCGGGCAGTTGGTGTTTGGCGAAGGATTCCAACCGATTCCTTGGCTGACCAGTCCAGCCTTGGCGCTCTTCAGTGTGATGGCCGTGACGGTCTGGAAAGGACTGGGCTACTACATGGTGATTTATCTCGCCGGTTTACAGGGCATCCCTCTCGAACTCTACGAAGCTGCGGCCTTGGATGGTTCGGATGGCTGGCGACGCCACTTAGACATCACGCTGCCCCTGATGCGTCCCTACCTTGTTCTGGTTGCGGTGATTTCAGCAATTTCTGCAACCAAGGTCTTTGAAGAAGTTTTCATCATGACCCAAGGAGGCCCACTCAATAGCTCTAAAACTGTTGTCTATTATGTCTATCAGCAGGCCTTTCAAAAGCTAGAAGTCAGTTATGCCTGTACTGTTGGTCTTGCACTGTTTTTAGTCGTGTTGACGTTGTCTCTGTTGCGTCTACGGTTTGGCGCTAGCGATCCGGTGCTGTAGCACTTCTGAGGCTAAAATTGCCAGCAATCGCTCGTAAAATGGAAGACTCAAGCAGACAAAAAAGGTGAGCGATCGCCCACCCTTTAAAACACCTTCATCAATTCCTAGAAGCTGGCAAAAGCAACCTGACAAGCAGCATTCAAAAGTTCAGCTTCTGCAGCAGTCGTGGGAGGCTGACCATTCAGTAGCCCTTGCTGACAATCTGCTACTGCTTGATAGGTTTGACCTTCATAGCCAAAGGCAAAGGTTGTCACACTACTACTAGTCGGCGCAATGGTTCCATAGTAAAGCTCATAGGAACTGTTAGGAACTGGAATATAGACAACGTTTGTGCTGACAGCATTATCAATCGAGCTACTGATGATGGCAGCGCTGGCAAGAGATGTAATTCCCCAGATAGCAGTATTGGCGGTCCACCACCCCCAAGGTGGATTAGCCCAGCTACCATACCAACCATAACCTCCCCAAGGCCTAGAGGCTGCCCAATTCCGATTGACCCAATTGGGACGAGTATTGATGTTGTTGATATTGATTGGGCGGTTGTTGATGATCGTATTGCCAGAACCAATTGGGCGATTAATGATTGGTCGATTATTGATCGGCTGATTGATAATCGGTCGATTTGGCGTGTTGATGGGCCGATTGGGGTTGTTGATAGGTCGGTTAGGAGTGGTGATAGGCCGACTAGGAGCATTAACGGGTCGGTTTGGCGTATTAATCGGTCGAGTGATATTGGGACGATTAGGTGTCGTAACGGGTCGGCTCACATTTGGCCGACTGGGAGCAGGTCGGGTTACAGGTCTACTGATGCTGGGGCGACTGCCACCCCCACGCACTGGCCGAGCGATCGCTGGAGCAGTGAAGTAAGAGCTCACGAGTAGGAGCAGACCGAGGTAAGCGTAGGCCCTGTTCACAGATCCCCCTTCAGGATGGCTCAACATCCTTAACCCTTCTCAAATGTAATTCTGGCCACTAAGGGCTATTGACTTCAATTTAGTGTTCAAGCGAGACAATGACAGATGTTTTATGAGTTCTTTAGGATGCAGTGAAGTCCTGAAATTTTCTAGAAGTATTCATGCCTTACAGAATATGTGTTAACCAGCTAATAGCTATCGCTCTTTGTCTATAGAATTAGGGTTTTTGTTTTTGGTTGGTAGCACTCTTGTATCTATGATTGTAGTTTTCTGGATAGAGTTAAATGCGGCTCTCAAATTAAATATTGAGTTTGCTGCTGCATCAATATAGACAGCGAGAGAACAGCGATCGCTTGTCTTGGTTTTAGGAGCAGTAGCCAGCTAGATGGGGTTGGGTAGGAGTAGGCCCGGGAGATTGGCATAGCGCCGCCAGAGATCGCCATAGATGATGTCGTGGGTATTCCACGGCTTATGATGACCGCCGCTCCAGTGAATGATTGCTGCCTCTTGTGGATCACAGGCCAACAGCCGAGCGACAAAGCGAGCATTGCCATAGCCACAGCGGTTCCAGCGCTTTGGTAGGGCACGGTAGTTCGGGAAGCAGGCGTTGAGGAGAGCCTCGTCACCAGGTTCCAAGAAGCGATAGCGGAATTGGCGATCGCGATCGAGGGCCGCTTGGATACGTTGATAGACCGCCTCTGTCCAGAAGCGTAGGTCAGTCACCATCACGCCACTGTTAAAGGTGGTTCCCATGGCTTTAATGTAGCTGTGGGCTCGCCATGGCTTCTTGAAATACAGCCAAGCAGGTCGAGAGTGAGGCACAGCTGCAAAGAAAATCTGATCGTTGAAGTCTCCTGCTTGTTGATCGAGAATGGCTGGGTCTTCAAGCAGAACAACATCAGTATCGAAATAAAGAATCCGCGTTAGGTCCGGAAACACCTGCGGCAGCCAGACGCGTGAGAACTGCATGAAGCGCCCTAGTAGTCGCTCGCCGCGATCGCGACTGTATTTGTGGGCGAGGTAATCTGCCAGATCGGCAGAGGGTTGAAAAGTCCCGAGTCGCCACTGGAACTGCGGCGAGGGAAAGGTTGTTTCGAGCAGGGCTTGAAAATGCTCAGTTTGCCCCGTCGGCACAACAATATTGAATCGTAAAGTCTCGCGCTGGCGACTGTTCTGGACTGCCGAGTTGATGACGCCTGGCAAGGTAAAGTCAATCGGTTGATTGAGCCAAGAACGATATCCAGTGTCATGGTGGCAGTCTCATCAGGCGGGGCGATCGGTGTAACGCCACTCTCGTCTCTCACCCTAACCTGATCCGATCGCTGGCAAAGGTCGTGAGTAGGCACGGCATCAACCTGCACAATGACCATCAGCCAGAATGGAACCAGTGCAGAGAGCCTGAGATGTCTGTTCATCAATCTGTCTTGGCCGATTTTGCAGCGGTCGTGTCTGCAGCTCAAACGCTGGTGTTAGAAACTGCCAGTCGGGCGATCGCGGAGCGAGGCACGTTTCGTTTGGCCTTGTCAGGCGGCAGTACGCCCAAGGCGCTGTACGAGCAGTTGGCTACTTCAGAGGCAGACTGGGCCAACTGGCAAATCTTCTGGGGAGATGAACGCTACGTTCCCAACGATCATCCTGATAGCAATGAGCGGATGGCGCGCCAAGCTTGGCTGGATCAGGTGCCGATTCCGGCCGAGCAGATTCACCCGCTGCCCACTCAGTCCGCTGATCCTTGGCAAGATGCCGCGATCGCGGAGACAGATCTGCGGCGAGCTTTTCAAGTGCAGGAGCCAGCCTGGCCGGTGTTTGACTTAGTCCTCCTGGGACTAGGAGACGATGGCCATACGGCATCCCTGTTTCCGGGAACCGCTGCCTTGGAGGAACAAAGCCGTCTTGTGACGGTAGGCGATCGCGGCGGACAACCACGCCTCACGTTCACGGCACCGTTGATTAACCAAGCGCGAACGGTGGTGTTTTTGGTTAGTGGAGCAGCCAAACAAGAAGCACTAAAACGTGCCTTGGCGGCAACAGGCGATAGTCAACAAACGCCCGTCCGCCTGATTCAGCCTGTTACAGGGCAACTCTACTGGTTGCTCGATCGCGATGCAGCGGTGTTGCTGTAGGCAATGGTTGCAACGCTTGCAGAGCAGATTAAGGCCGAAGCGATCGCCCTCGGCTTTGACAAAGTCGAGATTGCGAGCGTCGATCCACCCGATACGGAAGCCTTGGCTGCACTCGATCGCTGGTTGGCCCAGGGCTATCAAGCGGAAATGGACTGGATGGCCAGCGATCGCCGGCGGGATGTGCGGAATTTGCTGCCCAATGCGCAGTCCGTGATTTGTGTCGCGCTGAACTACTACAGCGGCGATCATCCTGACCCGTCGCCTGAAGTGGGCAAAATTGCTCGCTATGCTTGGGGGCGCGACTATCACCGCGTGGTCGAAAAGCGACTGAAAGCCCTCGCCCGTTGGCTGCAAACTCAGCAGCCGGACTGCGAATGTCGCTGGTACGTCGATAGTGGCCCGATCGCAGATAAAGTCTGGGCGCAACGAGCTGGCCTAGGTTGGATCGCCAAAAATAGCAATGTCATCAGTCGCGAGTTTGGTTCCTGGATTTTTCTGGGGGAACTGGTGACGACTTTGGCGTTGCCCGCTGATCGTCCGCACACAGCCCATTGCGGCAGTTGCAGCCGATGTCTAGAGGCTTGCCCGACCCAAGCGATCGTGGAGCCTTATGTGGTTGATGCCAATCGCTGCATTGCGTATCACACGATCGAGAACCGAGCGGCAGACTTGCCCGCCGCGATCGCCCAGAATCTCCAAGGTTGGGTGGCGGGCTGTGATATCTGCCAAGAGGTTTGCCCTTGGAATCAACGCTTTGCCCAAATAACCACCCTTCCGGATCTCCAGCCGCGATCGGAGTTGCTGGCTCCTGCCCTAGCGGAGTTGGCGACTCTCTCGGAGGAAGCCTGGGATCAGCAGTTCCAAGGGTCGGCGCTGCGTCGCATTAAACCCGCCATGTGGCGGCGCAATAGCCGGGCCAACCTGCGCCAGCAGTCTGAAGGGAATCGGCTAAGCTAGCGCTGATTGTTCTCCGGCTGACCTGTGAAGCGAACTGCTCTCCTTGCCTTGCTTGCCGCTCTCAGTTGCAGTGGGACAGCGTTCTCACCCGCCCAAGCCTTTACGCCCTACGTACCGGATCTCGATTCGAAGTATCTGGAGGAACAGGGGTTAGTGCTGGCACAGGAAGCGGCGCAGCTGCTGCAATTCCAGCAAATTGAATTTGCTCAGCGGCAGGCAGCCTTGGCAACGCAGTTAGCCCCTAATGATTTTCGAGTTTGGTTGGTGCTGGCGGATGCGAGTTTGCGGCTCAATCAACTTGATCCGGCGATCGCTGCCCTAGAAAAAGCGCAAAAACTGTCGCCCCGAGAGCCTGCAATTTTGTTTGCGTTGGGTTCAGCGCGGTTCCGACAAGGCAATTACAGCGAGGCTGCGAGCTTTTTGCAGCGAGGTCTGGCGATTAAGCCAGATTCGTCGGGTGCGCTGTTTGGTTTAGGCAATGTGTATCTCATTCAAAAGCAATATCCGCCTGCAATCGCGGCTTTTCAAAAAGCGGTTCAGGTGAAGCCTGATTTCTGGGAAGCAATCAATAACCTCGGCTTAGTCAGTTATGAACAGGGCGATCGCAATCAAGCGCTAAATTATTGGAATCGGGCGATCGAGTTGAGCAAAGATGCAGCAGAGCCTGTGCTCGCTAAAGCCGTTTTGGTCTATCAACAGGGCCAAACTGAAGAGGCCGTTCGACTCGCTCAGCAAGCTCTCGGCAAAGATAGCCAGTACGTCAGCCTCGATTTCCTCAAAGAACAGCTCTGGGGCGATTGCCTTTTGGCTGATACTAATCGCCTCTTCCAAGCGCCTGGGCTCCAAGCAACTCTCCTTGAAGCTCGTCAACGCGCCCAAACCCCATAGGTTTCACTACATTTATTAGATCTGATTCCCAAGATTTAATTGATTTTTAGATGTTGATATAGCAGGCTGCAATCAAGTTAGGACGATTTGATATAGCAATCTCTAGCCTAGTTAGGACGGTTAGGGAAGATGATAGCCCTCTGGAACAAGGGGCTTAAGCCCCTTATTGACTCTCTTGAGACTGTCTCAACTAAAATAATGGCTGCTATGGAAGCCTAAACAAAACAATAATTTTAGTTAGCAGTGAACAGTGATTGAGTCCCTGCTCACTTCAATATAGCTATGCTGATCTAAAAGTTTTACCATGGCACCTAAATTAGCGACAAAAAGAGCTTCCAAATCTGAATTTTTGATATTGCCTGTACTGATCAAGAGAAGCTTGTAAGGCTTTTGACTGGCAAGGAAAGAGTTTACGAAATCTGAGTCTTTGGTAATGACAATTCTTTTATCTTGAAGAGATATGAGGTTTATGGTCGAATCTGGAGTCTTGTTTTGAGCAGGAAGTTCTCTGGTGTGAATTGTGTCATATCCAAATTCGCGAAGCAGTCGTGCCAGTCGAATCGGAAGTTGAGCATCAATCAAAAATCTCATGATGCAATTTTGTAAATACTCTTGACCTGACTAAGGCGAGCTGCGAACAAAAGAACTGCCAAAATGTCATCAGACTCCAGATCATCATAGTCAGTGATGATTTCTTCCGTCGTCATCCCAGACCCTAATAACTCAAGAATCAACTCAACTGGATAACGCATGCCACGGATACAGGGCTTGCCATGGCAGATATCTGGGTCTGATGTGATTCGCTTTAGTAAGTCGGTGGACATTTAGTGTTGCCCTCGCTATTCAACCGTCACTGACTTCGCAAGATTTCGGGGTTGATCGACATCCAAACCGCGCAGAGCAGCAATGTGATAGCTCAGTAATTGCAGCGGCACAACCGTCAGTAAAGGTGAGAGTAATTCATCGACGATCGGCACCCAGAGGTAATGGTCAAACATATTGGCATCTGGGCCATCAGGAATCACGCCAATCATCCGCGCATCCCGTGCTTTGGCTTCTTGCGCATTCGAAAGTACCTTGTCATACACCGAACCCGGCACTGCGATCGCCACGACCGGCACTTTAGAATCCAACAACGCGATCGGCCCATGTTTCATCTCACCCGCCGGATAGCCCTCTGCGTGGATGTAGCTAATTTCCTTCAGCTTCAGTGCCCCTTCAAGGGCGATTGGGAAGTTAATCCCCCGACCCATGAAGATGAAATCCTGAGTCTCCGTGAATTGATGCGCCAGCGATTCGATTGCTCCATCCTGTTCCCGCAACAGTTGCTCAATCTGATCTGGAATCCGCTTTAGCCCAGCGATCAAGGCCTCAAGTTTTTCGTGGGACTGACTGCTGCGTCGATAGGCCAAATCGATCGCCAAACCATAGAAAGCAAGCACCTGTCCTAAAAAGGTCTTCGTAGCTGCAACGCCCACCTCAATTCCTGCTTGGATATCGAGAATGTGCGGCACCACGTGGGCTAGCGTACTTTCCGAGCGGTTGGTAATACCCAACAGGCGCGGTGCAAACTCTGGCCCCAAACCCGATCGCCGTTCGCCTTCTTTCTCCAAAGCCGCGAGGGTGTCTGCCGTCTCACCCGATTGCGTCACCCCAATCGTCAGGGTGTTGCGCACCAAGGGCGACGGTGCATAGCGAAATTCCGAGGCGTAATAAACCTGTGTCGGAACCCCCGCCAAAGTCTCGAGCAAGTAACGTCCGACGAGGCTAGCGTGCCAACTGGTCCCACAGGCCAGAATCTGAACCTGTTCAAGATCGTTCAGTAATTCATCGGGCAGGTTCAAAATGACGGGCGTTTGCGCGTGGGGATAGGGAGCCACCTGAGCCGGTTCATCGGCGGCATCCGCGCGCCAATTGTCATTGAGGTGGGTGCTCAACCAGCTACGCACCACGCCGGGCTGGTCGTAAATCTCCTTGAGCATGTAGTGGCGGAAGCCTTGTTTTTCCGCCAGTAAGGAGGTGCCACTCAGTAGTCGCGGTTGCTTGCGCAGGCGATCGCCCTGGAAGTTGAAGATCTCAACCCCAAGCGGGGTCAGTCGTGCCATCTCACCGTTCTCAAGCGTCACCACCGCTCGGGTGTGATTGATGATCGCAGGTGTATCCGAGGCGCAGAAAAATTCCCCTTGGCCAAAGCCAATCACCAGCGGTGCTTGCTGGCGCGCAACCACAATCTCGTCTGGGGCATCCACACAGAGCACCGCGATCGCGTAGGCCCCCTCCAGCTCCTGCACGGCCAGACGAACTGCTTCTAAAAGTCTTGAATCTGGTGCACTGCCTGCTGCTGCCAATTGCCGGAAGTGGCGCGCAACCAAGTTGGGGATGACTTCCGTATCGGTATCCGAGACAAACTCAATGCCTTCGGCTTGCAGCGCTTCGCGCAGTTCACGGTAGTTTTCAACAATGCCGTTCTGGACAACTGCCACCAAGCCGCTCATGTCTTTGTGCGGGTGGGCGTTCCGAACTTCCGGTTTACCGTGAGTTGCCCAACGAGTATGGCCAATGCCAAGGTGGGCGGGGCTGTCATGGTTTTGCAGTGCAGCTTGCAAATTATGGAGCTTACCTTCCGCCCGCACAATTTGGAGCTGATGATCCCATAGGGTCGCAATACCGGCTGAATCGTAGCCGCGATACTCCAGCTGCCGCAAACCCTCCAAGAGGATGTGACTGGCAGGCTGAGTGCCGATATAGCCAACGATGCCGCACATGGACTGCACCTGCAACAGGGATCAATGGCAGCCATCGTAGCGGAAAGCCTGTCCCCTTCAAGGGCGATCGCGCCAGAAAAGAGCCAGAAAAAAGGGGGCGATCGCCCCCTGAACCACAAGCCTGGATCCTGACGGTTGGTGTGGCTTTAGTAAGCCAGACCCATGCTGCGCGTCGTTTCGGCACCCAGGTAGACCCGAATGCTCAAAAAGTCCGTGGGGCAAGCCGTTTCGCAACGCTTACAGCCCACACAATCTTCGGTTCGCGGAGAAGCAGCGATCTGACCGGCTTTACAGCCGTCCCAGGGCACCATTTCCAGTACATCGAGAGGGCACGCCCGCACGCACTGGGTGCAGCCGATGCAAGTGTCGTAAATCTTGACCGAATGAGACATTGAACTGTTGCTCCAATTGCAGCGCTAGACTCTGGGCAACGTCGGCAGCAAACGGCCGAACCACTGCGCAAGCCAAACAGCCTGATGTAACAGGCATTCAGGCAATTTCCGGCCTCAGCATACCTTGGGGCTTTCGACGAGTTTTCGCGCGGCTGCAAAAAATTAACAAATTGCCAAGCAGGGCAAGGGATTGACCTGCGATCGCCCAGCGATTCGGTAGCAGTGAGGGTGGCACGGGACAGCCTGTTCTCAGCAGCAGGGTCGCCTGGGCTATTTAGCGAGCGCTCCCCTTGCCTTTAAGATGTAGGGATGCCTAAATCCGAGCGCCGCTTTGATCCGCTTGCTGATCGAACGATTCAATCGGCCTAGGCAGTCGGCAAAATGCTGATTGGGCTTAGCTTCTGGCGACCCCTTCATTGTCACGTTGTTTCCCGCAATTTCTAGGTAGAGAGCAATCCATGAGCCAAGAAGACATCTTCAGCAAAGTCAAAGACATTGTGGCTGAGCAGCTGAGTGTGGATGTGGCTGAAGTCAAGCCAGAATCCAGCTTCCAAAACGATCTGGGAGCGGACTCGCTGGACACCGTGGAACTGGTGATGGCTCTGGAAGAGGCTTTCGATATCGAAATCCCCGATGAAGCCGCTGAAGGCATTGCGACCGTTCAAGACGCCGTCGATTTCATCGCTAGCAAAGCTGCCTAGGGGATGAAGTCACTGGGGCTCAATAGAGCCTGCTGTTGCTGACCATCGTTTGTGCAGAGACGCATCCATGACTGAAACCGGACGCCAGCGTGTTGTTATTACTGGTTTGGGAGCCATTACTCCCATCGGTAATGATCCAACGGAATATTGGCAGGGACTCCTTGCCGGTCGCAACGGCATCGATCTGATTCGGGGCTTTGATGCGTCTCGTCACGCCTGCAAAATTGCCGGGGAGGTCAAGGACTTTGACCCCACCCAGTACATGGACCGCAAGGATGCTAAGCGGATGGATCGGTTTGCACAACTGGCGGTTGCTGCCAGTCGCCAAGCAGTCGCCGATGCCAAGCTGGACATCACTGAACTGAATGCGGATGCGATCGGGGTGCTGATCGGCTCAGGCATTGGTGGTTTGAGGGTGATGGAGGACCAGCAGACGGTTTTGCTGGAAAAAGGCCCCGATCGCTGCAGCCCCTTCATGGTGCCGATGATGATCGCCAACATGGCGGCAGGACTGACGGCCATCCAGTTGGGTGCCAAAGGCCCTTGCAATGTCACGGTGACTGCTTGCGCTGCGGGTTCTAATGCGGTGGGTGAAGCCTTCCGGCTGATTCAGCACGGCTATGCCCAAGCCATGATCTGTGGCGGAACTGAATCCTGTGTGACCCCACTGGCTATGGCCGGTTTTGCGGCCTGTAAGGCACTGTCGCTGCGCAACGATGACCCGGCCCATGCTTGCCGTCCCTTTGACCAAGGCCGTGATGGTTTTGTGATGGGCGAAGGCGCAGGGATTTTGGTCTTGGAATCCTTGGAGCATGCCCAAGCGAGGGGCGCTCACATCTATGGCGAAATCGTCGGCTATGGCATGACCTGTGATGCCTATCACATCACCTCGCCGGTCCCAGGTGGTTTGGGTGCGGCCCGGGCGATCGAGTTGGCGCTCCGCGATGCCAATCTGCAGCCCAGCCAAGTCAGCTACATCAATGCTCACGGCACCAGCACACCGGCCAACGACAGCACCGAAACGGCAGCTATTAAGAAAGCCCTAGGTGAGCACGCCTACAAAACCGTGATCAGCTCGACTAAGTCGATGACCGGTCACCTGTTAGGGGGCTCCGGCGGAATTGAGGCGGTAGCGGCAACCCTCGCGATCGCTGAGGACATGGTGCCGCCGACGATTAACCTGGAAGATCCCGATCCCGATTGCGACTTGGACTATGTCCCCAATCAGGCGCGATCGCTACCGGTGGAAGTGGCTTTGTCCAATTCCTTCGGCTTTGGTGGGCACAACGTCACGCTGGCCTTCCGGAAATTCCATCCCTAGATTTCCTGCAGGTATCCTTCGCATCTTGATGGGGATCACCGGAGGATGAAATGATGGGTCAGTGGCGAAGTCTGCTGCCTCACCCGCTTGGGTTGACCCTGTGGGGGCTGTAAGCCCGAGTCAATTTTGTCAGTTAGGTAGAGATTATGGTTGTTGCGGCTCAATCCCTCGACGAACTTTGTATTAATTCGATCCGTTTTCTTGCCATTGATGCGGTCGAAAAAGCAAAGTCGGGTCACCCTGGTCTGCCCATGGGGGCAGCGCCGATGGCCTACGTCCTTTGGGACCGCTTCCTGCGCTTCAATCCCAAAAACCCTGCTTGGTTCAACCGCGATCGCTTCGTCCTCTCGGCGGGCCACGGTTGCATGCTGCAGTACGCGCTGCTGCACCTGAGCGGCTACGACAGCGTCAGCATTGAAGACATCAAGAACTTCCGCCAGTGGGGTTCGCCGACTCCGGGTCACCCCGAGAACTTTGAAACCCCGGGCGTGGAAGTGACCACTGGTCCCTTGGGTCAAGGCATTGCCAACGCGGTTGGTCTGGCGCTAGCTGAAGCCCATCTTGCGGCTCGCTTCAACAAACCCGATGCCAAGCTAGTGGATCACTACACCTATGTGATCCTGGGCGACGGCTGCAACATGGAGGGTATTTCCGGTGAAGCTGCTTCGCTGGCTGGTCACTGGGGCTTGGGCAAGCTGATCGCCCTCTACGACGACAACCACATCTCGATCGACGGCTCGACTGACGTTGCCTTCACCGAAGACGTCAGCAAGCGCTTTGAAGCTTACGGCTGGCATGTGCTGCACGTTGAAAACGGCAACACCGATTTGGCTGCGATCGAAAAAGCGATCGCAGATGCCAAGGCTGTCACCGACAAGCCGACCCTGATCAAAGTCACCACAACGATCGGCTACGGCTCGCCCAACAAAGCCAACACGGCAGGTGTTCACGGCGCAGCCTTGGGTGATGCGGAAATCAAGCTGACCCGCGAAAACCTCGGCTGGGACTACGAACCCTTTGTGGTGCCCGAAGATGCGCTGGCGCACTGGCGCAAAGCGATCGAGCGTGGTGCAGCCCTGGAATCAAGCTGGAATGAAACCCTGGCTCAGTACAAAGCCAACTACCCGGCTGAAGCGGCTGAATTTGAGCGGATGCTGAGTGGCCAACTGCCGACTGGCTGGGCCGATGCACTGCCGAGCTACACCCCGGCAGATAAAGCTGTGGCGACCCGTAAGCACTCGGAAATCTGTCTGAACGCCTTGGCTCCGGTGCTGCCGGAACTGATCGGTGGTTCGGCAGACTTGACCCACTCCAACCTGACGGAGTTGCACGTCTCGGGCGACTTCCAAAAAGGCGCTTACGAAAATCGCAACGTCCACTTTGGGGTGCGTGAGCATGCGATGGCGGCGATCGCCAACGGGATTGCTCTGCACAACAGTGGCTTGATTCCCTACGCTGCGACCTTCCTGGTCTTTGCAGACTACATGCGCGGCGCAATGCGTCTGTCGGCGCTGTCGGAAGTCGGGGTCATCTACGTCCTCACCCACGACTCGATCGGCTTGGGCGAAGACGGCCCGACCCACCAACCGGTGGAGACAATCGCTTCGCTGCGGATCATCCCCAACATGCTGGTCTTCCGTCCAGCCGACGGCAACGAAGCTAGCGGAGCCTACAAAGTGGCGGTGGAAAACCGTAAGCGTCCGTCGGTCTTGGCCATGTCGCGTCAAAACCTGCCCAACTTGGAAGGTTCCAGCATCGACATCGTTGCCAAAGGCGCTTACGTCCTTTCGGATGATGAAGGCACGCCGGATCTGATTCTGCTGGCGACCGGTAGCGAAGTCTCGCTCTGTGTTGAAGCTGCGAAACAACTGCGGGCAGAAGGGAAGAAAGTCCGCATCGTCTCGATGCCTTGCTGGGAACTGTTCGACGAGCAGTCGGCTGAGTACAAAGAATCGGTACTGCCGAAAGCCGTCACGGCTCGTCTGGCCGTGGAAGCGGGTTCCTCCTTCGGCTGGCATCGGTACGTCGGTGATGCTGGCGCCACGATCTCGACTGATACCTTTGGCGCTTCGGCTCCGGGCAACGTCATGTTCGAGAAATTTGGCTTCACCGTCGACAACGTCGTCGCCAAAGCGAAAGCAGTGATCGGCTAGGCGATCGCCTTCTGACTGATCACTAAAACTTGAATTGATTCCCCTTTCGTAAGCTTGCGGAAGGGGATTTTTCTTATGAACTGGGGAGGTGCGGTATGAATCAGCCTGTCAATTCAGCCATCACTTGGCGATCGCAACTCCTGCTTTGGCTGCTGGGGATGATGGGGGTTCTCTCGCTGTTATTACTACCTCTGCCGCCACTAGGAGAGACTCCGCTATCGCCAATAGCTCTGCGAGTCTTGGTACTGGCTCAGCCAACGATTTTGCTCACGATCGCGGTTCTGACTGGTAGTCGCCTTGCGCTATCAGTCGGTTTGCAAGCGCCCGTAATTGTTGCCTTGAGCAATCGTCAGAATGGCTGGCAACTGCTTCAACCCCAGCTTTGGCCTGCGCTCTTGGGCGGACTGCTGAGTAGTGTTTTGTTCTGGGCGATCGCGGGCGTTGGTCAATTCCTGTTGCCACCTGCTTTTTCCACTGCCAGTGCTCCGCCGCTCCTGCTGCGCTTCCTCTACGGCGGGATTACCGAAGAAATTCTGCTGCGCTGGGGCTTAATGACCTTTCTGCTCTGGCTGGGCTGGCGCTGGGGACAACGTCGTCAGGGTTCACCGCAAAAGTTTTGGGTAACGATCGCAATTCTCCTGTCTGCTCTCGTCTTTGCTGCGGCTCATCTGCCCTATGCTGCTGCGATCGGGCTACCGCTGACGCCAGTTCTGATCGGTTATTTACTGCTGCAAAACGGGCTGTTTGGGTTGGTGGCAGGCTACCTCTATTGGCGCTACGGACTGGAAGGCGCGATCGTTGCCCACTGGGGAGTCCACATCGTACTAGCTATTCTTCAGGGTTGAGGCCACTGAGACAATGCTTGTTTGGTGGCATTTTTGCTACCATCTTGGCATGAGGATTGTTGTTGACACGAACGTCTTTGTTGGGGCCTGTCTGGGTAACGGTTCAGCCCGGCAAGTGATTGCAGCCTGCTTGCGGGGTCAATGTACGCCTGTGATGGGCACCGCTTTGTTTTTGGAGTATGAAGATGTTCTCAGTCGATCAACTCTATTTCGGACTGGATGCTTGAGTGTTGAAGAACGAGAGGAGCTGTTTGATATTTTCCTGGGTTGTTGTGAGTGGACCCGTATTTACTATGGCTGGCGACCTAACTCACCTGATGCTGGTGATGACCATCTAATTGAATTGGCGATCGCAGCAGCAGCTCGATGTGTTGTTAGTCGTAATCAACGGGATCTAAAACGGTTAGAGTTACGCTTCCCCTCGTTGGCGATCGTGACTCCAGAGCAGCTTCTAGACGGACTGAGGGAGGGTTAGAAGATGACTGCAATGACAGTGCGTTTGGCAGATGATAAGCATCGACGCCTGAAAGAAATGGCTCGTCTACGAGGCACGACAGTAAATCGACTGATTGATGAAATGGCAACGCTGCTTTTGGCAGAGTTTGATGCTGAAACACGCTTCCAACTCAGAGCTGAGCGAGGCCGCGATCGCCAGAATCGAGGTTTGGAACTACTAGAAAAGGCTGCTGCAGCGGAGCCAGAGTCTTAATTGCTACCTGCCCCTACTTTTTCCAAGGCCAGCGGGTTCCCATCTCGGTCGCGGCTGACCAACAGAGGTAGAGGATGAGAACGGCGATACCCAGCAGAAAGGGCAAAAGATCGTTGGGCATGCTGAACAGCGATCGCTCCTGAATCGCGCCGTAGATTCGGTGATGATCGCTCTCAAGTCCCGTGGGCCAGTGTGTCACAATTCGAAAAGTTGCGATCGCTGCCTTCAAAGCATCCTGTCAGTGACTGCGATCGCTGCTCTATCTCCACTGATTAGCCCGAACTGAGGAGCGTCTTTTGGTCGTCAAACCGGAATGGCTGCGAGTCAAAGCACCGCAGTGGCAACGCGTCGGTAACGTCAAGCAAGTCTTGGCGGATCTGGGGCTGAATACCGTTTGCGAAGAGGCATCCTGTCCCAATATTGGTGAGTGTTTTAACGCTGGGACGGCCACCTTTTTGATCATGGGTCCGGCTTGCACGCGGGCTTGCCCCTACTGCGATATCGACTTCGAAAAGAAACCCAAAGCGCTCGATCCGACGGAGCCGCAACGACTCACAGAAGCTGTGGGCCGACTGAATCTCAATCACGTCGTGATCACGTCAGTCAATCGTGATGACTTGCCGGATGGTGGTGCTGAGCAATTCAAACGCTGTATTGAAGCGGTGCGATCGCGATCGCCTCAGACCACGATTGAGGTTCTGATTCCCGATCTCTGCGGCAACTGGGAAGCGCTGGAAATTATTTTGTCCGCAGCGCCCGAGGTGCTGAACCACAACATCGAAACGGTCTCACGACTCTACCGACGCGTGCGACCCCAAGGTGACTATCAGCGATCGCTGGAACTATTGCGCCGCAGTCGGGAACAAGCGCCGTGGATCTATACCAAGTCTGGCTTGATGGTGGGTCTTGGTGAAACTGCGGAAGAAGTGCAGCAGGTCCTGGTGGACCTCCGTAGCGTCGACTGCGACATCGTCACGATCGGTCAGTACCTGCAGCCGACCCAAAAACATTTAGGCGTCGATCGCTTTGTCACGCCGGCGGAATTTGATGCTTGGCAACAGCAAGGCAGTCAGCTCGGCTTCCTGCAAGTCGTGGCTTCACCCCTGACCCGCAGTTCCTATCACGCCGAAGAAGTGCGCCGACTGATGCAGGAATATCCGCGTCAGCGACCGGCGATCGCCCTGAATTAAGTCCGTTCCAGATAGCTGACCAGCGATCGCCCTAGGTTGAGAAAAGCCTCCTGTTGAGCCTCCTCCTGCAGTTGATCCTGGTCATTAAACGCCAAGTCAGCCCTAGGCAGCGATCGCTGCTGGGGCAGGACAATCGTGCCGAGATTATGGAGGACGTCTCGAACGTGGAAGAGTCCGCGCAGTCCGCCCAACTGTCCCGGTGAAGCCGACATCAAGATCGCCGTTTTGTTGCGGAAGGGACTGGGTGTGCCGTTCGGTTCTGGCCGAGAAGCCCAGTCGATCGCATTTTTCAGTAGCGGTGTAATCGAGCTGTTGTATTCCGGGCAGGCAATCAGCCACCCGTCATGCTGCCGCAGCAAGCGTTTGAAGCCAACGGCGCCCGGCGGTAAGCCCTGCTCGGCCTCCTCATCCTCGTTAAAGATCGGCAGGTTGAGATCCTGCAAATTGGTCAGGGTGACTTCAGCGCCTGCCCGATGGGCGCCTGCCGCCGCGATCGCCACTAGGCGCTGATTGTAGGACTGACGACGGCCGCTGCCGGAGAAGGCCAGAACTTTGACCATGGCGAAATCCAGAGGCTCCTGTGATTGAGCATAGCGGCAGCATCGATAATGCCTGAAAAGTCTCACTGCACTGACAAAATGGCCAAGTTTGTTCTCTGGGGTCGCTACTGCGAGGAGGTTCTAGAAAAACGGGCTCCCCACCGAGAAGCGCACCTCGCTGGTCTAGCGGTGCAAAAGGAGCAAGGTCTGCTGATCACCCTCGGCCCCACCCAAGACCTGACCCACGTGTTTGGAACTTATGAGGCGGACACGATCGAAACCGTCAAACAGGCGATCGAAGCGGATCCCTATTGGCAAAATGGCGTCTGGACGGAATATGAGGTGCGTGAGTGGATTCAAGCCTTCTAAAACGATCGCTAGCGGCGATCGCCTGGCTATCGCTAGTCAGTTACACAGCCCTATTGGCTCCGCCGGATGACCCGCAAACCTGGGATCTGATTCGGCGGCTGTCCTTGGGACAGTGGCAGGGAATTAACCTGCTGATTGTGGCGCTGTTTAACGCCATGGGGCTCTGGCCACTGCTCTACGGCCCACTCTTGCTCCTCGATGGCCATCAGCGAGGCTGGCGAGCTTGGCCCTTTGCGATCGCCAGTTTTGGGGCGGGAGCGTTTGCGCTGCTGCCCTACTTTGTTTTTCGTCCGCTACCCACCGGTTCGTTGCCTGTTGCTTGGCCGCCGTTGCTCCAGAAGCTCGATCGCCGCTGGTTAACCTTACCCCTAGGGATAGCGATCGCCCTGTTAGGACTCTTGGCGCTGCAAGGGGATCTGGCTGACTTTGTGCAGCAGTTCCAGACCAGCCGCTTTATCCAAGTGATGACGCTGGACTTTGCTTGCTTAACGCTGCTGTTCCCAGTGCTCTTGCTCGAAGATGCGCACCGTCGCGGCGATCGCCGACGTATTTGGCCATTGATTGGGTTCCTGCCGTTGTTAGGCGCGGTGATTTATCAAGGCTGGCGCTTACCCTTGCCAAAGGCCAAATCCTTGTCTGCAAGCGATGAGGCAACAGCAGCTGCAATTTCCTGAAATCGTGCTGCCATAGGAACATCGTGCACCTGAGGCCACCATGCACTTCAGCCACGTTGTGGTCGTCCTGATTGAAATTCTGGTCGTCATCCTCTGCTCGCGGTTACTGGGCTCTTTGGTGCATCGGTTTGGCCAGCCCCTCGTCGTCGGTGAGATTGCGGCGGGAATTCTACTAGGGCCGTCTTTCCTGGGAGCGATCGCTCCGAAATTAGAGCTAGCGATCTTTCCGCAGGCGAGTGGGTCTTACCTTGAGCTACTGGCTCAGGTTGGCCTCATCTTTTTCATGTTTTTGATCGGGCTGGAACTCAATCCCCAATATTTGCGAGGGCGACTGCGGCTGGCTCTCTGGGTCTCAAACCTGAGCGTGCTGCTGCCCTTTGGTTTGGGCATTGGCCTCGCGATCGGGCTACAGCGCTTCTATCCAGCGATTTTGGTTCAGGGCGTCGGTCTGTTGCCTGTCAGTTTGTTTCTGGGTGTGGCGCTGTCGATTACCGCCTTTCCGGTGCTGGCACGGATTCTGACGGAGCGCAACCTACAACGCACGCCGCTGGGGAGTTTGGCTCTGACCTGCGCCGCGATTGATGACTTAACGGCTTGGTGTCTGCTAGCGATCGCGATCGCGGTAACCCGCACCAACAGTATGGTTGCGGCGATTCCCACGATCGTTCTAGCAATGCTCTACTGCGGTGGCATGTTGACGATGGGTCGACGCTGGCTGGGTAACGTGATTAGCCGTTGGTACGCCCGCAGCGGTGAACTCTCCCAAGTGCTGCTAGCCACGATCTACATGGGAGTACTGGTTTCAGCACTGCTGACCGAGTTAATCGGCATTCACTTCATCTTTGGTGCCTTTTTGTTGGGTGTGATCTTGCCCAAGAATCAGGCGCTAACCCGGGATTTAGCCCTGCGCACCGAAGACTTTGTGTTGACGATTTTGCTGCCAGTTTTCTTTGCCTACAGCGGGTTGCGCACGGATCTCAGCCGCCTCAATCAACCGGCACTCTGGTTCATTGGTGGGCTGATTTTGGTCGTGGCGATCGCGGGCAAAGTGGGTGGAGCTTACTTGGCAGCCCGTTGGGGCAACATGTCAGTCCGAGAAGCGCAAACCCTTGGTTGGTTGATGAATACGCGGGGCCTGACGGAACTGGTCGTTCTCAACATTGGCTTGAGTTTGGGGGTGATTTCGTCAGAGTTGTTCACCCTGCTGGTGATCATGGCGCTAGTCACAACGGTGATGACGACCCCGCTGCTCAATCGTCTTTATCCACAACGGCGAATTCTCTCGCTACCGCAGCCCCAGCTGCCCAATTCCGATTCAGCCTATCAAGTGCTGGTTCCCTTAGCGAATCCGCAAACTCAGCGCCAGCTGCTGAGTGTGGCGGCCGATTTAGCCCTGAGCGATCGCGGCATGGGGGTGATCTATCCCACCAATTTGCTGGAAATCAACAACGACTATGGCTTCGATGACATGCCAGTCGAAGTCGAGGCCGAACTCCAGAACCTGCACCAGGGAATGGCTCGTCTGCTGGGGGAACTGCGCCTGCCGCCAGCAGTAGTGCTGCCGATCATCCGCTCTTCAGGCAACGTTGGTCGTGATCTCTGTCAGTTGGCCGATCAAGCCCAAGCAGATTTGATTTTGGCGGGCTGGCATCGCTCGACGGTGGGGGATAGTCGCCTGGGGGGACGGGTGGGATATCTGCTCAACCACGCTCCGACGGACGTGGCAATCTATGTCAACAAAGACAGCCATTCATCACGGCGTCGGTTGCTGGTGCCCTACGGTGGTTCGTCCCATGATGATCTCAGTTTAGAATTGGCACTCCGCCTGTTGCTAGGGCATCCCCAACGACAGCTACGACTGCTCCAGTTTGAAGCGATCGCGGGAGCAGAACTCAGTGCTGAAGCCCGAGATTTACTGGATAGCCTCAGTCCGCAATTGCGCGATCGCATTCGCTATGAATGTCTGTGGCAGCAAGATCCTCTGGACTTCTTGATTGAGGCAACGGCTGAAGCCGATCTCACTGTGGTGGGTACGAGTCCATCTTGGGGTCTGGCACGCAAGACCCTCGGTTTCTATCCCGATCGTCTGGTTGAAGCCTGTCAATCTTCGTTGATCGTGACGCGTCGCTACACCGCTATCAGTCGTCATCTCAGCCCGCAAACCTTGTCGCTTGCCACCACTCAATGATGTTGCTATGGGTAAATCGAGAGCTGCTTTTCATTAGTGGAAAGGAACCATGATTTCGCGACAGCATTGATCCACAGGATGGTTGCTAATCCAGTTGTCTTTAAGAGTCGTGTGATCGCTACGCCAGAGCAGGTGTGATTGATTCCAGTCATCGATTAGAAAGAGCGCCTCGGACGCACTTTGCTGGGCTATGTCCGCAAATAAGGATTGAATAGACTGACTCTCTTCGAAGGCTCTTGCCATAGCTGAGTAAGAGGAAGTCGCGGTTGTCAGCAGATAGCGATCGCCAAAAGAAAACGCAGTCCAGACACAACCGATCGCAACATGATCAGCCAGTTCTAGTGCTTGAGTCTCCAAGGTTTGGATGACCTCATCCAGCGCTACAACAAAACAGAGGCAAATATCAGGCGGAGCAATTTGGGTTGCCAGAATCGATCGCAGCTCCTGTTCAGTTGCGGGCATGGTCTTTTGAATAATCAGCTCAAAGAGTGCTGCAGTTTGCTCAATGGGCGTAATAATCTGCAGTGAGACAAGTCGTCCCATTTCACGTCAGTCTCTCTCAGGGAACGTTGCGATCAGCACAGCAGAACCGTCAATGCTTAAAACGGCACGGCTTCGCTGCTGGGGGGTGGCGACAGCCGGTGCAAATAATGCAAAAAGTCGAGGAGTTCCTCAGTCGTCAACTGCTGGCGACTGGCCTTGCCGTAGGTCTGCCGCAGATGATCACTACCTTGGCGATTGGTCCAACCCAGTCGTTTCACGGCCGCACTGGTCAGTTCCATGGCTTCGCTGCGATTCGGCTGCTCAACTGGCGGAGCGATCGCCGGTGCAGGGGTCGGTATCACCGTCGGCTCCGGTAAGGGTGGCAAGGAGACCGTTGGAGCCGCTTTCGGTTCCGGTTCTAGAGCGATCGTCGGTTTCGGGGAGAGCCCTGGGGTTGGCAGCGATCGCAAATGATCCAGAAAGAGCAGTAACTGATCGTAGTCAGCAATCAGCGCGCGCGATCGCTTGCCAAAGTGTTGCAGCAGATAGGCTTGCTCTTCGGCTTCGCTCCACATCAGTCGTTTAAGTTCGACTTCAATCTCTGCCAGATCTTCCGACCAGTCGGTGGGCACTGCAGACAGGCTCGCAGTGGGTGCAGGCGGCTGCTCAAGCAATGGCAATTCAGCGGTCACAGCTGCCGGTTGTGCCGGTCTAGGGCGATCGCGTTCTGGCAGGGCTGTTTGAGTAACGCGGGGTTCTGACGGCAGTTCTGGTTCTGCCTCGACCTCATCGAAGGCTGGGATTTCTGGTTCCAGCTCCGGGGCGATCGCCGGAGGAGTCGCAGCGATCGGTGTACTGACCGCTGCGAGGGCGCGATCGTTGGCGGGAGCTGCCAGTGCTGGCGTAGCCTGAGCCACAACTTGGACTTCCCATTGGGTTGGAGCGCTGCATTCGGGACTGAGCCCCAACAGCTCCAAGACTCGCAGGCGGGCGCGATCCTCCGCTTCTTCGATTTGAGTAGCTGCCCCTAAGCCTGTTGCAAGGGTTTGCCCACCAATTTCGACCTGGGCACGCACCACAAATTGCTCGCCCTGCACACTCACAAGCTCTGCCGTCAGGCTGGCATTGGGATACTGCTGGCGTAGCTGTTGGTAGACCTGTAAACGGGTTTGGACAGCCGTTGCCAACGCCAGTGGATGATTGCGGTGTGCGAAGTCAGCGTCCATAGCAGTTTGATGACGGACTTGGACAGCGATCGCGGTTCCGGTTGGGTTCATTCTAAGCGGCTAGGCAAGCCGACTGATTGTACCGCTGCGCCTAGGCGCTCCCCGCCCGATCGGTGGACTGGGCTAGAATTTAGGCCTAGTCTCGCCTTGGATGTTGGCTGCTTCGGCAATCGCCCCCACCATGCTCACTGAATTCATCGGAACTCCTCACTTCAGTAGTGACTTGCTGTTACTGCTGCCGTTGCTCGTAGTTTTGGAAGCCGTCTTGTCTGCGGACAATGCGGTGGCTTTAGCTGCGATCGCGCGCGGGCTCGAGAATCCTGAGCAGCAACGCAAAGCCCTTAACCTCGGCCTTGTGGTTGCCTACATCCTGCGAATGCTATTGATTTTGACAGCCTCGTGGGTCACGCAATTTCGACTGGCGGAGTTGGCGGGTGCCCTGTATCTGTTGTGGCTTGCATTTAACTACTTTCGGCCTGACGGTAGTGATACCGAGGGAGAAAAACACCATCACCGCTTCACGAGTCTTTGGGCATCAATTCCCACGATCGCACTGACCGATTTGGCCTTCTCCCTGGATAGTGTGACCACTGCGATCGCCGTTTCGCGGGAAACCTGGTTGGTGTTGTTGGGCGGCACGATTGGCGTGATCACCCTCCGATTCCTCGCGGGCCTCTTCATCCGCTGGCTGAAGGAATACGACAACCTAAAATCAGCGGGCTATGGTGCCGTGGCGCTGGTGGGCTTGCGGTTGCTCGTGCGCGCGATCAACGAATCCTTGACTCCCCCAGAATGGGTGATGGTCAGCTGTATTGTCGTGTTATTCATCTGGGGTTTTTCCAAAAAGACCCTGCCCCTCGCTGCTGAATCCGAGGAAACCGTAGAAGTTACGAAAGATCCCCTCAGCCTTTAATTGCAGTCATGACCGAACTCTGGCTGTCGGCCGGTCTTCCTACCGATGTCTTCCTAGCCAAGAATCAGCAGCATCTTGGTTCTCTGCAGCTCGACTGGCTACCGCAGCCTGCCAGTCATGTCGAAGTGGCCGATCGCAGCTATGCGGTGCTAGAGCGACGCCATCGCTACCAATATCGAGCGGGAGCCTACCGACTCAGTCAAATTTCGCTCTATGTGCAAGCAGCGCCGCGGCCGAATGAACGCAGTTTTTGGCAGGGACGCTGGGTGATTGGCGACAGTAGCTGCCTCTACAATGCCCACTCAAAACTATTGCGCTGTGCTGTCCAGCCCGAAGGTCCCTGCGCCGGTTGCCGCAGCTATGAAGCGCGATCGCCCGAGGCAAATCCCTGATCAGTCCACGACGGATTTACTGCGACTCCTCATGCTTCGGTGAGTGCAGGAGTCACCAGTCCGCTGCCTCGCGGTATCCCGCGAAGCCCGTAACAGTTCGCCATCAGCGATCGCCAGCTGAGAGCGATCGACGGAGAAATCTGAGAATTCTTGTAACATCATTTTCTTTCAGAAAGAAATATTTATCCTGCTCAGAATCAAAATTCCTAGAAGATAACGTCTGAGCCTATTTCAAGCTTTTTGATCTTCCAGAGAGTAATCCGAAAAGGATAGCTAGATTGCAGTTACCACCAAGGCTTTCGACCTACAATTGCTGCTATTGCGTATTTATACTTAGGTGCTTTTGCGTTCCTAGGCTCGACGGATTGGACTAGGAATTTCTACTGAATTTCCGGGTCTTAACTGACTCTAAAGCAAACTTTTGTTAACAGTGTTCATAATCCCAAAAAACTTCTCTTAGGATGTGTCCAAGTCTGCAGCCATCTCGCAGACAAAGCTTTTTCACCTCTCACGACTGTTCAGGAGCTAGGGTCATGGTCGCAGCTCAGCTGTCCGTCCCCGTACGGGGTTCGCAATTCTGGATTCGGGGCTTTTTGCTCTGGATGTTCACGTTCCTGGTTTGTTTCCTGGTCGTGGGCTTTCCAGCGGTGGTCGTGCTGACTGCGATCGCAGCTTTGGCTTCGGTGGTTCTGCAAGCAGTGATGCCAGTCAGTGCCGTCTTGCTCGTCAGCGGCTTGGTCTTTGGTGGGTTGTTGCTCGCGAGCGTGATTCCTGCGGTGATGCTGACCTTGCGGGGGGTTCATCCGCAAGAAGTGACATGGCTGCCTTGGCTGAATGGAAACACGGATGCAACGGTGACTTCGCGGTTTGCGGCTTGCCCCCTAACCTGCGAGGCTCGACAACTAAGTCGATTCAGCGTTCTCTAGGGCGTGATTTGAAATAGAAACCCGGTCGCAAACACCGGGTTTTTTTTTGTGGGGATGTTGCGCCAGCGATCGCTATAGGATGGGTGGGTCGATCCTGTACCCGCCATGACTCAGGCTCCGATTCGCGTCTGCATCACCTTGGGAACTCGCCCCGAAGCGATTAAGTTGGCGCCGGTGATTCGAGCCTTTCAGCAGGACCCTACTTTTCAAACCCAAGTGGTCCTGACTGGCCAGCACCGCGAGATGGTTGAACAGGTGATGCAGCTGTTTGGCCTGCAACCCGATCGCGATTTGGCGATCATGCAGCCCCGCCAAACCCTGACTAGTATTACCAGTCGCAGTCTCGAAGGACTGGAAACTCTATTCCAAGAGTTAGAGCCACAACTGGTTCTCGTCCAGGGCGACACCACCACTGCCTTTGCGGCAGCCCTAGCGGCCTTTTATCAGAAAATTCCTGTCGGGCACGTTGAAGCGGGCCTGCGTACCGATAATCTCTTCAATCCCTATCCCGAGGAGGCCAATCGGCGGCTGATTTCGCAAATTGCCCAGCTTCACTTTGCACCGACGCCGTTGGCGGTTGAGAACTTGCGAGCTTCTGGGGTGGTTGGCGAAGTGCATCTGACGGGCAACACGGTGATTGATGCCCTGTTGACCGTGGCCGATCGCCAGCCTGACTGCCCGATCGCGGGTTTAGATTGGTCGCGCTATCGGGTGCTGCTCGCAACGGTGCACCGCCGTGAAAACTGGGGCGAACCGCTGCAGGACATTGCTCAAGGCTTCCTAGCGATCCTCGAAGCGGTGCCGGATGCTGCCCTCCTACTGCCCCTGCACCGCAACCCGACGGTGCGGGAGCCGCTGCAAGCCTTACTGGGCCAACATCCTCGCGTCTTTTTGACTGAGCCGTTGGATTACAGCGAACTGGTCGGTGCGATTCAACGATCGACCCTGCTGCTAACGGATTCGGGCGGTTTACAAGAAGAAGCTCCCAGCTTGGGTAAACCGGTGTTGGTGCTACGGGAAACAACAGAGCGGCCGGAGGCAGTGACAGCCGGCACAGCCAAATTGATTGGTACCCAAGCCGATCGCATTGCCCAAGAAGCCCTGACCTTGCTCCAAGATCCGGCCGCCTATGCAGCGATGGCCAATGCGGCAAATCCCTTTGGCGATGGTCAGGCTTCTGGCCGGATTGTCCAGCTCAGTCGCCAGTTCCTCGGCAGCGCCTAGCGATCGCTGGTTTCGGGGTTCCACTTCTGTCCCGGCGGGAGGTCAATAAAGATCCGTTCATCGCGCTGGAGTCCTTGTAGGATTTGGGTTTCGTTGCCAACGGCAGCACCCAAAATCACCGGTCGAAACTCCGGCTTGCCGGCAGTATCGGGAATCAGCACCCCGCTTTTGCCTTCGCGGGTGACGATCGCGACGGTTGGGATCACCAGTGCTCGGGGCAGCGATCGCCCAATGAAGTCGAGGTCCGCGTTCATCCCGGATCCCAGCTGGTTCTGGCCAGTTTGCAAGGTCACCCGAACCTGAAAAGAGGTGACGTTTTGCTCTTCCACTGCTTCTGGTGCTACCAACCGCACCTTGCCCTCAAAGGTCTGTGTCGGGAAAGCATCGACCCGCACCTGTACCGACTGGCCGACACGAATGCGGCTGATGTCCACTTCTGGGACTTGTGCCAGCACTTCCAGTCCTTCGGCGAGGGCGACGATCGAGGTAGACGTGGCGCTGGCGGTGGCGGAAGCAGAGGTGGTTGGCGTCACAAAAGCGCCCGGATCGGCGTAGCGCTGAGTAATGATGCCGCTGAAGGGCGCGCGAATTTCTGTGTCGGCAAGCTGCACTTCTACGGATTGGAGGCGACCGATCGCTTCACCAACGCGGGCTTCGGCCTGCCGAACTTCTTCGGGCCGAGCGCCATTTTGCAATTCCTGCTGGCGACGTTCGACCTCACGCAACCACCCGATCGCCTGTTGGAGGGCCGCATCGGTTTCAGCCGCATCAGTCAAAGCGCGATCGTAGGCTTGGCGAGCGATCGCCCCTTCTCCTACCAAGGCTTCCTGCCGTTTTAATTCCTGCTGGGCCAGAGCGCGACGCGCGGCGGCTTGTTGGGCAGCCGCTTGAGCCTGGCGAATCGCTTCGCGACCTTGGTCAAGCACTTCAGGGCGAGTGCCGTTGCGCAGTACCTGGAGTTGTGCCTGGGCAGCAGCGAGTGCGGCTCGGGCTTGGAGTTGCTGGGCGCGGAGCTCGCGGTTATCCATGCGGGCGATCAGCTGACCCTGCTGGACTTTCTGTCCTTGCTCCACCAACACTTCGACCAAGAGACCGGCGGTCTTGGGGCTGAGGTTGACGGTGCGAATCGGAACAATGCTACCGCTGGCAGTCACTTTCTCTTGTAGCGTCTCGACTTTGACCGGCACTGTGTAGCGATCGAGAACGGCTTCACTCGCCCGCGATCGCAGCAGCCACCAGATCCCCGATCCACTGCCGATCACCGCGATCGCAATCACGATGAGCACCCACGGGTGAACTTGCCGAATCGGCTCCAGCCATTTCACTTTCATGGGTGTTGAGGAAGTCATGCGAGAAATTCTGATTCTAACGAGCGAGGGGAGAGCGGCAGCGCGGTAGAGTAGATGCCATGCTTAGAGCCGGTATTGTTGGCCTACCCAATGTAGGCAAATCCACGTTATTCAACGCGCTTGTGGCGAACGCTAAAGCCCAAGCCGCCAATTTTCCGTTCTGCACAATTGAGCCGAACGTCGGAGTTGTTGCCGTGCCGGATACCCGGCTGGCTGCCCTGACAGAGATCTCTAGCTCAGAGCAGACGGTACCGACGCGCATTGAGTTCGTCGATATCGCAGGCTTGGTCAAAGGGGCCAGCCAAGGTGAAGGGCTGGGCAACCAGTTTCTGTCCCACATTCGCCAAGTTGATGCCATCGTTCAGGTGGTGCGCTGCTTTGATGATGACGACATCATCCACGTGGCAGGTTCCGTCGATCCAGCGCGGGACATCGAAATCATCAACTTGGAGCTAGCGCTGGCTGATCTGGGGCAAATCGAACGCCGGATTGAGCGACTGCGCAAACAGGCCCGCACGAACAAGGAAGCGGCAGCTGAACTGGCAGTTTTAGAGCGACTCCAGCCCCATCTGGATGCTGGCAAGTCCGCGCGACAGTTTGAGCTGACAGAAGAGGAAGAAGCGCTGATTGCGCCCTTAGACTTGCTGACGCGCAAGCCGCTGATCTACGGAGCGAATGTCTCGGAAGGCGAGTTAGCGACGGGGAATGCCTACGTTGAGCAAGTGCGATCGCTAGCCGCTGCAGAAAATGCGCAGGTTGTAATCATCTCTGCACAAGTGGAAGCGGAGCTGGTGGAACTACCCGAGGAAGAGCGAGCCGACTATCTAGGCTCCTTGGGCGTAGAAGAAGGTGGTTTGCAATCCTTGATTCGGGCAACCTATGCGCTGCTCGGTCTGCGGACTTACTTCACCACGGGGCCGAAGGAAACACGGGCTTGGACGATTCGGGCTGGCATGACTGCTCCACAGGCCGCAGGTGTGATCCACTCCGATTTTGAGCGCGGTTTTATCCGAGCAGAAACTGTTGCCTATGCCGATCTGGTTGCAACAGGCTCTATGACCGCTGCCAAAGAAAAAGGGCTGGTGCGCAGTGAAGGTAAGGAATACATCGTCCAAGAGGGTGATGTGATGCTCTTCCGCTTCAACGTGTAGCGATCGTCCCCATAAGTCCCCGCCTAGTTAACCCTCTGCTGTTGATCGGTGGAGGGCTTTTAATTGTGCAATGCTCACTGCGATCGCAATAACAATTCCTCCTGATGAGCAAGCTCCCAGCACCCCAAACTTGGATTCAGTTGGATGATCTCGCGATCGCGGTTGTACGCAAACCGATTAAGCACCTCTACTTTCGGGTCTATCCTCCGGATGGTCGCATTCAAGTCACCGTGCCGCTCCATTGCAGAGAAGCTGATCTCTTGCCCTTGTTGCAACGCAAACAGACATGGTTGACCGAGCAACAAGCGAAAGTCCGATCACGACCGACTGCTATGCAATTAATCAGTGGCGAAATCCATTATCTCTGGGGTATTCCCTATCAGCTTCAGGTTCAACCCCACACCTCTAAGCGATCGCTTCACTTCGACCACGCAGCTAAAGTGCTTACCCTTCAGACTGAGCCGAATGACTCTTGCAGCGATCGCGAGCGCCTTTTACACCAGTGGTATCGCCAGCAATTACAAACCCAAATTCCGCCCTTACTCGATCACTGGCAACCCAAACTCAAGGTCACTGCTGCAGAATGGCGAATCAAACGCATGAAAACTCGCTGGGGCAGTTGCAACATTCGCGATCGCCGGATTTGGCTCAACCTAGAGCTCGCGAAATACCCGCCGCATTGCTTGGAGTCCGTCGTCGTGCATGAGCTTGTGCATTTGCTAGAGCATCACCACACGCCCCGTTTCTATCAGTTACTCGATCAATTTCTACCGACTTGGCGGGTCAGCAGCGATCGCCTTAAGTACCCGCCCGCCTTTCCCTAGGCCAGTCGCGAAAGGCTCATTCCTGTTGACTCAAACTTGTAGCCCACCCCGCGCACCGTTTGAATTGGACAAGCCAGCTCGGGATTGACCTCAAGCTTTTTGCGGATTTGACCAATGTGTACATCGACCACGCGCTGATCGCCGACGTAATCGTATTCCCAAACTTCCTGAATCAACTCATTGCGCCGCCAAACGCGATCGGGATGCGTTGCCAGAAAGTGCAACAGATCAAACTCCAAGGCTGTCAACAGGATGGGTTGGCCTGCAAATGAGACCTCGCGCCGGGCCGGATCAATCTGCAATTGCTCGTAGTGCAGCGCTGGCTGGCTGGCAGTTTCGATATGGCGCTGCCGTCGTAAAATCGCCGCGATCCGCGCCCCCACACTCATCAGCGAAAACGGCTTGGTGATGTAGTCGTCCGCGCCTTTAGCAAAGCCGGTCAGAATATCGGCCTCATCATCGCGACTGGTCAGCAAAATGACGTAGACGCCTGTGCGTTTCTGAACAATCTCGCAGAGTTGATAGCCGTTGGTATCCGGCAGGTTAACGTCCAGAATCAACAAATCTGGGCTAAAGCGCTCGAACTGAGCCAAGGCACTGCTGCCATCGATTGCGGCTTCTACCTGATAGCCTTGGCGCGATAGAAAGCGCACTAACAAAGTTCGGACCGCGCTGTCATCATCCACGACCAAAATTTTGGCTGTCTCCATTGGCTTGCGCAGACCTTTTGATCTGCCCTTAGTCTAGAGAGCTGCTCTGGCTTTCACTGAGCCTTAACATTCCCTTCGCGATCGCGATCGATTGGCATAGTCTGCTTTATGCAAGCTTTACAGTCGCTTGATGCCAGCTTCATGGCTATCCCAGTAGCGTGAAGCCTAGGCCAGGTGTGGGGAGTAAAGGTGCAATGCTGACAGAATTACCGATTGCGGCTCAGACCGCTGCGCTAGCGGCCCTGACTGCAGTGGTGATTGGACCGTGGTACCCCAAACTGCAGCAGTCGCCCTTGCAGCAAACTCTGCTGCGATCGAGTCTGGCGGCCCAGTCCGTCTGCCGCGATCGCGAGCCAGCGACCCTCTGGCCCACGCCCTTCTGCTAGACAACAACTCGAGCATTGGGCTGGACGCAATACCATAGAGCAGAGAATTTCAACCCACTCTGTAGAGCCCAAGTGCGATGGCAGACCAAACTCCTTACGAACGGCTGGGTGTTGCAGAATCCGCCTCTTTTGATGAAATTCAAGCAACCCGCGATCGCCGGCTGGCAGAACTAGAACCCGATTCACCGCAGCGGACTGCCATCGAGACCGCCTACGACGCCATTCTGATGGAGCGCTTGCGGCTACGCCAAGAAGGCAAGATCAAGGTGCCGGAGCGGATTCGCTTTGCCGAAAAGCCGATCGTAGAGTCCAAGAAAACACCGACGTTCCCGACACCCTCGGCACCAGCCTGGGCGGGTCGCTTTTTTGATAAACCTCAGCCGCAGGAGTTGTTGATCAGCTCGCTGCTCTTTGGCGGGCTGCTGGTGGTGTCGCTCTTCCCGCGCCTACAACCCACTATTCTGCAACTGCTGCTGGTGGCCGGGATTGGCAGTGCAATTTGGCTGGTGATGCGTAAAGAGAACCACTTTGGGCGGGCTGCTCTCTTCTCTTTTGCGGCGTTGCTAGTGGGGCTGCTCGCCGGTACCGCGATCGCGGGACTCATTCCTGTTCTTGGCCCGCTCAGCCCCGAGCAGATTGCCACAGCCTTTGCCCTGCTGTTGCTCTGGGCGATCGCCACCTTTCTGCACTGATTGGGCGATCGCGGTTTGTCCGAGCTAGCAGTTTTGGAAGAGTGGACAGGATTAAGCGGCGGTTTCCAAGTCGCTGATCAGTTCTTCCAGCTCTTCAATGCTGGCTTGATAGACCTCGCTACAAAACTCGCAGGTTGCCTCGGCCCCTTGATCCTTGGCGATCATGTCGCGCAGTTCCGGTGCCCCAAAGATTTTGAGAGCGCCTAGCATCCGTTGGTGGGTACAGGGGCAGAAAAACCGCAGCGATCGTGGTTCGGCCAGAATTGTCAGATCCAAGTCGCCCAGCAGGTCTTCCAGAATCTCTGGCAAATCCTTGCCCGATCGTAGGAGTTGCGTGAAGCCTTTCAGATGGCTGATCCGCGATTCCAGCAAGCTGACCAGCTCTGGATCGCGAGCGGCTTGGGGCAGCACTTGAATCAATAGCCCACCGGCGGCTTCGACCCCTTGGCGATCAAGATAAACCCCTAGCAGAATCGCTGAAGGTGTTTGCTCAGAGCTGGCCAAGTAGTAGGCTACATCGTCGCCAATTTCGCCGTTGACCAGCTCGACAGTACTGGTGTAGGGCTGACCGTAGCCGACATCTCGCATCACATGCAGGTAGCCGGGGCCAATGGCGCGGCCGACATCGGGTAATCCTTGGGTGTTGGGCTCAATTTCAATCGCGGGATGTTCCACATAGCCGCGCACGGTGCCATCTAAGCCAGCATCGACCATCAACCCCCCGAGGGGGCCAGCGCTGCGAATCCGCAAATTGACCCGTGAACCTTCTTTTTTCATGCTGGAGGCCAGGAGCAGTCCCGCTGCCATGCTGCGCCCCAGGGCCGTGGTCGCCACAAACGACAGACCGTGTTTACGCTGAGCCTCGGCAGTGAGATCAGTGGTGATCACGCCGACGGCACGAATGCCACCACCTGCTGCAGTCGCTCGAATCAGTTGGTCTGCCATGTGCTCGATCGCTGGGTGAACAAAAAAGACTCTTAACAAATGCTAATCTGCTGGTCCAATGCCTGGGCTGACGGCTGCACTGGCCAGGGTTCCAGCCGACCTTGGACAATTCCCCACTGGCGATCAGCGATCGCGGCCAGTTCCTGCGGTTCATGGGTGACGATCAGCAACCCCCAGGTTTGCTTCAGTTCCTGAAACAGCTGAATCAACTGACGACGCATTGACCAATCGAGGCCGGCTGTCGGTTCATCCAACAGCAAAATGCAGGGCTGGCGAATCAACTGCACTGCGAGTGCCAACCGCCGCTGTTGACCGCCGCTGAGTTGGTAAGGCGAAGCAGAAAAAGGTAAATCCCCCAGCCCCACCGAAACTAGAGCCGATTTGACCTGATCGCGACTGATTTCAGGATGTCCGAGGCGCAACTCCTCCAGCACGGTATGGCCGCAGAAATGCCGCTCAGGAAACTGAAAGACTAGCCCAGCGAGCTGCCGTAGTTGGAGATAGTTCAAATCCTGATCACGCCAGGTGACTCGCTCCTGTTGTGGAATTATCAAACCGGCGAGGAGTTCTAGCAGCGTCGTTTTGCCAGAACCGCTGGGGCCAACAATCAAACCTAGCTCCGGGAAGCCCAGATCGAAGCTGATATTGTCTAAGATGGGCCGTGAACTCGCGGGAGGATGGTACGAAATGCCGTCCAGTTGCAGGGTCAAAGGCTTAAGCGATCGCAACCGTTCCATTCTGCCAGTTGCCTCTTCTGGAACGAGTGAGTTCTGGCAACGTCTTTCTGCTTTCTATCGCTTCTAGCGCCGGCATGAATATTCGCTTGGTCCATCGTTTGATTGCTGCAAGTTGTGCGGTCGTTCTCTGCAGTACCGTCGGTATCCCCGCGGGGCGGGCTGGCGATCCTTTCCGCAGCAGCAATCCCCAGCCGATCAGTGCTTCGACGGCAGCAGCCTTTACCGCTGCCTTTCAACAGGGCAACTATCCCGCTGCCGAACAAGCCCTGCAGCAAGCGCTGCGCCAGGACTCTTCGGATCCTTTGGTGTTTGCCTTGGCGGGCAGCCTAGCGTTTGCCCAGCAAAATCGCCAAGCCTTTGCCGACTATGCTCGCCAAACCAAGAGCAAGGCCCAGGCGATCGCCCCTCAACAACCCCTGCGCAGCCAGCTCTACATTGCAGTGGGCGAGTTGATGATGGCGGCTTCAACCTTGCTGCCCCAACTGACGGGGGATGGAGGGGTGCCGCTGGCGGCTGTTCCCCAAGCCTTACAGTCCCTCCAGACGGTCTACGGCAGCTTGCGGGCGGCCGCTCAGATCAATCCCAATGATCCTGAGTTGAATCTGGTGCAAGGTTTCGTGGATTTGATAGTGGCGACCAATCTGCCCTTGGCCAATCCCAGCGGCGCGATCGCCAAGCTAGAAAAAGCCAGCCCGCGTTACCTTGCCGATCGCGGCATTGCTCTCGGACTGCGGAATCTCAAGCGCTATCCCGAAGCGATTCAGTACGTTGATCGGGCGATCGCGGCGGCTCCCGAGAATCCAGAGCTGCGCTATCTCAAAGCCCAAATCCTCGTGGAACAGAGCAAAGCCACCGGTGATGCCAATTTGCGGCGAGCGGCAGCAGCAGAATTCCAAAAGGCACTGGCAAAATCTTCGCAACTGCCGCAACCCCTGGTTTGGCAACTCTTTTTTGAAGCCTGCAATAACCAGAAGACCTTCGACAATCGCGGCCAAGACTGTGTGTCACTGCGCGATCAAGTGACCCAAGCGCCAGGCCCCTGGGGACCAGCTACTCTGCCGCCCCTCTAGTGCCCCACTCTAAGCTGTAGGTTCCAGTCAGAGCCAGTGATGACTGGCTGTTGGTTCAGTCGTTGAAACCTTGAGGAATTTGGTCTCGCCCATGCAAATTGAATTTCGTGAATTTAACCCCTTTGACTGCTGGATTTGGGTGGAATTTAGTACTGTCCCTGCGCCCTTAGAGCAGCAATATCTAGAGGAATTGTTTGACTCCTGGTTTTTCCTAGGCAAGCTAGGTGGCTTCAATGCTGAAAACCTGCAAGCTCAAGAAGAGGGCTTAGAACTGAGTTATATGAGCTATCAGTCAGCTCAAGAGCGTTCTAGCCTGGCCGCCCTGATGCACAACATGGGAGAAGTCGAGTATCAAGGGCGTTGGGCTCGCTGCTGGTTTGATCTGGGTACCAGTGACGCGATCGCTTTAGACGTATTGCTGAATGCCCTTCAGCGTCTGAGCGAAGAAATGGTTGGGCTAGAGCAAGTCTTTGTCGGTGGTGAAAATGCCGACTGGCCCTCACCCGGACGCCGTAGCTTGGACTTTGCCGCAGACGACTGGAATTAGTTCCAGCGATCGCACATTTCAACTGGCGTGGGAGTGGATGCCTGCTAGATCGGGTTTTTAGTGGCGACCCACCAGTCGTTCACGTAATTTCTTAATGCGATCGCGGTATTGAGCAGCCTCCTCAAATTCCAGATTTTTAGCGGCCTCTTTCATCTGGGCTTCTAGTTGCGTAATCAAGTTGGGAATCTCTTCGAGGGAGAGATCATCGGCTTGACTGACTGCTACTTCTAACTCTTGCTTATTCAGCCGCCGCGAGACTTCAAGGAACGAGAGAATGGCGTTGCTCGATCGCTTGATAATCGGTTGAGGGGTAATGTTGTGACGTTGGTTGTAATCCAATTGAATACGTCGCCGTCGTTCCGTTTCACTGATCGCCTTCTCCATACTTTCGGTCATGCGATCGGCATACAGAATCGCTTGGCCATTGATGTGGCGAGCTGCTCGCCCAATCGTTTGAATGAGGCTGCGTTCCGTCCGCAAAAAGCCTTCCTTGTCGGCATCCAAAATAGCGACTAGGGATACCTCTGGCAGGTCTAAGCCTTCCCGTAGCAAGTTAACCCCAATCAAGACATCAAAATCGCCATTGCGCAAATCCTGCAGGATTTCAATTCGTTCGATCGAGTTGATCTCTGAGTGGAGATAGCGAACTTTAACGCCGCGATCGCTCAAATAATCCGTTAAATCCTCAGCCATTCGCTTGGTCAGCGTCGTAATCAATGCTCGCTCTTGGCGACGGACCCGCTGCTGAATTTCAGCGAGGAGATCATCAACTTGTCCTTCCGTGGGGCGAACGAAAACCTCGGGATCAACCACGCCTGTCGGGCGAATCACTTGCTCAACAATCTGCTCTTCCGATCGCTCTATTTCCCAATCACCAGGCGTTGCTGAGACAAAAATGCACTGACGCACTTTCTCCCAAAATTCCTCCGACTTTAGTGGACGGTTATCTGCAGCGCTTGGCAAGCGGAAGCCGTGATCCACCAAAACCTTTTTGCGAGACTGATCACCGTTATACATGCCCCGCAACTGCGGAACGGTGACGTGGGATTCATCAACAACGAGGAGCCAATCTTTTGGGAAGTAGTCGATCAGACATTCTGGGGGCGATCCGGGCTCGCGGCCAGCGAGATGGCGGGCATAGTTTTCAACGCCGTTGCAGTAGCCCACTTCCTGCAGCATTTCGAGGTCATAGCGGGTGCGTTGCTCGAGCCGCTGAGCCTCCACCAGTTTGCCTTCTGCTTGTAAAGTCAGGAGCTGCTGATTGAGTTCTTCTTTGATTTCTGCGATCGCAATTTCCAGCCGTTCTTCTGGCGTCACAAAGTGACGGGCAGGATAGATATTGAGGCGATCGAGGCTTTGGAGGATTTCGCCGGTGACTGGATCGATATAGCGAATCGCATCAATTTCATCACCAAAAAATTCGACCCGAATAATCCGATCCTCATAGGCTGGGCCGATTTCGAGGACATCGCCTTTCACCCGGAATCGACCGCGACCTGACTCCAGATCATTGCGACTGTATTGAACATCAACGAGTTGTCGCAAAACCTCGCGCATATTGATTTCAGCCCCGACTTCTAGCGGGATTGCTGCTTTTAAATACTCGCTAGGAATACCCAAGCCATAGATGCAGCTAATTGAAGCAACGACAATTACATCACGTCGCTCAAATAAGTTTCGCGTGGCGGAGTGCCGAAGCATATCGATCTCTTCATTGATCGAAGCTGTTTTGGCGATATAAGTGTCGGTCACCGGAATGTAAGCTTCCGGTTGATAGTAGTCGTAATAGCTGATGAAATACTCGACGGCGTTATTCGGGAAAAACTCACGCAGCTCATTGCACAGCTGAGCCGCTAAGGTCTTGTTGTGGGCCAGTACTAAGGCTGGGCGCCCCACCTGCGCAATCACGTTGGCGATCGTAAAAGTCTTGCCCGTTCCAGTCGCGCCCAGCAAGGTTTGATAGGGAGCACCGGCCTGAACTTGTTCGACCAACTGCGCGATCGCAGTCGGTTGGTCTCCCATCGGTTGATAGCGGGCTTGCAGTTGAAAGGGCGTCATGGCGATGCGGCTGCCGGTGTTGCTTGAAGATAGCAATCCTGCTGAATTCAGGGGCGATCGCCCCGGGTAACTGACCCAAACAGTACCGCTAAAATGCAGGCAGCTCTTTGGATAAGGTCATGAGCAGCGACGCAGTGGTCTCCATTCGGAACCTCGACCATTTCTATGGCCATGACTCGCTGCAGAAACAAGTCTTGTTTGATGTCGGCTTTGACCTTAACCCAGGCGAAATTGTCCTGCTGACTGGCCCCTCGGGCTGCGGCAAAACGACCCTCCTTACCCTGATTGGGGGCTTGCGATCGGTGCAGGCCGGCACCCTCAGCGTTCTGGGCCAAGAGTTACACGGTGCTAGTCAGCGCCAGCGCGTTGAAGTGCGCCGCAACATTGGCTATATCTTTCAGGCCCACAATCTTCTCCGCTTCTTGACTGCCAGCCAAAACGTGCAGATGACCTTAGACCTGCAGGCAGATCTCAACTGGGATGAACGCATCGCTCGATCGCATCAAATGCTAGAGGCAGTTGGCCTTGGCGATCATCTCGACTACTATCCCGAAAACTTATCCGGCGGTCAAAAGCAACGGGTTGCGATCGCCCGCGCCTTGGTGGGCCGTCCCAAACTGGTGCTGGCCGATGAACCCACCGCTGCCCTCGATCGTCAGTCGGGGCGGGATGTCGTAGACCTGATGCAGCAGCTTGCGAAAGAGCAGGGCTGCACGATTCTGCTGGTCACCCACGACAATCGCATCCTAGATATTGCCGATCGCATTTTAGAAATGGAAGATGGTCGCCTTGTGAAAGGTGGACTGACCAGCCCTGTGCTCCAGAAAGCCTAAATTTTCTGCGGTTCCCGACAGGCAAGAAGGCACTGGAGGAGGCACAATATCCCATACGACTCCGACTTCGTGAGCCGACTTATTGTTCTAGGAAACTATTGTGTCGATCATCAGCCTCGATACTCGAGTCAAAGTTGGCAATACCGACTATGCGCTTTCGGAGCTGTTCGAATTGGTCGATCAGCAAACCAGCGACTATGGAACCTCCCTCAATGCACTAAAGCAGGCGGTGGTTTCGGGTGATCTGACGATCATCCAACAAGTGCTCCAAAACAGTGCTGCAGCTCTGCGAAGCTTGGCTTCTCTGCAAAACACGTTGGAAAAGGTGCTGACCCTCGACTTGGCAGATCCAGCCCAGCCGGAACACGTCTTTATTGTTGAAGATTCGCGTGGTGCAACCGAGCTCAAGCTCTATAAATCTCACTACACCATTGGTAAGGCTGATTCCTGCGATATCCGCCTCCATTCCATCTATGCCTCACGGCAGCATGCCACGTTGGTGCGCTTCCTGACAGAAAACGGTGAGGTTCGCTATCGCCTGATCGACGGAGATCCAGAGACAAGTCGCCGCAGTGCCAATGGCACCTACGTCAACAATCGCAGCATTACCGAGTGTGACCTTAAGCACTACGACCAAATTTTGTTTGGTGCGGATGTCAAAGCTACCTACTTCTATCTCAGTCCACAGTTCCGTAGCCTGACCGGTCTCCAAGATCCGACGGTGAGTCTGTCGCCGGATAGCACCACTGAATTCGAAGCGTGATCTCGTTCCAAGTGCCCCAGGCGATCCAGCAGGCCAACCTTAGTGCCGTTCGCTTGATCGTCAGCGATCTTGACGGGACTCTGACAGCGAGCGATCGCTTGTCTGCGGCTCTGATCGAAGCCTTCGAACAGCTGGCAGCGGCTGAAATAAGAGTGCTCATCAGCACGGGGCGATCGGTGGGTTGGGGCATGGCCTTGGCCCAATACCTGCCGGTGGCAGGCGTGATGACCGAGAACGGCGGCGCGATTTGCTGGCCGGAACAAGCACCGATTATCCTCAGCCCGATCGCTGCGATCGCCGATCACCGTCAGCAGTTGCAGCAGTGTTTCCAGCAAATCCAGCAGCATTGGCCCCAGCTGCAAGCAGCGGCTGATAATGCCTTTCGGCAAACGGACTGGGCCTTTGATGTGACAGGGCTAACGGAAGCCGACCTGACCCAAATAGCTGCGATTGCCATGGGGCAAGGGTTAGATTTTGTCTATAGCGCCGTTCAGTGTCACTTGCTGCCGCGCGGCCAAAGCAAAGGGCGATCGCTCTGGCAAGTTTGCCAATCAACTTTTCCTGCGTTGCAGCCTGAGCAAATTGTGACCGTGGGCGATAGCCCCAACGACGCCAGCCTCTTTGCCGAGTTTCCTCTGAGTGTCGGTGTGGCCAATCTAGTGCCGTACCTTCATCGTCTGCCCCAGCCCCCACGTTACCTTTGTCAGCAACCGGAAGTGGCAGGTTTCCTGGAACTAGTTGAGGTGCTGCTGCGCGATCGCGCTTAGCTCAGACCGTACGATCGCCGTACTTCTCGCGCCAGGCACGCATCTTACCCGGATTGAACAGTCCTTGGGGATCGACTTGCTCCTTAAAGGTCAACTGCTGAAGATCAATTTGCTTCATGCCGCCGTCTTCGAGGCAGTAGGTATGCGGATCAAATAGGATCGCGCCGGCTGCGGTCAGCTGATCAGTGAGTTGTTGGAGGCGATCGCGCCCTTCAAAGCGCACCAAGGGTAGGGCTGCGACTCGGACTTGACCATGGCTGCGGATCAATTCCAAATGCCAGAGCAGGTTGTTGCCCCAGTCCTGTTGAATGTGCCTGATGAACTGCGCTTCTTCTCCCAAGGGCAGCAACATTTGCAGATAGGTCCAAACTGGATCAACGCTGCGGGCATGGAGGGTGGTGTGATTCCAGCTCTGCTCCATCAAGGTGAACAGCGGTTGATCCTGGGGCGATCGCTGCCAACTGATCCGGCCTCCCAGTTCTGAGGCGATCGCCGTCGCCCCTTCTAAACTCGGCTCTGTCAGGAGTAGCAACACAGCGCTTTCGCCTGTTTGCCAAGAATCCTTGAGCGCTTTACAAAAACTAGGGATCGGGTCGGCGAGAACGCAGACCATCTTCTTGATCAAGCCATCCGCCTCGGCGATCGCTTGGGCAAAATCCAAAGCAGCAGCCCAGCTCGGGAAATCGACCATGCATTCCTGCCAGTCGTAGGCGGGCGCGAGCGGAATCTCCAGCTCGGTGATCAAGCCCGTGCAACCGTAGGCATGGTTGATCGCTTGCACGGCTTCGCCTTGTAGCTCGACAAAGCGCGGTTCTGCTTCCAAGGTCAGCACCTTAGCCCCCAACAGATTGCCGCGATCGCGCAGTTGTCCATGGGTGATCGAGCCAATGCCACCGCTGCCGCCTGCAAAGAACCCACCGATGGTGGCTGTGCGGTAGGTCGACGGTGCCCAGCGGAGTTCCCACCGACTCGGACGCAGGGCGCGATCGATCGCAGCCAGTTTTGCGCCCGCCTGAACTCGTAAGCGAGATTCACGCTGCCAAACAATTTGATCAAAAGCGGTGAGATCGACTAGCAATCCTCCGTGGAGCGGCGTGCATTGTCCGTAATTACCCGTGGCTGCACCGCGCACCGTCAAAGGGATTTGCTCTTGCACGCAGACCCGCGCGATCGCCAATAGATCCGCTTCGCTACGGGGATAGAGGACGCGATCGGCGGCCCGATCTTGCAATTGTGGCCAGAGGATCGGACTGAAATGGGCGTAGTCCAAGGACAGGCGCTGACAGGTCGCCCGATCGCGATCGCTTTCAATGTCAGCCAGCGCTAGATCTACTGCTGTCCAATCCACCATTGCTACTGCGCCAAGATTGCATCTAATTCAGCATAGTCAGGCAGTTCCGGCGCGATCGCGCGGCCATTGCGCACAATCAGGCGATCGCTTTGGGGGCGAGCCAGCAGTTCTGTGAAAGAACGGGCGTTAAAAATCACGAAATCAGCCCGCGCCCCGATCGCAATCCGGCCTTGATCTGGCAGTCCTATCCAATCCGCCGGCGTACGGGTGACGGCAGCAGGCCAAGGTGACCCAGGATGATCGAGCTGCCCAATTCGCACCGACTCTCGAAAGACTTCGACCATGTCCAAATCGCCGTAAGCATAGAAGGGATCGCGGCTGTTGTCGCTGGAGAGGAAGGTGGGAATCCCTGCCGCTTGGATTTCTTGAACTGGGGCAATACCGCGCAATCGTGGCGTCCGACCGGCCTGCCGATCCTGTAGGTAGGAATTGCAGAGCGGTAGTGAGACAATCCCCAGTCCCGCCGCTTGCACTGCCTGTAACTGAATCGGTAAGTCTGCCTCGGGTTGTACGGACAAGCTACAACAGTGGCCGCAGAGCACTTTACCGGTGAAGCCGTTGCGTTGGACGGCAGCAGCTACCTGCAGCAGAGTGCGATCGCTTGGATTGAGGCTTTCATCCACATGCAAATCCAGATCGAGCTGGCGATCGCGGGCAAGATCCAGCAGGCGATCGAGTTGCTCATCCAAGGCTGGCGACGGAAAAGTTACTCCACCGAGTAGACCGCCTGCTGCCGCTACCAAATCGGCGAGCCGCTCTCCTGCTACCCCCTGATAGTGATCGAGGGAGACTAGCGAAGCGGCTTGGAGCGTCAGGCGATCGCGCCAGCGTTCCCGTAATTCCTGAAAAACAGTGAAGCCCTGGGCTGCCAAATCACCTGCAGAATCGAGATGGGTGCGTAGCGCGACCGTGCCGTGGGCGTAGGCACAGCGCAGGCTAAATTCCATCCGCACCAGCAACTCATCGGAATTCCAGTGGGTTTGAGAATCCGCGATCGCCGTCGTCAAAGCGCCATCAAAACTGCCGTCAGGATTGGGACTGCGCGGCCAGATATGTCCTTTATCGATGTGGGTGTGGATATCGACAAATCCGGGCCAGAGTTGCCGACCCTGTAAATCCAGACTGGCGACGTTGCCAGCGCTGGACTGGGTGGGGGCGATCGCACAAATCTTGCCCCTGTCGATCTCAAGATCGATCAGAAAGTTACCTTCCCAATCGGGTTGACCGAGGCTGCTCCAGTCAGTGAGGACTGCTTGTGGAACCCGCGCTTGCTGCAGACAGTAGCGATCGCTCTCAGGCAAGACAAGAGACAGGATCACGTCGGTTTAGCCCCAGCAACCGGAGCTAGCCTAGCAAGCCTCTGGGCAAAGCGGTTGTTGACTCAAGACCCGCAGTTTTTGCAGTGCCCGAGCTTCAACTTGACGAATCCGTTCGCGGGACACATTCAGCCGCCGACCAATTTCCGCCAAGGTGTGTTGCTCGCCGTCGTGGAGACCAAAGCGCAGTTGCAAGACCTGCTGCTCACGTTCGGTCAGGTGTGCCAACCAAGTCGAGATTTGCTCGTGCTGGATGTGGCGATCCATGGCGTCCATCGGCTCTAGACTCTTGGGATCCGGAATCAAGTCTCCCAAGAAGCTGCGGCCATCGTCGCCCCGTGCTTGGGCATCCAAGCTGGTGCAGGGGGTCGATTGGCTGAGCAGCATTTCTACATCTTGAAGCGGCAACTTTAACGCCTCAGCGATTTCGGCACGGCTGGGCAATCGCTTGAGCTGATGAGTCAGCTCTCGCGTCATTTTTTTGATGCGGCTAATTTTCTCGCTGACATGAATGGGAAGACGAATCGTGCGGGCATGATTGTCGATCGCCCGAGTCATGCTTTGGCGAATCCACCAGTAAGCGTAGGTCGAGAATTTATAACCCAAGGCTGGGTCAAATTTTTCAACTGCTCGCTCTAAACCAAGTGACCCTTCTTGGATCAAGTCGAGTAGTTCTAGGCCTTGATTCTGGTATTTCTTCGCAACACTCACAACCAACCGGAGGTTGGCTTTGAGCATTTTTGTTTTCGCTCTTTGACCGGCCTGTAAGACCGCTTGGTTCTCTGAATTGCTCTCGGCATCTGGGTTTTCCAACAATGCCATCATCAGTTGAACCTTGCGTGAGAGTTCAACCTCTTCCTCGGCAGTGAGGAGCGGAATTCTACCGATTGAACTGAGATACCAGCTGACATGATCACTGGTGTGTCGCTCAACCGCTGCGTTCAGGTTTCGGCGTTCCTGTACGTTCATGGCCGCTCGCTGAGTTTTGCGGAGACTATAGCACCGATCGCAGAAAGGACAACAGCGATTTTTCTAAAGTTTCTCTAAAAGGAGAAAATTCAGCCTTTTTGCTTCAAAGAACTGTTAAGTAGATGACAGTCTTTGTTGCATTTAGTAGTTTGGGATACTAAACAAGAAACCCCCAGAAATGGCTCTCTGAGGGTCAACCGCGATCGCTGTGTGGGGTGGTTGGCCTAGGCTGGCGACAAGAGGGCTTCGGCGCGGGCTTGAAAATCAGCGGCTTGCAGTGCTTCCACAGCCTCCTCTGGATCCTCAACGCGGAATTGGGCGCCCAAGCGGACGAAGTAGCGATCGCTGCCGGCTTGAATCACTGCGACGACAGGCACCTTCGATCGCTCCTCTTCGCGTTTCTGCTGCAACAGCAGTTCCTTGAGGCGTTGCTGCTGGACGATGTCGCTGGCTTGCTCGACGCTCAGTTCAACCAAGACGAGGCGGACATGGTCGATCGGCTCGGCATCTTCGATGATGAATTGCACTTGGTCGTCGCGGCGATCGACCTTGCCCCAAAGCATCAAGCGGGCATCCGCTTCGATGTAGTGGCCAATGCGTTCGTAGCTGCGCGGGAAGACGACGGCTTCGGTGTTGCCGCTCAGGTCTTCGATCCGCAAAATCGCCATGCGATCGCCCTTTTTGGTGACGACGGGTTTGACTTCTGTTAGTAGAGCGATCGTGCTGATCAGACCGCGATCGCAGTAGTCTTCTAAGTCACTAATGCTGGCGGGGGCGAGGAGTCGCGCCGGTTCTTGCACCACTTTGAGTGGATGATCGGAGAGATAAAAACCCAGCAGCTCTTTTTCCAGCTTGAGCTTTTCGTCGGGGGAATAGTCGGGAACGGCAGGCGCTTTAGGCGCGGTGTCCAGCGGGCTGCTGTTGCTGTCGTTACTGCCCAGCATGTCGAACAAATTGCCTTGGCCACTGGCGCGGTCCTTGGCTCGGCTGTTGGCCCAATCGATAACTAGTGGGAGATCAGCGACGAGCTGCTGACGGTTGGCCCCGGTTTCTAGGACATCGAGGGCGCCGGCGTGAATCAAAGATTCCATAGCGCGGCGGTTGAGCGACCCCGTATCTACGCGATCGCAGAGATCCGCCAGCGATAGAAATGGGCCGCCTACGTCTCGGGCCGCCAAAATCGACTCGATCGCGCCCAAACCCAAGTTGCGAATTGCCGAAAGGCCGAACAGAATGCGATCGCCGGTGGGGGTAAAGTCCACGCCCGAACGGTTAATGTCTGGCGGCAGGACTTCGATCCCCATGGCCGCGCAGTTAGCGATGTATTTCTGCACCTTGTCGGCATTGCCACTGTTGACGGTCAGCAGCGCCGCCATGTATTCGACAGGAAAGTTGGCCTTGAGGTAAGCCGTCTGGAAGGTGACGTAGCCATAGGCGGTGGAGTGGCTCTTGTTGAAGCAGTTGGAGGCCACAAGGCCATTGGCCAGCACAAAGTTATGTACGGTTGCCACGCCAAGGTCGTAGACGGGTTGCACACCCAAGGAACGCCGCCGAACAATTTTGACCACGGGCTACAGGCTCAATCCACTGCGTCGATCGTGCCACATAGGTCTACGGCTGAGGGCTGCTTGCTGTCGCCGATCGCGGGTGCCCCAGCGGTGAAAAGGTTTCTAGACCTGCGATCGCCGTTCGGCAAGTTGTAAGAGCATGGCTTCGTGGCGATCGCGGGTAATCGGATAGCCCTTGGCGCAGAGGATTCCCAAAATCAGACAGAGTGTGGGGAAGGGTGCAACTGCGACTCGAATTGCCCAGAGGGCGCTGTCAGGTTGAACAACGGTTGAGTCACCGGGAATCAAACCAGCGAGCGACAGCGCTTGGCCAACGATAAATAAACCCAACGCCAGTGCGAGTTTTTGCAAAAAGACCATGAAGCCGTAGTAAATCCCCTCGCGGCGCTGACCCGTTTGCAGCTCATCCCATTCGATCACATCCGGCAGCATTGACCAAGGAATCAGGTAAGCCACGGAAACACCACAACCGGCCAAGATCGCCATGACATACATCAGACCCACTTGGTTGGGTTGCAGAACAAACAGGCCGACTTGGGCGATTAGCCATAAGCCGGTACCCCAGTAATAAACGGCCTGTTTGCCAATGCGATTGCTCAGCCAACTCCAGCCAAAAAGAGTGACTAACGCGGTGCCCTGCACTGCCAACATCACTGAAGTGAGATCGGGGTCGGGCAATCGCATCCAGTAGCGGACAAAGTAGGGAATCACGGAGGCTGTCGCTTGCACGGCTAGCCAAGAGCAGAGGTAAAGGCCAATCACAAATAAGAATGGTTTATTGCCTTTGACGACCTGCAATTCTTCGGCAATCGATTGGCGTGGCGGTAGAGTGGTTTCGACCAACGGCTGCATGAACTGATAGCGACGACGGGTGCCCCAAACACAGATAAAGACGGGAAGGACTGACGCGATCGCTGCGATCGCCCCTAGCCATTGGTACTGTTCTTGTGGATTGGGAATGAGGCTAAAAATTGCCTGAGCGAGCAAGAGCGAGAGGATACTGCCGCCAATCGAAAAGCTAAAGCGAAAGCTGTTGAGTTTTGTGCGATCGTTGTAGTCCTGGGTCAGCTCCGGCGTCAGGGCGGTGTAAGGCAAGTTAACCGCTGTGTAGAAGCTGTTAAACAGCAGTGCAACCACGACATAGAAAATAAAGAGCCAAGTTGGATTCTGAGTCGGAACAATCCACTGCAAGTAAAAAGTGAGTCCGAGGGGAATAGCAGCCCAGAGCATCCAAGGGTAGCGGCGGCCCCAGTTGCGACTCTTGGTGCGATCGCTCAACCAGCCAATCAAGGGGTCATTGACGGCATCCCAAACCTTGCCAATCATCAGGATGCTGCCGGCCCAAGCGGCATCCAAGCCCGCTACCGTCGTTAGAAAAAAGAGCAGGAAGAAAACCTGCAAATTCGCCATGACTGCTGTGCCAAAGTCACCAACTCCGAAGCTGAGTTTGGTGCGTAGGTCGAGTTGAGGAATCATGAAGGGTCGCAGCGAATTTCTAACAGGGTGCCATCAGGGTCGTAAAAATAGACACCGCGACCGGTCGGACGGCTGACTGGCCCTTGGGCGATCGCGACATTCTGCTCTTGGAGAATTTGCACGGCCGCATCAAATTGCTCGGGCGCAATGTCGAAGGCCAGATGGGCAAAGCGGGTAAATTCTTGGCTAGGGTCGGGGTCAGGCGGCTGCAGTTTTGGTGCTGCGAACAGGTCCAAAATCACGCCATCTGGTAGCCGAAAGTTGGCAACCTGACCGGCCTCAACCAGCGGTCGCAGCGTACTAGGAACCTGATCATCTGTCAGCTCCGCTAGTCCTAAAATCTCGCCGTAAAACTGCCGCGATCGCGCTAGATCTTGCACATGTAGCGCAACGTGGTGGACGCCCCTCAGCCAGCCTTGAGAACGGGCGATCGCCATAGTGCCATCCTCTTGCAGCACAGTTGAGGGTATGTCAGCCCACTCAACACTGTTATCGCCGCATGATATTGTGAAATCTGCCAGCGGGCTTAGTTTAGTGGTAAAACCTTAGCCTTCCAAGCTAATGATGCGGGTTCGATTCCCGCAGCCCGCTCTGAAGCTTTAATCCTCGAATTCCACGTCTAGGCGATCCCCCCAGCGCTCGCGAATGGCTTGGCGGATCCGGTAGAGCACTTCAGCTTGTACGGGTGCTAGTTGCTGCGAAAGCTGCACGATTGCCCGTGCCTTTTGCAAGTTGATTCTGCCGTCACTGAGAAAGTCCCGATCAATCTCTTGGAGAATGTGTTGAAGCTCTGCTTCTTGATCGGCGGTCAATGAGGGAACCCCTTCTCGTTTCATAGTGGTTGTTAGTCGGTGACTGTACCCCTATAAAGCCCGATTGCTTCGGCGTAACTCACCTTGCAAGGCGATGCAAATATGAAATCGGTCTGGAATTGCTTGCTGGAAAATGTAGGTGAGTGGCGAGGCAGCTTTACCAGCCTGAACCTGCAGGGCGAAATCCTGTCTGAGCAGCCGACGGTCGTGACTCTCAGCGCTAGTGCTGATCGCCAACAGGCCAAAATCGTTGTTGACTATCAGCAGCAACCCGATCGCCGGGTTGAGATTCCCTTCACGAGTGTCAGTCGCGCTTACCTTGGCTTTGACGACGGGGCTTTTTCCCAAGGTGGCATGCAGCTTGCCCCGTTTGGGGAGTTTGGCGCAGAGCAGGGCTTGCTCGCCGATCAACAGCGCCGCCGCTTGGTCTGGCAGTACCGCGATCGCCAGCTACAGGGGCTAACCCTGATTCGGGAGGCACTACCTGGCATTGATGCGTTCCAACAAGCTCCGTTGACCGTTCAAGACTTGCTGGGAACCTGGAGCGGAATCGCCGAAACTCGGTATCCCGACTGGCGATCGCCCGATCGCGTCACCACCCAACTCCGTTTGGAGAAAGTGGGGAATCAGTTGCAGTCCCAGCTCGACTGGGGCGATCGCACGATCGAATCCCTTGCGCCAATTCAAGGATCGCAACTGGTCTTTGTCGGCAAACAACAGGCAGTCACGATCTGGCTATTACCCGGTGGCGTGAGCTGTGCTTGCCCGACAGAACTGGCCCTTCGATCGCCTTTTCAGCTTGAACTAGGCTGGCTCGTCAGTCGCGATCGCCGACTGCGCCTGATCCGCAGTTTCGATGCCAGTGGTGCGTGGACGAGTGTGACTCTCATCACCGAGCAGCGGCTTAGCGATTCGTCGCAGGTGCGGGTTTGATCGCTAGGACCCCAGTGGGCTGAATGATGCTGTTGGGAACCCAGTAGAACAGGGCTTCACCGGGAATGCGTTGCTCATCGGGCAGAGCTAAGAAGCCGATAAAGCCGCCACCGGAGGAACTTGCAGCCGTGGGACCGAGATTTTGCCGTTCGTAAAACTCAATTTGGCCCGTTTGGCTGTCGATGTAGCCAAACACATCAGACTGGCGATCGCTGCCCCAGTTGAGCAGACCGGAGAAGGACAGCACCCGGCCGGAGATCGAATAGCCAGTCACTTGTAGGCCAGTCGGATAGTTCTGGGCTTGGGTACTCCCTTCGTAGTTAAAGTTGCCCTTCCACTGGCGCGGCAGACGCTCCAGCAAGACCTGAGGAGAAGCCCAAGGTGCTAGCTCAGGCGTAACGCGATTAAAAAAGGCATCACGGTTAAAAATGCTTTGAGCCGTCGCCGGTAGTGCTCCGGTGGCCACCGTCGTGGCGGCTAGCAGTGCAGACAAAAAGAGCGATCGCATAACATCTCGACGAACGACCATCGCCATTATGGCAGGCCAGTCGAGGTCAAAAAAAAGCCCCGGCAGAACCGAGGCAGTCGATACAGAGCTGAGTCGAGGAGGAGAAGGGTCAGTTCTCGAAATGCTTGTTCTGAAACGCTGAGTAAGCGTTAGCAGGTCGTCACTGTCTTTCTCTGTAAACTTTTGTAACTCTTTGTCGCAATTTTGTCAACATCCACAATCTCGATTCGGCTCAGGCAAGTCGGAATAATGGAAAACAGTTGTGCTGATGCCGAGTTCATGGTCGCCACCCCCGACACCACTGCCGATGTTTTGACGATCGCCGGACGGTCGTTTCGATCGCGCCTGATGACGGGGACGGGCAAATACCGCAGCTTTGAGCAAATGCGCGCCAGCATTGCCGCCAGTGGCTGCGAGATTGTGACTGTTGCAGTGCGGCGAGTGCAGACCAATGCTCCCGGCCATGAAGGCTTGGCCGAGGCTCTGGACTGGCAAAAGATCTGGATGCTACCGAACACTGCCGGCTGTGCCACGGCAGAGGAAGCAATTCGGGTCGCCCGCCTCGGGCGGGAAATGGCGAAATTGCTGGGTCAGGAAGACAACAACTTCGTCAAGCTGGAAGTCATCCCCGACAGTCGCTATCTGCTGCCCGATCCGATCGGGACGTTGCAGGCGGCGGAGCAGTTAGTCAAAGAGGGCTTCGCAGTCTTGCCCTACATCAATGCCGATCCACTGCTTGCCAAGCGCTTAGAAGAAGTGGGCTGCGCAACGGTGATGCCCCTGGGCTCGCCGATCGGTTCGGGGCAAGGCATTCGCAACGAAGCCAACATTCGCATCATCGTTGAGAACGCGAAGGTTCCCGTTGTTGTTGATGCCGGCATCGGTACCGCCAGTGAAGCTGCACAGGCGATGGAACTAGGAGCCGATGCCCTGCTGATCAATACCGCGATCGCTCAAGCCGAAGATCCGGCGCGGATGGCCCAAGCGATGGCCATGGCCACGATCGCGGGTCGATTGGCCTTTCAAGCGGGTCGGATTCCCACGCGATCGGCGGCGATCGCTAGCTCTCCGCAAACAGGCTTGGTCGGGCAGTCACCAGCCACTGTTTAGAAGCTGCAGCGACTCAGGGCGATGACAGCATCCTTTGCTACTCTGGGGCACGACAGAGCTGTATTGAGGTCTCATCCATTCCCATGCCCTACACCACCGAAGAAGGCGGACGGCTTAATAACTTCGCCAAAGAACCCAGAATGTACCAAGCAGAAGCCAACGCTGATCAGGGCAAAAAATGGCTCTGGACGGGCGGGGCTGCCCTGGTGCTGATTGCAGGGATGTTAGTGATTGCCGTGTCTGCTTCTCACTAGTGTCATGGACAACCGCTCCCGGGGATCGCTCTGTGGTAATTTGGCCGTGAGCCTGATTGCCCCGGTCAAACGCGATCTCAGGAGCGGAACTGCGTGAAGATTCTTGTATTGGGTGGCGATGGTTTCTGCGGGTGGCCCTGCGCTCTCAATTTGGCTGCTGCAGGTCACGCCGTCACCATTGTTGACAACCTCGTTCGCCGCAAGACAGACGTGGAATTGGGGGTTCAGTCCCTCACTCCGATCGCGACGATTGAACGCCGGTTGAAGGCATGGCAAGAAACGGGCGGGCAGCCGATTAGCTTTGTCAATCTCGACTTAGCGGCTGATTACGATCGCCTCTGTGCACTACTGCTAGAAACGCAGCCGGATGCGATCGTGCATTTTGCCGAACAGCGCGCCGCCCCCTATTCAATGAAGAGTGCATGGCATAAGCGCTTCACGGTCAATAACAACGTCAACGCCACCCACAATCTGCTCTGCGCCTGTGTGGATGTCGGCCTCAAGTCCCACATTGTCCACTTGGGCACCATGGGCGTCTATGGATACGGTAGCCATCGCGGGGCTACGATTCCTGAAGGCTACTTAGAAGTGGAAGTCGTCCAGCGGGATGGCCAACGCTTTGAAGAGAAGATTCTTCACCCCGTTGATCCGGGTAGCGTCTATCACATGACCAAGACGCTGGATCAATTGTTGTTCTACTACTACAACAAGAACGACAACATCCAAGTCACCGACCTTCACCAGGGTATTGTCTGGGGCACGAACACCGATCACTGTAATCTCCACCCGGATCTGACCAATCGGTTCGACTACGACGGTGATTACGGCACAGTCTTGAACCGCTTCTTGATGCAGGCGGCGATCGGCTATCCCTTGACTGTGCATGGCGTTGGTGGCCAAACCCGAGCCTTCATCCACATTCGCGACTCAGTGCGCTGCGTCCAACTGGCGATCGAAAATCCGCCAGCAGCCAATGAAAAAGTCCGCATCTTTAACCAGATGACGGAAACCTACCAAGTCAAGGATTTGGCAGAGAAAGTGGCGGCATTGACCGGTGCTGAAATCGCCTACCTGCCCAATCCACGCAAGGAAGCCCTTGAGAACGACTTGATTGTCGACAACCGCTGCTTGATTGATTTAGGCCTCAATCCGACCACCTTGGACAATGGCCTGATGAGCGAAGTGGTAGAAATTGCGCAGAAGTTTGCCGATCGCTGCGATCGCGCCAAAATTCCCTGCGTTTCTGCCTGGACCCGTAATCAAGCTGAAGCTCTCAGCGCTCCTGAAACCGCTCTGCGCTAAAGTCGCACTCTCTCTATGCGCATCGCTCTCTTTACCGAGACGTTCCTCCCCAAAGTGGATGGCATCGTCACGCGGCTTCGGCACACGGTCGATCACCTGCAGCGTCTTGGCCACACCGTCATGGTTTTTTGCCCCGACGGCGGGCTCCGCGAGCACAAGGGGGCTCGAGTCTATGGGGTTAAAGGCTTTCCGCTACCGCTCTATCCCGAGCTGAAGCTAGCTTTTCCGTTGCCGAAAGTGGGAAAAGCCTTGGAGCGGTTCCGGCCCGACCTGATCCACGTGGTCAATCCGGCTGTGTTGGGGTTGGGCGGCATCTACTATGCCAAGGCGCTAAATGTGCCACTCGTGGCGTCCTATCACACCCATTTGCCGAAATACCTTGAGCATTACGGGCTGGGGGTCTTGGAGGGGGTGCTCTGGGAATTGCTGAAGCTGGCGCATAACCAAGCAGCGATCAACCTCTGTACTTCAACCGCGATGGTGCAGGAGCTGACAGATCACGGCATTGAGCACTGTTGCCTCTGGCAGCGAGGAGTGGATACCGAGACCTTTCGGCCAGACTTGGCTACTGCTGCGATGCGCGATCGCCTCAGTGGCGGTAAGCCCACTGCGCCCTTGTTGCTCTACGTCGGACGCCTCTCAGCCGAGAAGCAAATCGATCGCCTGCGACCCATTTTGGATGCCAATCCTGAGGCTTGCTTGGCCTTGGTCGGCGATGGCCCGCATCGGGCCGAACTAGAGCAATTGTTTGCTGGCACCCAGACGCAGTTCATTGGCTATCTGCATGGGGAACAGCTAGGGGCGGCCTACGCTTCTGCTGACGCTTTTGTCTTTCCCTCCCGGACCGAAACCCTCGGTCTAGTCTTGCTGGAAGCCATGGCAGCGGGTTGTCCGGTCGTGGCGGCCAATTCCGGTGGCATTCCCGATATTGTCAGCGACGGCATTAATGGTTTCCTGTTCGATCCTGAGGATGAACAAGGGGCGATCGCTGCGATTCAGCGCTTGTTGGCTAACCCTGCAGAGCGCGAGATTCTACGCCAAGCGGCTCGTCAAGAAGCCGAACGCTGGAGCTGGAACGCAGCCACGCGCCAACTCCAGGACTACTACTGCGAGGTGTTGGCAGATGGTTGCTTACCCTTAGCGGCCTGAGCTCGAAGCGCCTTCTTGCGGAAGTAGGCTTCCATCACTTGACGGACTTTTGGAGCCGCTGTACTGCCACCGCCGCCGCCTGAGTTTTCGTTGAAGGAAACGACGACGATCTCAGGTTTCTCAATCGGTGCATAGCCGCCATACCAAGTGTGCGATCGCCGGGGCGGATCCTCCGCTGTTCCAGTTTTGCCTGCGTTGGGCGGCAGTGAGGGCACTCGCAGGGCAGCTCCAGTTCCATCCGCGACGACTGAGACTAGCCCGTCCCGGATGACTTTCATCGTGGATGGCTTCAGTTTCAGATCCTCGCGCCATTCTTTGCTGTCGCGATCGTCCTTGAGGAAGTGCGGTTTTACCCGGAAGCCGTTATTGGCTGGAATCGCAAACATCACCGCGACTTGCAGTGGCGTTTGCAGTAAGAAGCCTTGACCAATGGACATATTGATCGAGTCGCCGACGGTCCATTCCTCATTCAGGTTCTTCAGTTTCCAAGCTTTGTCGGGCACAAGACCCCGCCCTTCCTCCGCGGCAAGCTCTACCCCTGTACGCTGCCCCATGCCAAACCGACGGCACATGGCTGCGATCGCGTCGCCGCCAATCCGCTGAGCGACTTGGTAGAAGAAGGTGTCGCTGCTATAGCGCATTGCGCCTACAAAGCCGAGGGGACCAAAGCCCGCATTATTCCAGTCCCAAAACTGAATGCCGCCAACCCGCAGGAAGGGGAAGGTTTGCAGCACGGCGTCGGGGGAATATTTGCCCGATTCCAAGGCCGCTGCTGTGGTCACAATCTTGAACGTACTGGCTGGCGGAAAGGACTGCAGAGCGCGATTGACGAAGGGGAATTCCAGCTGCTGCAGTCGATCCCATTCGGCCTGGCTGATTTCGGTGGCAAAGACGTTGGGATCGTAGGTGGGACGGCTGACCATCGCCAAGATGCTGCCGTCCCGAGGATCGATCGCCACGATCGCCCCCATGCTGTTGCCGATCGCAGCCTCTGCTGCTTTTTGCAGATCGAGATCCAGTGTGATGGTGACATCTTTGCCCGCTCGCGCTTGCTTGTCGCCCAAAATGCGGACGACGTTGCCGAGGGCATCCACTTCTACCTGTTGACCGCCCCACTCACCGCGCAACTGCTTCTCAAAGGCGGCTTCGAGTCCAGCTTGGCCAATGACATCGCCAGGTCGATATCCTTGTTCCTCGCGCCGTTTTAATTCCTCATCCGAAATCTCGCCGGTGTACCCCAAAACGTGGGCTGCGATTGACCCATTGGGGTAGTAGCGCACGCTGTCGTAGTCCACTTCGACGCCGATGAAGTTACGGCGATTTTCTTCAAAAGCAATAACTTGGGGTTGGCTCAGATTTTGGGCCAGGCGAACTCGATAAGCGGCATTGTCTTTCTGGCGATCGATGCGGGCTTGCAGCGTAGACTCCGGCACTTTGAGTAGCTCGGCTAGCCGGCGTCGGGTATCGGGCCAGCGGTCGTCTTTAATTGCCAGCGGCCAAACATAGAGTGAGTAAACGTGGCGGCTACTCGCTAATACACGCCCTTCGCGGTCGAGGATACGTCCACGTTCAGGGAGGCGAGGCAACAGGTGGATGCGATTCTCGTTGGCCAGTTCGCGATTTCGTTCGCCCTGCTGAATTTGCATGTAGGCGAGGCGGCCACCCAAAGCCCCAAAAAAGACGGTGGTGATTCCCAAGAGCAGCCATAGCGACTGATAGGAGCGGCCAACACTGCGGCCCGAGTCGCGATTGCCAAATGTGGGATTCGCCATACCGATTGCGATCGCTGGTCTACAGTCAGGATTGTCCAACCAGTCTACGCAAAGGCGGCGATTGCAGGGTGTAGGCAATCTGCAAACCGCCCTAACCTAGCGAATTGACTCGAGATACTGATCGAGATCTTCCATCAAACGACTTAGCTCGGTTTCGAGACTGAGCCGCAACTCCCCTTGTCGTAGGCTCAGCAAGACTTTGGCAGCAAAGGGACTCGGCCAAAGATTGGGATTGCAGAACACTTCGAGATGAATTTCGCCGACTTCCAACCGATGATCAGTGCTGGGCTGTGGGGTCGGTCGTTGACCAGGACTGAGCGGCGTCGCGGCTTGTCGGAGCTGCTGCAGGAGCTGCTGCAAAACAGACTTGAGCTCTAGGCCAGCCGCCAAATTGAGCGGCAAGCTCAGCGAGCCATTGCTCAGTTGGAGCGTCAAAACGGTCATAGGAGAGTGGCAGATGAGCAGGCGTATCGCCAGTCTACTCAGGCTTTAGGTAAAGTCCCGGAGTCTTCCAACCAGCCTTGGAATCGATCGATCGCCCACCAACGATCGCGGCCCTGCCAATAGCCCACGTGACCGCCATGGCGCGTGATTTCAATCTCTAGAACTGGATTGCGCTGAGCGATCGCTGCGAGTTCGGGGGCGATCGCAGGATGAAAGAAGGGATCGTCTGCGGCGTAGAGAACCAGTCCAGGTACGTGTAGATCGGCAAGAAAAGGTAGCGGACTGCTGGCACGGTAATAGTCGACGCTACTCTGGAAGCCCAAACGGGGAGCAACCAAATAGTTATCAAAGTCCTGAATGGTGGTGACTTGGGCGATCGCGGCTGGATCGAGGCTGCCCGGATGGTGATTGGCAATGTCGGTCGCTAATCGGCACAGTTCGCGACAAATCCGCTGCTCAATCCAGCGACCGAGCCTCGTGCTGCGTAACCAAGGCAGCGATCGCTCGGCATCGAGATTGGGGCAGAGCGACAGGACCGCTGCTGGAGGACAGCCCTCCTGTTGCCCGCGCCAAGCGCCCCAGAGTGCCAGCTGACCGCCGAGGGAATAGCCGCCAAATATGTAGGGCTCTGGCAGCCCCAGCTGCCGAGCTTGTCCAGCTAACGCCAGAAAATCATCGCCTTCCCGTAGCCCATCGCTGGTCAGAACGGGCGACAATTCCAGCGATCGCCCATGGGCGCGCCAGTCAAAGAGCAGCACTGCCAGACCGGCTTGATAAGCAGCAGTTGCCCAGCGCTGGAGAATGCCTTGATTCTGCAGGGACCCGGTGATGCCGTAGGTGGCGATCAAGGTGCCACGGGGATTTGTTGGAATTGCGCGCTCTGTCCAGAGCGGCACATCATCTGCCCCACGTAGGCATTGCCCTTGGTAGATCGGTGCTGGCAGAGATGGCGGGCGATCGCTAGCTAAAGCAGCGGCGATCGTCATTCCCCAGCCTTGGCGCAGAACGAACGGACAACGAAAGCGATCGGGGTAGAGCGGCATGGTCGAACAGGCACCTGATTAGCCGAGCAGGGTTCACGGCAGGGGTATAAGCACTGTGGCACAATGAAAAACGGTCTTTGCTCAGCGTTGCTTTACCCGTGACTGCGACTCTTCCGACTGCGCCACGCCGCACTGTTTTCCCCTTCACGGCGATCGTCGGCCAGGAGGAGATGAAGCTTGCCCTGCTGCTGAATGTGATCGACCCCAAATTGGGCGGGGTGATGATCATGGGCGATCGCGGTACTGGGAAATCAACCACAATTCGTGCCTTGGCTGACCTACTGCCCGAAATTGAGGTGGTGGCAGAGGATCCCTACAACAGCCATCCCAGCGATCCAGAGCTGATGAGTAATGAGGTTCGCGATCGCATTGCCCGTGGCGAAACCCCGACGATTGGTCGCGCCAAAGTACAAATGGTCGACCTGCCTTTGGGTGCGACGGAAGATCGCGTCTGCGGTACGATTGACATCGAAAAAGCGCTGTCGGAAGGCGTCAAAGCCTTTGAACCGGGTCTACTCGCAAAAGCCAATCGTGGCATTCTCTACGTCGACGAAGTCAACCTGCTCGACGATCATTTGGTAGATGTGCTGCTGGACTCGGCGGCTTCTGGTTGGAATACGGTGGAACGGGAAGGCGTATCGATTCGCCACCCTGCTCGCTTCGTCTTGGTTGGTTCCGGTAACCCCGAGGAAGGTGAACTGCGGCCTCAGTTGCTTGATCGCTTCGGTATGAGTGTCGAAGTGCGCACTGTCAAAGATCCGGAACTGCGGGTTCAGGTCGTAGAACAGCGATCGACCTTCGATCAAAATCCTCAGACTTTCCTCGATCGCTATGCCAGCGAGCAAGATAGCCTGCAAGCACGGATTGTTGCAGCGCAAACGCTGCTGCCATCCGTTGAGCTGGACTATGACCTGCGGGTGAAAATCTCGGAGGTCTGCTCGGAGCTGGATATTGACGGCCTGCGGGGTGACATCGTCACCAACCGCGCTGCCAAAGCGCTGACGGCCTTTGAAGGGCGGTCGGAAGTCACCCTCGAAGATATTCAGCGGATCGTTGCCCCCTGTCTGCGGCACCGCCTCCGCAAGGATCCGCTAGAGTCTGTGGACTCGGGGGGCAAAGTGGCGAAAGTCTTCTGCCGTGTCTTTGGCCTGCCGGAGCCGACCGACACCAGTGCCTTCTCTCTGGTCAGCTAATCACTATTTTCAACTGGATAAAGGCTGCCACGCCTTGAAGGCTGTCTCTTCAGGGCGTTTTGATCACAGTGTTTTCAGCCAGCGAAAAGCCAGCTTCGATCTGAAGCTGGCTCAGTTGATTGGGTTGATCGAAAGCCTAGAACTCGCGCACAGAAACGCGATCGCCGTCAACTTCACCAACGAGTACAAGATCGGTCAAGCCAACAAACAGACCGTTTTCCAGCACGCCTGGAATGTTGTTAATCGCTTTCTCCAGTTCTGCGGGCTGGTCAATGCGATCGAATTTCACATCGAGAACGAGGTTGCCTTGGTCAGTCACGACTGGGCCTGCTTTTTTGACCGCCATCCGCAGTTCTGGTTTGCCACCCAATTTTTCCAAGGCTTTGCCGACTTGAATGTAAGCTTCCGGCAGCACTTCCACGGGCAGTAAGAAGGTTGTTCCGAGTGCCTCTACCAGTTTGCTGCTGTCAACGACGACAATGAATTGCTCAGCCCGCGCATCCACTAGTTTCTCGCGGGTATGGCAAGCGCCACCGCCTTTGATCAGGTTGCGTTGTGGATCAACTTCATCCGCGCCATCAATTGCAATATCAATGCGATCGACTTCGTTCAGGGTCGTCAGCGGAATGCCGTATTCATTCGCCAATACTGAGGACTGAAAAGAGGTGGGTACAGCCTGAATATTGGTGAGTTCGCCATTGCGAACGCGATCGCCCAAGTACTGAATCATGAGGGCTGCTGTAGAGCCCGAGCCCAGCCCGACCACCATGCCAGATTGCACCCGACTCGCGGCTGCTTTCGCGACTTCATGTTTCATGTGGGTGACTGGATCCATAACAGGCTTGCGGGTGTTCAACAACATCGAATCAGTATACGGGCCTGCCTGTCGCAACTAAAAAAGGCGACTGAATCCAGCCGCCTGAGTAACCTCATGTGCGAGCGATCGCGGTTTAACCAGCTTGGAGTTCGCCAGTGCGCACAGCAATCTGCTGGCGGTTACCGTCGCGAATCACGCTGAGGTTGAGTGACTGGCCGACTTGGCTCGCTTCGACACGGCGCTGGAACTCATCCGCAGTCGTCACCGCTTGACCATCAGTCGCTATCACCACATCTCCGCGTCGCAGTCCCGCAGTAGCAGCGGGTGCATTGCGCTGAACCCCCATGATTAAGACACCTTGCACTTCTGGTAAGCGCACGGTGGAGTTGGGATCGCGGTTGTTATCTCGAGCCATTTGTGGCGTCAGGGAGAGCAGCTGCACCCCTAGGTAGGAGTGTGAGACTTTCCCGTTTTTCAGCAGCTGCGTTTCAATTTGCTTGGCCGTGTTAACTGGAATCGCAAAGCCAATCCCTGCACCCGGCGCTTGGCGAATGGCGGTGTTAATGCCAATCACTTCGCCCCGACTATTGACCAGCGGGCCGCCCGAATTACCGGGGTTGATCACTGCATCGGTCTGGATAAAGTCGAGGCGCTTATCCGGAATACCGACAGCGCTGCTCCGGCGGCCAAGGCTGCTGACAATCCCTAAAGTGACGGTGTTGTCGAGTCCGAGCGGGTTCCCGATCGCGATCGCCCAGTCTCCGACCTCGACATTACTGGAATTGCCGATGCGAGCAGTGGGCAGCCGTTCACCTTTGGTATCAACTTCTACCAACGCTAAATCAGTGACAGAGTCTGCACCCCGCACTCGTCCCGTAAATTCTCGACCATCCCGTAGCGTGACCCGCACTTGATCCGCATTGGCGACCACGTGGGCATTGGTCATGATCAAGCCGTTACCATCTACGACAAAACCAGAACCCTGACCACGCTGTACTTCTTGCCGTGCTGGCGGATTGACATTGCCAAAAAAGTCAGACCCAAAAAACTCACGGAAAAACGGGTCATCAAACATGGGAGCTGCCCGCCGTGTCACCGTCCGCTCAGTATCAATCCGAACGACTGCAGGGCCAATCTGACGGACTGCTGCTGCAACAAAACTATCTGGGTTACTGTTGGGAGCTGCTGTATTCGCAGGAGTCGCTTGTGCGATTTCTACAGGTGCTGCTTGGGCCAAAGAGGGACGTGCTTGTAATCCGCCCACTGTCACCAAGACGCCCAAGCTAATTGCCAGGGTGTGACTCAAGATTGCGCGGACTGATAACCGGCGCTGACCAGAACGACGATGACGCATGACACCTCCGAGATCCACGAACGCTCATTCAGTAGTGGGTCGCGAACTGACGTTAGCGATCGCCACCTATCCTAAGCAAAGAGTGATAGAGCCTGTAGACGCTGGGACTCCAGTGACGGTTCCAAGATCTGTCTAAGATGCAAGCCCTGTTCAAGCGAAATGAATTGAATCGGTGTCAACCCAATGGATTTGCGATCGCCAAGATCCATCTGGCTCTAGCTCTAGCGATCGCCAACCAGCCGGCAGCTCAGGCTGGTCAAATTGCATAGCTGTGGCGGGGCACCCGAGGAAGGTAGTCAAACCACGACCTTGAATAAATGCCTGATGAGCATGCCCCGAAAGCACAAGGCGGACTTGCTGATGGTGAGCAATCACTTCTAGAAACTCTGGCCCGTCCTTAAGCCCGATCGCATCCATCTTGGTAACCCCGATCAGCACCGGTGGATGATGCAGCATCAGCAAGGTTGGGGACGAGTCTTCTCCTAAGCGCTGATCCAGCCAGTCAAGTTGATCGCCCCTCAATCGACCATCTATCCGTTTGGGTTGGTAGGAATCCAGTGCAATGATTCGCCAGCCTTGGATGGAATAGACAGGCTCACCCATAAAAGGCGATCGCCCACAAATTTCCGTCAAACGCTCAGGCTGGTCATGATTACCCGCGATCGCAATAGCAGGACAACCTAGTTCTTCAACCCAATCTCGTAATCGCTCATAGCTAGCAGGGCTGCCATCCTCGCTCAAGTCGCCACTCAGAAGAAGTAGATCGGGCGATCGCTGTTTGAGATTGCCAAATACGGCAGCGGCTCGGGGTGTTGTCACGCAACCTCGAAGGGCAGCTTGCGGATCGACTAGGAGATGAAGGTCAGTAATTTGAGCGATCGAGAGGGTCATTGCATCTCCAGCAAAGTCTTCAACCACCCCAAAACCCAGTCTCCGTCTACTCTTCTGTCCATCCCGAAAAAATTTTTCTCTGAGGGGGTTGACGCGACTAGGCGAGTTAGGTAGATTAATTAAGCGCCGGTGAGAGCGGAGCGGAAACGCGAAGCGGGGCTGGCGACAGGACCTAGACAAGAGAATAGTTTAGAAGCCAGTCTTGAGGGACTCGTCAATAAAATGATGAATCCGGTTAACTGGGTTCGGGAAAACTTACGAACTTGGAAGTCTTGCCTAATGGGTGAGATTTCAAATTAAGAGTTCAACCAAAATGGAGAGTTTGATCCTGGCTCAGGATGAACGCTGGCGGCGTGCTTAACACATGCAAGTCGAACGGGCTCTTCGGAGCTAGTGGCGGACGGGTGAGTAACGCGTGAGAATCTGCCTACAGGACGGGGACAACAGTTGGAAACGACTGCTAATACCCGATGTGCCGAGAGGTGAAACATTTATGGCCTGTAGATGAGCTCGCGTCTGATTAGCTAGTTGGTGGGGTAAGGGCCTACCAAGGCGACGATCAGTAGCTGGTCTGAGAGGATGATCAGCCACACTGGGACTGAGACACGGCCCAGACTCCTACGGGAGGCAGCAGTGGGGAATTTTCCGCAATGGGCGCAAGCCTGACGGAGCAACGCCGCGTGGGGGAGGAAGGTTTTTGGACTGTAAACCCCTTTTCTCAGGGAAGAAGAAAGTGACGGTACCTGAGGAATAAGCCTCGGCTAATTCCGTGCCAGCAGCCGCGGTAATACGGGAGAGGCAAGCGTTATCCGGAATTATTGGGCGTAAAGCGTCCGCAGGCGGTTAATCAAGTCTGTTGTCAAAGCGTGGGGCTCAACCTCATACAGGCAATGGAAACTGATTGACTAGAGTATGGTAGGGGTAGCGGGAATTCCAGGTGTAGCGGTGAAATGCGTAGATATCTGGAAGAACACCAGCGGCGAAAGCGCGCTACTGGGCCATAACTGACGCTCATGGACGAAAGCTAGGGGAGCGAAAGGGATTAGATACCCCTGTAGTCCTAGCCGTAAACGATGAACACTAGGTGTTGCGTGAATCGACCCGCGCAGTGCCGTAGCCAACGCGTTAAGTGTTCCGCCTGGGGAGTACGCACGCAAGTGTGAAACTCAAAGGAATTGACGGGGGCCCGCACAAGCGGTGGAGTATGTGGTTTAATTCGATGCAACGCGAAGAACCTTACCAGGGTTTGACATCCCCCGAATCTCTTGGAAACGAGAGAGTGCCTTCGGGAGCGGGGAGACAGGTGGTGCATGGCTGTCGTCAGCTCGTGTCGTGAGATGTTGGGTTAAGTCCCGCAACGAGCGCAACCCACGTTTTTAGTTGCCATCATTCAGTTGGGCACTCTAGAGAAACTGCCGGTGACAAACCGGAGGAAGGTGTGGACGACGTCAAGTCATCATGCCCCTTACATCCTGGGCTACACACGTACTACAATGCTCCGGACAGCGAGACGCGAAGCCGCGAGGTGAAGCAAATCTCCCAAACCGGGGCTCAGTTCAGATTGCAGGCTGCAACTCGCCTGCATGAAGGCGGAATCGCTAGTAATCGCAGGTCAGCATACTGCGGTGAATACGTTCCCGGGCCTTGTACACACCGCCCGTCACACCATGGAAGTTGGCCATGCCCGAAGTCGTTACCCTAACCGTTCGCGGAGGGGGGCGCCGAAGGTAGGGCTGATGACTGGGGTGAAGTCGTAACAAGGTAGCCGTACCGGAAGGTGTGGCTGGATCACCTCCTTTCAGGGAGACCTACCCTACTGATAACTGCGAGAAGCGCAAGCTTCATATTTGATAGAGCGGTATCAGAGGTCAACCTAGGTCGGTCGAGTCTTTCGAGCAAGGGCTTCTAAACTAGTCTGGGTTTTTCCTAGACAAAGATGTTTGGGTCAAGAGCAGGATGTGGGCTATTAGCTCAGGTGGTTAGAGCGCACCCCTGATAAGGGTGAGGTCCCTGGTTCAAGTCCAGGATGGCCCACCTAGCTTTTTCATGAGAGTGAAGAAGTGATGTGGGGGTTTAGCTCAGTTGGTAGAGCGCCTGCTTTGCAAGCAGGATGTCAGCGGTTCGAGTCCGCTAACCTCCACCAAAAGACTGCTTAAAATTCAAAAAATCAGTTCAGCATCTTAAGTTTTCGATTTTCGTATCGGAAGGTTAGGAATGCTGAGTTGAAAGACTCAGCAAGAACCTTGAAAACTGCATAGAGATGAGAGTGTAGGTATCACAGACACCATCTTCATCATCACTTGATTGAGTCAAGTGGGAGAAATGGAAGTCAGAAAGAAGTAGTGGTCAAGCTACGAAGGGCTTACGGTGGATACCTAGGCACACAGAGGCGAAGAAGGACGTGGCTACCGACGATACGCCTCGGGGAGCTGGAAGCAAGCATTGATCCGAGGATTTCCGAATGGGGCAACCCCATGTACGGCCACCTGAATCCATAGGGTGGCGCGAGCGAACCCGGCGAATTGAAACATCTTAGTAGCCGGAGGAAGAGAAAACAAAAGTGATTCCCTCAGTAGCGGCGAGCGAACGGGGACCAGCC